>CANJRI010000020.1 GCA_947476555.1 Caulobacteraceae bacterium
CGGAGCTTGATTTCCTTGAGCTCCACCACCTTCTGCTTCTTGCGCGCCTCGTTCTTTTTCTTCTGCTCCTGGAACTTGAACTTGCCATAGTCCAGGATCTTGCAGACGGGCGGATCCGCGTTGGGGACGATCTCCACCAGGTCCAGGCCGGCTTCCTCGGCCGCCTCGATGGCGGCGGAGGTCGGCATCACTCCCTGCTTCTCACCATGCTGGTCGATGAGCAGGACGCGGGGGACGCGGATATCTTCGTTCATTCGCGGCCCATCTTTCACGGGCGGCGTTTGCATCGGGCGGCGAATAGGCAGTGCTCCTAAGTCTGTTGAAACGGGGTCTGTTGATACGCGTGGACGCCGGAACGCGTCAGGCGCTCCGGTGCAGCCAGCAGTATATGACGAAGGGTTAGCGGGCGATCAAGGCGCGGCCGCGAGGGAAGCGGCCGATTGCGCCACTTGCGCCACAGGCAGGGCGGCCAGCTTCTCCGCCTGCAGGATGGCGACGCGGCCGCGCGGGGCCGACAACGCCGGGTCGGAAGCCTTTGAAAACAGCACGATGGTGGGGGCGCCGGCGGCGGCGGCGAGGTGCAGCGGGCCGGTGTCGTTGCCCACCGCCAGGGCCGCCTTGGCGCCCAGTATGGCGATGCGCTCGAAATCGGTCCGGCCGGTGAGGTCGCGGGCCCGGGGGGTCTGGCGCTGGATGGCGTGCGCCAGCGGCGTCTCCTGCGGCCCGCCGATCACCACGATGTCGAGGCCGCGGGAATAGAGGATGCGCGCCAGTTCGGCGTAGTGCTCCACCGGCCAGCGCTTCTCGGGCCGGTGCGCCGCGCCGCCGGGCACCAGCATGGCGTAGGGGCGGGGCCTCACGCCGCCGGGCACCGGGCGGTCCCCCGGCGCGGACTTGAGGATCCACGACAGGTCGGGCCGCGGCGCCGTCCCCGGCGCCGTGGGGGCGTCGGCCCAGATGCCGGCGTACATCAGCTGGTCGGCCTGGCGCTCCAGGGTGTGCATGGAATTGCGGAGCGGGTTCTTGTGCGGCAGGGCGCAGCCGAAGGCGATCCCCGACCAGGCCGGGGGGTTCGGCCTCAGCACCTGGAAGATCCGCCCCGACTGGGCCGAGGTCTGCAAGTCGTAGACCCGGTCGTAGGCGGCGGCCTTGATCCGTTTGCGCAAGGCCACCCAGGCGTTGAACCCCTCCGGCCGCCCGCCGATGTCCACCGCATTGAAGTACGGGCAGGACTTGGCCAGGGCTTCGAACGGCGGCGTAGTCAGAAGGGTGATGTGGGCCTTTGGGTGGGCCTCCCGGATCCGCTTGGCCGCCGCCAGCGCCAGGACGAAGTCGCCCAGGGCGGACAGCTTGATGACCAGGATTTTCTCCATCCGGCGGGCCATCAGGCGCGGGCCTCCAGCACGCGCCCATAGGCCGCCAGGGTGGCGTCGCACATGGCCTCGGCGGAATAGAGCTGGCGGGCGCGCTTCTGGCCGGCGTGGCCCACCTCGGCCCGCTTGCCGGGACCAAGGTCGATGGCCCGGCCGATGGCCGCGGCCCAGGCGCCGGCGTCCCCAGGCGGGACCAGCCATCCGGTGACCCCGTCGACGACCGTCTCGGTCACCCCGCCGTGGTCGGCGGCGATCACCGGTCTGCCCATGACCTGCGGCTCCACAGCGGCCCTGCCGAAGGATTCTGGCACCGTGGTCGGCAGGATGGCGAGGTCGCAGAGCAGGTAGGCGGCGGGCATGTCGTCACAATGCCCGACGATCCGCACCCGATCGTTAAGCCCCGCCGCGTTTATGGCGGCCTCGACCTCCGCCGCGTACCCCACCCGCCCCTGGTCGTCGCCGGCGAACAGGATCTGGAAGTCGTCCCGGCCCTCGGCCGCCAGCCGGGCCGCCGCCTCGACAATGGTGAGGTGTCCCTTGATCCGGGTCAGCCGGCCGGGAAGCAGGAGGCGCACCCGCCCATCGGCCGTGAGCCCCCAGGCCAGCCGCAGCGCCTCGACCCGGCTCGGCGGCACATAGGCGGGATCGAACCGGCTGAGGTCCACGCCGCGCGGGATGGTGACCACCTTCGCCGCGTCGATCCCATGCTCGGCGAGCAGGTGGTCTCGGGTGTAGTCGGAATTGGCGATCACCAGGTCGCCCCGGGTCATCACCGCATTGTACCAGCGCTTCAGCCCGCTCCGGGCCTGGTAGATCCCGTGGTAGGTGGCCACGAACGGCGTGCGGGTGATGTGGGCGGCCCAGAGCGCCGCGAACGCCGGGGCCCGGCTGCGGGCGTGGATCAGGCTTACCTTCTCCTGGCGGATCAGGGTCACGAGCCGCGCGGCGTTGCCCAGCATCACCAGCGGGTTCTTGGTCTGCACCGGCATCTGCGCCAGGCGCCCGCCGTCGGCCTGCAGCCGCGCGGTCATCCGGCCGCCTCGGGTGGCGACCAGGGCTTGGCCGCCGGCGCGGACCACGGCCTGGGCCACGTCGATGGTGGATTGCTCGGCGCCCCCGGTGTCCAGTTCGGGGACGACCTGCAATAGCGTGAAATCTGGCGGTAGGGGCACGCGCCTGCATAGCCCGAAACGCCGCGCCGGCATAAGAGGCGGTCATGAGCGAAACCAGCGGGTTCCTGGAGCGGCCGGATGGCGAGCGGCTGGCCTGGCGCGCGGTGGCCGGCCGAGGCCCCACCGTGGTGTGGCTGGGCGGCTTCTTCTCGGACATGGCCGGGACCAAGGCCCAGGCCCTGGCCGACTGGGCCTTGGCTAGCGGCCGCGCCTTCGTGCGTTTCGACTATCTGGCGCACGGGCAGTCCACCGGCGAGCGCGAGGCCGGGACCATCACCCGCTGGCGGGCGGATTCCCTCGCCGTCCTCGACGCGCTGGTGGAGGGCCCGGCCGTGCTGGTCGGCTCGTCCATGGGCGGCTGGCTCGCCTGCCTGGTGGCCCTGGCGCGGCCCGAGCGGGTGAGCGGAATGGTGCTGATCGCGCCCGCCCCGGACTTCACCGAAGCGCTGATCCGGCCGTCACTCACCGAGCAGGCCCTGGCCGACCTCGCCGAACACGGCGTCTGGCGCGAACCCTCGGACTATGGCGATCCCCTGCCGATCACCCGCGCCCTGCTGGAGGACGGCGCCCGCTGGACCATCCTCGGCGGCGAGCCGATCCCGATCGAGGTTCCCGTCCGCATCCTCCAGGGCGGCCAGGACCCGGACGTGCCCTGGCGTCACGCCTTGGAGCTGGCCCAGGCGCTGAAGGGCGAGGACGTGGTCTTCTCGCTGATCAAGGACGGCGACCACCGCCTCTCGCGGCCGCAAGACCTGGCCCGCCTGATCGCGGCCATTGAGGCGCTGGCCTAGCCGCCCTTCGCCAGGATCGCCGCCAGCCCCTCGCGATAGGTGGGATAGGCGGGCCGCCAGCCGAGCTCGGCCTTGGCGCGGGCGTTCGAGACCCGCTTGCTCTCGGCGTAGAAGCGCAGGGCGGCCGTCGACAACCCGGCTTCGGCGAGCGGTATCTCGGGCGGCGGCTCCATGCCCAGCAGGCCGGCGGCATGGGCGATGACCTCGGTGTTGGGCGCCGGCTCGTCGTCGCAGAGATTGTAGGCCGCGCCCGCCCGCGGCTGGGCGATGGAGGCGGCGAGCCCCGACGCCAAATCCTCCACGTGGATGCGGGAGAACACCTGGCCGGGCGCTGCGATGCGTCTAGCCTTCCCCTCGCGAAGCCGGTCGAGGGCGGACCGGCCGGGGCCATAGATGCCGGGCAGGCGGAAGACCGCCACCGTCAGCCCCATGCCCGCGCCCGCCTGCAGCCAGTCCCGCTCCGCCCCCACCCGGCGCGCGCCCTCGACGGACTGGGCCGCGAGGGGGCTGGCCTCCGTGACCCAGCGTCCGCGCCGGTCGCCATACACGCCGGTGGTCGAGAGGTAGCCGGTCCAATCGGGAAAGGCGCGAGCCTCGGCCAGGGCCGGGACCAGGGCCGAGAGACCCGGGCAGCCTTGCGGGCCCGGCGGCGCGGTGATGAGCACCGCCGTGGCGTTGGCCAAGGCCGCCGCCAGACCCCTGCGATCGTCGGCCGCCACCGCCCGCCCGCCGTCCGCGGCGATCCGCTGAGCGTCGCCCGGCGTCCGATAGCTCGCCGCGAACTCCCAGCCATCGTGGAGAAGGCGCCTGGCGAGCGCCTGGCCGGTGAAGCCGTAACCGAAGACGAAGACCTTCAACCTGGGATCAAGGCATGCCGGGGACAACTTTCAACCCTACGCGCGTGGCGGTTGAAAGCACGAGTTGCCAACGGCCGTCGATCCTATGCCAAATCTTGGTCAGCCGCGTGCGATAGGGGTTGGGCGCGTAGGTTTCGCCGGGGCCCGGCCCCCGCTGGTTTTGCGCCGCCCTCGCTAAGGCCGCCGGGTCGTTGGTCATCGTGCCCGCTGCTCGTGCGACGTCTTGCGGATTGGGCACCTCGTAGTAGGTCGTCGTCATCGTACTCTCGACAACGAGATCCTTACTAAACGCCACAAAATCGGGGCCCGTTCGCTCGGCCTTTATCACCTTAAGCCCCCGGCTCGCTCCGAGATTCTGGCTCAACGCATGGCTTTCCGCCTTGTTGTAGAGCCAGCCGCTTCCGTGGATGTCCATGAACTTGTCCGATTCGATGGCGTCTCGACGGGTGCGCGAAGCAGCCAGATCCGCCTCGATCTGCTTAACTTGCGCCACCGCTGCAGCGAGTTCCTGGTTGCTGTCCTGGGCGCTTGCAGAACCAGCAAACACTGAGCCACTCAAGAGTGCCGCCAACAGCATGCTACGCTTCGCGTGAGTAATGTTCATGACGCTCCTCCGCCCTTTGAGGTCATCCGCGATCTTCCGCGAATTCGCGATGTCGGCGCCGACAATGCTCGCCGTCAAATAGAAAGCCTAGTTGTCGACTGGGTATGCGGCTGACATGCGCCGCGCCACACCGGCTCGCGAGCGTATGCTGTCTATTACGACGCCGCCGCTTTTGACCTTGTCCTTGACCCCTCGTCGTGGGTCGTGAGGAAGATCAGAGGAGGCTCTTGATCGCCGCCCGCGCCGCGTCGGCGAGCTCCGGACGGGCAAGGGCGAAGGCGACGTTGGCCCGCAGGAGACCGATCTTGTCGCCGCAGTCGTAGGTGATCCCCTCGTACTCAAGGGCGTGGAAGTCCTGCCGCTTCATCAGGGCCGCCATGCCGTCGGTGAGCTGGATCTCGCCGCCCGCGCCCCGCTCCTGGGTCTCCAGGATCTCGAAGATCTCGGGCTGCAGGATGTAGCGCCCCGAGATGAACAGGTTGGAGGGCTCGGTCCCCGGCGCCGGCTTCTCGACCATGCCGGTCATCCGGTTCAGGCGGCCATCGCCCTTCTCCAGGGCCACGATGCCGTACTTGTGGGCCTCGCCCTCGGGGGCTGGCTCCACCACCACGATGTTGCCGCCAGTCTTCTCATAGGCCTCTACCGCCTGAGCTAAGGCGGGCCGCTGGGCGGCCATCAGCATGTCCGGCAGCATCACCGCGAAGGGCTCGTCGCCGATCACGTGCCGGGCGCACCACACCGCGTGTCCGAGGCCCAGCGGCGCCATCTGCCGGATGAAGCTCATCTGGCCCGGCTCGCCCACCTCACGGCGCATCTCCGCCAGGATGTCGGTCTTGCCCTTGGCCTCCAGGGCCTGCTCGATCTCCGGGTTGGCGTCGAAATAGTCCTCGATCGCCCCCTGGCCGCGGCCGACGATGAACACGAAATGCTCGATGCCCGCGGCCCGCGCCTCCTCGACGATGTAGGACAGGATCGGCCTGTCGACGACATTCAGGAGGTTCTTGGGCGTGGTCTTGGCGCCGGGCAGCACCCGCGTTCCCAGCCCCGCCACCGGCAGGACGGCCTTCTTCACCGCCTTGGTCATTTCGCTTCTGGCCCCTTCACCGACGCTAGCTTCACCTGGCGGCTGACGGAACGCCGAACCGGCCTCCGTCGATCCCTCTGGCTAGAGGACGGGGCTCCGGAAATCCACTGACGTCGGCGTCAAAAACCCCGTAGTTCAGTCGATCACGATTTTGCGATCACACGAATTTGTGTAAGGTTTGAGTCCGAGGGATTCACCCTCAGGGGAGCGAAACAAAATGATGCTGCGCATTCTCACGGTCGGCGCGATGGCTCTGGGCCTCGCCGCCTGCCAACAAAAGGTCGAAGAAGAAGCCCCCGCCGCCGCCCCGGTCGTGGAAGCCCCTGCGGCCGACGCCATGGCTCCGGCCGCTGACGCGATGGCTCCCGCCGCTGACGCTGCGGCCCCCGCCCCGGCCGAAGCGCCCCCCGCTCAATAAGCGGACAGGTTTCGGAATTGCGCGGCCGCCCCTCGGGGCGGCCGTTTGCGTTTGGGCCCTATTCCACCGTCACCGACTTGGCCAGGTTGCGGGGCTGGTCCACGTCCGCGCCCTTCAGGACCGCCACGTGATAGGCCAGGAGCTGGATCGGCGCCGCCATCACCAGCGGCGCGATCAGCGGGTCGCAGCGCGGGGCCGTCACCACCACCTGGGCGCCGGCCGGCGCATGCCGCTGGCCCTCCGGATCGGTGATGAACACCACCTGGCCGCCCCGCGCCATGACCTCGCTCATGTTGGAGGCGGACTTTTCGAAATAGCTGTCGTAGGGCGCGAGGATGACGATCGGCGTCGCCTCGTCGACCAGGGCGATGGGCCCGTGCTTCAGCTCTCCGGCCGCGTAGCCCTCGGCGTGGATGTAGCTGATCTCCTTCAGCTTCAGCGCCCCCTCCAGCGCCAGGGGGTACATCGGTCCGCGGCCGAGGTAGAGCACGTCGCGGGCCTTGGCGACCTCCACGGCGATGGAGCGGACGGACTCCTCCAGCTTGATGGATTCGGCGATCAGTCTGGGCGCCTCCAGCATCACCCGCACCAACCGCTGCTCTTCGTCCGCGTCGATCCGGCCGCGGGCCCGGGCGGCGGCGACGGCCAGGGCGGTCATGACGCTGACCTGGGCGGTGAAGGCCTTGGTGGACGCGACCCCAATTTCCGGCCCGCAGTGGATCGGCCAGACCACGTCCACTTCGCGAGCGATCGTCGATTGGACGGCGTTGACCACCGCCGCGCTCTTCATCCCCTTGGCCTTGCAGTATCGCAGGGCGGCCAGGGTGTCGGCGGTCTCGCCGGACTGGGAGACCGCGATCACCAGCGATTTCGCATTGAGCGCCGGCGCGCGGTAGCGGAACTCCGAGGCGATCTCCACGTCGACCGGCAGGTCCGCCAACTGCTCGATCAGATACTTGCCCATCAGGCCCGCGATGTAGGCGGTGCCGCAGGCTACGATCTGGATGCGCTCCAGGGCGGCGAAGTCGACACCGCCGGGCATGGCGGCGCGGGCCTCCAGGGTGTCCAGATAGGCCGCCAGGGTGCGCTGGCACCCCTCCGGCTGGTCATGGATCTCCTTTTCCATGAAGTGGCGGTAGTTGCCCTTCTCCACCAGGGCGGCGGAGGCCGGGACGGTCTTCACCTCCCGTTCGACGGGGGCGCCAGTCTCGTCGAAGATCCGGGCGGAGCCATGGTCGATGGCGACGAAATCGCCTTCTTCCAGATAGGCGATGCGGCTGGTGAAGGGGCCCACCGCCAGGGCGTCGGAGCCGAGGAACATCTCTCCCTCGCCGAAGCCGACGACCAGGGGGCTGCCGCGCCGGGCGCCCATGATCAGGCCGTCCTCGCCCTCCACCAGGATCGCCAGGGCGTAGGCGCCCGACATCTGGTCGAGCGTGGCCTTCAGGGCGTGGAGCGGCGCCTTGCCGGAGGCGATCTCGCGGTCCAGCAGGTGGGCGATGACCTCGGTGTCGGTCTGGCTCTCGAAGGTGCGCCCCTCCGCTTTCAGCGTCTCGCGCAGCTCGGCGTAGTTCTCGATGATGCCATTGTGCACCAGCGTCACCCGGCCGGCCTTGTGCGGGTGGGCGTTGGCCTCGGTGGGCGCGCCGTGCGTGGCCCACCGGGTGTGGCCGATGCCGACCGTGGCGTTCAGCGGATTGGCGCTGAGCACGTCCTCCAGCGCACGGATCTTGCCGGCGGCCCTGCGCCGCGCCAGCCGGCCCTCCACGATCCCGGCCACCCCGGCCGAATCATAGCCGCGGTACTCCAGCCGCTTGAGGCTTTCGAGCAGCCGCTCCTGGACCGAGCTTTTCCCGACGATGCCGATGATGCCGCACATGGCCCCGTCTTCCCTCATGTTGAGCGGTCACTTCCGCTCGCGCCTCTAACGCAGCCGCAATATCATCGGCTAAGCTCGCGTCGACTAAATCTGAGTTTCGCATCGTTTCGAGAGCAAACATGAGCAAGCGCGCTTATTTCGGCACCGACGGCATCCGGGGCGAGGCCAATCGCCATCCCATGACCGCCGAGGTCGCCCTGCGGGTCGGCATGGCCGCGGGCAAGCTGTTCATGTCCAGGGACGAGCGACGCCACCTGGTGGTGATCGGGAAGGACACCCGGCTTTCCGGCTACATGATCGAGCCTGCCCTGGTGGCGGGCTTCGCCAGCGTGGGAATGGACGTGCGCCTGCTGGGCCCGTTGCCGACGCCTGGCGTGGCGATGATGACCCGTTCGATGCGCGCCGACCTGGGCGTGATGATCTCGGCCTCCCACAACCACTTCGCGGACAATGGGATCAAGCTGTTCGGGCCCGACGGCTACAAGCTCTCCGACGAGAAGGAACTGGAGATCGAGGCCCTGATGGACGAGGGCCTGCAGCAGGGCCTCGCCAAGCCCCAGGGTCTCGGCCGCGTCCAGCGGATCGACGATTCCCAGGCCCGCTACGTGGAGATCGCCAAGGCCACCTTCCCCAAGCGGCTGAGCTTGGCGGGCATGCGCATCGTCATCGATTGCGCCAACGGCGCCTCCTACAAGGTGGCCCCCGAGGCGCTCTACGAATTGGGCGCCGAGGTCATCAAGGTCGGGGTCGAGCCCAACGGCTTCAACATCAACCAGGACTGCGGCTCCACCAGCCCGGCCGCCATGCAGAAGGTCGTGAAGGAGTACCGCGCCGACATCGGCATCGCCCTGGACGGCGACGCCGACCGGCTGCTGATCTGCGACGAGAAGGCCAACATGGTCGACGGCGACCAGCTGATGGCCCTGATCGGGTCGGCCTGGGGCGCCGACGGGCGGCTGACCGGCGGCGGGGTGGTGGCCACGGTGATGTCCAACCTCGGCCTGGAGCGGTTCCTGCGTGGGCGTGGCCTGTCGCTGGAACGCACCCAGGTGGGCGACCGCTACGTCATGGCGCGGATGCGCGAGGGGGGATTCAACGTCGGTGGCGAGCAGTCCGGCCACCTGATCCTCTCCGATTTCTCCACCACCGGCGATGGCCTGCTGGCCGCCCTGCAGGTGCTGGCGGTGCTCAAGCAGTCCGACAAACCGATGAGCTCCCTGGCCCGCCAGTTCGAGCCGGTGCCTCAGAAGCTGGAGAACATCCGCTTCGCCGCCGGCAAGCCGTTGGAGGACGCCGGTGTCATGGCCGTGCTGGCCGACGCCGAGCAGCGCCTGAACGGCTCCGGCCGCATCGTGGTGCGGGCGTCTGGGACCGAGCCCCTCATCCGGGTGATGGCCGAGGGCGACGACGAGAAGCTGGTCAATCAGGTGGTCAAGGAGATCGCCCAGGCCGTGAAGAAGGCCGCAGCTTAGGCCCTACCGACGCTGAAATAGGTGAAGCCGCGGGCGCGCATGTCATCCGGCTTGTAGATGTTCCGCAGGTCGACCAGCACCGGCCGGTTCATGATCAGCTTGATGCGGTCCAGGTCCAAGGCCCGGAACTGGTCCCACTCGGTCACGATCACCAGGACGTCGGCGCCCTCCGCCACGGCGTAGGGGCTGTCCTTGAAGTCCACGCCCGCGAGCAGATGGCGCGCCTCTTCCATACCCTCCGGATCGAAGGCCTGGATTCGCGCGCCCCGGTCCTGCAGCGCCGGCACGATGGCTAGCGACGGGGCCTCGCGCATGTCGTCGGTGTTGGGCTTGAAGGTCAGGCCCAGGATGCCGACGGTCTTGCCCTTCGCATTGCCGTCCAGGGCCTTCAGCACCTTGCGGGCCATGGCCCGTTTGCGCTCGTCGTTGACCTTGACCGTGGTCTCGATCAGCTCCACCGGCGCGCCGGCGTCTCTCGCCGTGCGCACCAGGGCGACGGTGTCTTTCGGGAAGCACGAGCCGCCGTAGCCCGGGCCGGCGTGCAGGAACTTCCCACCGATCCGGTTGTCGAGCCCGATGCCGCGCGCCACCTGCTGCACGTCCGCGCCGACCGCTTCGCAGAGGTCCGCCATCTCGTTGATGAAGGTGATCTTCATCGCCAGGAAGCCGTTGGCCGCGTACTTGATCAGCTCGCTGGTGCGCCGATTGGTGAACTGGATCGGCGTCTCGTTCAGATAGAGCGGCCGGTAGAGTTCGCGCATCACCGCCTGGGCGCGCGGGTCCTCGGTCCCGACCACCACCCGGTCCGGACGCTTGAAATCCTCGATGGCCGCGCCTTCCCGCAGGAACTCCGGATTGGAGACCACGGCCACGTCGGCCGCCGGATTGATGCGCCGGACGATGGCCTCGATCTCGTCGCCCGTCCCCACCGGCACGGTGGACTTGGTGACGATGAGGGTGAAGCCCTCCACCATTCCCGCGACCTCTTCGGCCGCGGCGTGGACGTAAGAGAGGTCCGCATAGCCGTCACCGCGACGCGACGGTGTGCCCACCGCGATGAACACCGCGTCGGCTTCGCGCACGGCGTCCCTGCTGTCGGTAGCGAAGGACAGGCGGCCCGCCTTGACGTTCTGGGCGACCAGCAGTTCCAGCCCCGGCTCATAGATCGGAATGCCGCCGGCCTTCAGCTGCTCGATCTTGCCGGCGTCCTTATCGATGCAGGTGACGGTGTGGCCGAAGTCGGCGAAGCAGGCCCCGCTGACGAGGCCCACATAGCCCGTCCCGATCATCGCGACCTTCATGCAGCCAATCCCCTGCCGACAGCTCGGGCGCGCTTTCGCACGCCGGCGCCCGCCGCGCTACCTCAGATCTCTTGGTTGTAGGCGCCCACTTGCGGGCGCGTGGCCAGGCGCGGCTTCACCTCCTCGTGGAACAGCCGGCGCATGTCGTCCTCGGACTGCATGCTCTCGACCACCACCACCAGCTCGGGCTTGTTGGACGAGGCGCGGACCAGGACCCAGGAGCCGTCCTCCAGGGCGACGCGCACGCCGTTGACGGTGACCAGGTCGACGATCTTCCGGCCCAGGATTGTGCCGCCGGTGTGGGCCAGCAGCTGGTATTCCCGCACCACGTCATCGACGACGGCGTACTTCTCCTCGTCGGCGCAGTGCGGGCTCATCGTCAGGGAGGTGAAGGCCGGGGGGAGGGCCTTCCTCAGGTCCGAGAGCTTCTTGCCCGGATTGCGGTCCAGCATCGCCAGGATCGCCGCCGCCGCCACCAGCCCGTCGTCGTAGCCACGGCCGAGGGGGGCGTTGAAGAAGAAGTGGCCCGACTTCTCGAAGCCGGCGAGCGCGTTCAGCTCCGCGGTCTTGCGCTTGATGTAGGAGTGGCCGGTCTTCCAGTAGACCGTCTTGGCGCCATTGGCCTTCAGGATCGGGTCGGTGGCGTAGAGGCCCGTGGACTTCACGTCGGCGATGAAGATGGCGTCCTTGTGCAGGGCCGACAGGTCGCGGGCGAGCATCAGGCCGATCTTGTCGGCGAAGATCTCCTCGCCCTCGTCGTCCACCACCCCGCAGCGGTCGCCGTCGCCATCGAAGCCGAGGGCCAAGTCCGCGCCCATCTCGCGCACGGTCTTGGCCATGGCGTGCAGCATGACGCTGTCTTCGGGATTGGGATTGTACTTGGGGAAGGAATAGTCGAGCTCGCAGTCCATCTCGACGACCACGGCGACGCCCATGCGGCGCAGGGCCTCGGGAGCGAAGGCGCCGGCCGTGCCGTTCCCGCAAGCGGCCACGACCTTCAGGGGACGGGTCAGGCTGACCCGGGACGCCAGGTCCGCGATGTATTTCTCGATCACCCCGGGGACGTGGGTGAGCGACCCACCCGCCCGAGCCTTCCAGGTCCCGGTCAGCACGATCTCCTTCAGCCGGCCAATCTCGTCGGGGCCGAAGGTCAGCGGCTTCTGGGCGCCCATCTTCACGCCGGTCCAGCCGTTCTCGTTATGGCTCGCGGTGACCATGGCCACGCAGGGCGCGTCCAGTTCGAACTGGGCGAAATAGGCCATCGGCGAGACCGCCAGGCCGATATCCAGCACCTCGCAGCCGGCGGCCACCAAGCCCAAGGTGAGGGCCTGTTTGATCGAGAGGGAATAATGCCGGTAATCGTGGCCGACCACGATCCGCTTCTGGCCGAGTTCCTGGATGTAGGTTCCAAGGCCCAGCCCGAGCGCCTCGATCCCCAGCAGGTTGATGTCCGGCCCGAACAGCCAGCGCGCGTCGTACTCGCGAAAGCCCGTCGCTTTCACCAGCGGGATCATCTCGTAGTCGAGGGTGTTGGGAACGAGGTCGGCTCTGGGCGAGGGCAGCATGGAGACTCCGGCGAAGCGGTAGCGGCTTTCTAGTGATCGAGAAGGCCCTGGGCCATCCCCGAACGCGCATGGCGCAGCTTGGTTCGTCCTACATGACCCCGGCGCGCAGCAGGTCGTGCACATGCAGGATGCCCACCGGCCGGTCGCCCTCCACCACGAACAGCACGGTGACGGCAGGGGGCGGGTCGCTCATCAGGGCCAGGGCCTCAGAGGCCATCATGTCCGGCGGTACGGTCTTCTTGGGTCCCGGCGTCATCACCTGGCCGGCGGTATGGTCCAGCAAGCCGTCGATGTGGCGGCGCAGGTCGCCATCGCTGATCACGCCGCTCAGCCGACCGGCCGGGTCGGTGACGCCGACGATCCCCCAGCGTTTCTCGCTCATCACCAGCAGCGCCTGGCGCATCGGCGCCTCGGCGGCCACCAGCGGTAGCTCGGCCGGGCCGTGCATCAGGTCGGCCACTGTCCGGAGCATGGCGCCCAGCTTGCCGCCCGGGTGGAAGACGTGGAAATCGCCGGCCTTGAAGCCGCGGCGCTCCAGCAGCGCCACGGCCAGGGCGTCGCCTAGCGCGATCTGCAGGGTGGTGGAGGTGGTCGGCGCGCTGACCTCGGCGGTCGCCTCGGGCGCGTCGGTCAGCGGCAGCACCACGTTGGCGGCTCGGCCCAGCGCGCTTTCCGGCTGGGCGGTCACCGCGATCAGCGGGATCTTGAAGCGGCCGGCGTAGGCCAGCACGTCGGCCAGCTCCGTGGCCTCGCCGGACTTCGACAGCGCCAGGATGACATCGTCCTGGCCGATCATCCCCAGGTCGCCGTGACTGGCCTCGGCGGGGTGGACGAACAAGGCCGGGGCGCCTGTGGAGGCGAAGGTGGCGGCGATCTTGCGGGCCACGTGGCCGGATTTGCCCATGCCCGTGCAGACGATCCGTCCCTTGGCGGCGGCCAGCAGCTCCACGGCGCGGGCGAAGCCGCCCGCCAGCTCGGCGGCCTGAGTGGCCAGGGCTTGGGACGCGGCAGTCAGCACACGCCGGCCCACCTCGATCGTATCCCTATCGCTCATTGCGCGGGCGGCGGGCTGGACGGGGGCGGGGAGGGCGAGCGCTCGGACTGCATCTGCCGCACGGCCTCGCGGGCCTCGTCGACGCGCCGCTGGGCCGCCGCTCCGGCGCGCTGAAGGGCCGCCTGCATGCCGGGGTCGCGCATCTTCGGCTCGTGGCCGAAAGGCGGGGGCGAGCGGTCGCCCAGGCCCTGCGGCCAGACGCTGGCCAGGGCGATGACGGCCAGGGCCGCCAAGGCCAGGAACGGCATGTAGAAGCGGTCGAGCATGGGGCTCCTATAGCGCGCCAAACGCCGCGCGTCTTGACGCGCGAGGGCCCTGGCCCTAGCCCCACGCCACCCAACCCGGAGCGACCCCTTTGCCGACCTTGATCCTGCTGCGTCACGGCCAGAGCCAATGGAACCTGGAGAACCGCTTCACCGGCTGGGTGGACGTGGACCTGACGCCCCAGGGCGAGGCCGAGGCCCGCAAGGGCGGCGAGCTGATCAAGGCGGCCGGCATCGCCATCGACCGCTGCTATTCCTCGGTCCAGACCCGGGCGATCCGCACCTCCTGGATCGCGCTGCACGCGGCCGGCCAGGCCTATGTGCCCGAGACAAAGGACTGGCGGCTCAACGAACGCCACTATGGCGGACTCACCGGCCTCAACAAGGCCGAGATGGCCGAGAAGCACGGCGCCGAGCAGGTGCTGGTCTGGCGCCGGTCCTACGACACCCCGCCGCCGCCCCTGGCCGCCGATTCGGAGTTCGACGTCTCGAAGGACCGCCGCTACGCCGGGGTGACGACGCCGGCCACCGAGAGCCTGAAGATCACCCTGGATCGCGTCGGGCCCTACTGGGCGGCGGAGATCGCGCCGCGCCTGCAGTCGGGTGAAACCGTGCTGATCGCCGCCCATGGCAACTCCCTGCGGGCGATCATGAAAATCATCTTCAGCGTCGCCGACGACGCCATTGCTCAGGTGGAGATGCCCACCGGCAATCCGCTGGTCATAGAGCTGGACGCGAGCCTGAAGCCGACCGCCGCCCGCTACCTGGACGCCGACCGCGCGACGACACTTCCGGCGTTCCCCTGAACATCGCGAGCAGACCACGGGCTTTCGGATAGTTGCCCGGCAGGCACACTCGACATCCGCAGTAACGGATCAGGGTCCGTTCTGCTTGCGTCGGTTCCGGGGCCATGGGACGCGGGCCCCGCGCAGAGATAGGGCGACTCTTGACCTATCGATAAGTCTCTAAAAACACGGGGAATCAACGACGTGAACACCTCTAGATTCGGTTTGTCCTTGCTGGGCGCCGCCTCGACCTTCGCAATGACGCTGGCGCTCGCAGGCGCCGCCCACGCCCAGGATGACGGGGCGGTCGAGGAAGTGGTCGTCACCGGCACCCGTCTGCCCGCCGGGCTCACCGCGCCGACGCCGGTGTCGACGGTCTCGGCGGCGAGCATCGCCCAGAAGGCGCCGGCCCAGATCATCGAAGCCCTCCATGACATCCCGGCCTTCAAGCAGGACCAGGGCGTCAGCCAGAGCCAGCGCAACGGCTCGCCGCTCGCGACAGTGAACCTGCGCGGCCTCGGCAATGTCCGCACCCTGGTGCTCGTCAACGGCATGCGCCAGGTCGGCACCGAGACCCAGATCTTCGACACCAACCGGATCCCCTCGAACCTCGTCGAGCGGGTTGAGGTCGTGACCGGCGGCGCCTCCGCGGCCTACGGCTCGGACGCGGTCGCGGGCGCGGTGAACTTCCTGATCAACGACAGCCTGGAAGGCGGGCGCATGGACGCCCAGGTCGGCGCCACGCAAGTCGGCGACAACGAAAACTACACCCTCGGCTTCGCCTACGGCCGAAGCTTCGCGGACGGTCGTGGCCACTTCATCTTCGGCACTGAGTACTCGCGGGCGCAGGGGACGGGCACCATCTACTCCCGCGACTGGGGCCGGCTCGAGCCGGGCATCCTCGCGCCCTCGGCTGCTCAGCGCACGGCGATGGGGCTGCCGGCCAACCTCTACGCCAACGGCGTGGAGTTCCTGGCCACCGGCCTGAACCAAGGCATCATCACCTCGACCTCCCTGGCCGGCACCGCCTTCAACCCGGATGGCAGCTCCTACCAGGTCCCGGTCGGCCTGCAGATCGGCGCCCCGGCCGGCGGCAACGCCCTGTCCAACCTGATGATCGGCACCGGCAACTACGGCCTGACCGCGCTTGGCACCTTCTACCTCGCCATGCCGCTGAAGCGTTCGGCCACCATGGCGCGCGCGACCTTTGACATCACCGACAGCGTCTCCGCCTTCGCCGATTTCAGCTACACCTATAACTACGGCAAGGGGATCACCGGCCACTCGCAGATCCCGAACGGCATCATGTCGAGCTTCGTGGTCCTGGCCTCGAACCCCTACATCCCGGCCGATGTCCGCGCCCGGATGACCGCCGCCGGCATCACCCAGTTCAACCTCGGCCTGCTCCCGGTCGCCGTCGCCGGCAACAGCCAGGGCAACACGGGCTTCGAACAGGACAACGCCGCCTGGACCCAGCAGACCAACGTCGGCCTGCGCGGCGAGATCGGCGAAACCTGGAAGTGGGACGCCTCCTGGTCCCACGGCTGGTACCACAACGCCCGCCGCTACCATCAGCTGCTCAACTCCGCGAACCTGGCCGCGGCCACCTATGCGATCGCCGGCCCGAACGGCCAGCCGATCTGCGGCCCCGTGGCCACCAACCCCAACGTGAACGCCACCAACCGTGCGCTCATTCTGGACGGTTGCTCGCCGATGAACCCGTTCGTGATGTCCCAGTCGCCGGAAGCGATCCGCTACATCAGCACGCCCACCCGCGGAACCACCAAGAACCGGCAGGACAGCTTCGCCGTCAACATCTCCGGCTCGCTGTTCGACCTGTGGGCCGGCCCCGTCGTCGTGGCGGCGGGCGGCGAATACCGCAAGGACAAGCTCAGCAACGTTGGCGAAGGCATGGACGCCCGGTCGTTCGCCACCGGCGGCACCACCACCTACTCCGGCGCCCGTGACGTGAAGGAAGGCTATCTGGAAATCGGCGTGCCGCTGCTGCGCGACGCGCCCTTCGCCCAGGCTCTGGACTTCAACGCCGCCGCCCGCCGCACCAGCTATGAACTCAGCGGCGCCGTCACGACCTACAAGGTGGGCGCCACCTGGGACGTGATGGACGGCCTCCGCTTCCGCGCGACCCAGTCGCGCGACATCCGGGCGCCGAACCTCAACGAGCTGTTCCTCGTCGGCAACCCGGGCACCAACCAGGGCATCCGCAACCCCTTCAACGGGCAGGTCGGCCCGCTGCAGGTCCGCAACAGCGGCAATCGCGATCTGACGCCTGAAATCGCCCAGACCTTCACCGGCGGGGTGGTGCTGCGTCCGACCTTGCCCGTGCTGGAGCGGTTCACCGTCACCGCCGACTACTACTGGATCAAGATCAAGGACGTGATCGCCTCGGTGAGCGGCGCGGAGACCCTGAACCGCTGTTTCGCCGGCGTTCAGAGCTACTGCAGCGCCATCACCTTCGACAACTCCGGCTACGGCATCTCGATCGTCGAAACCCGCGTCTACAACCAGAATCAGCTGCGGGCGAAGGGCGTCGACCTCGACATCGGCTTCGACGTCCCCACCGAAGAGATCGGCGTGCCGGGCAGCCTGCAGATCCACGCCCTGGGCGGCTACCAGCCGACGCTCACCACGGTCGATGGTGCGGGCATCTCGCTCAACACAGCCGGCTCGTCGCTGGGCGTGCCGGAATGGCACTGGGTGTTCAACTTCGACTACTCGATCGGGAACCTGAAGACGCAGCTGCAGGCCAACTACTTCAACGAGGTCCTGTCGAACCCGTCCTTCATCGGGCCTGATGATCCGCGCTACGAGGCCATCAAGACCACGGCTTCCAACACCGTGAACAAGAACCTGTTCCCGTCGATGGTTTACTGGAACCTGACGGCTCAGTACCAGATCAACGACAACTTCCAGGTCTTTGGGGTGGTCAACAACCTGCTCGACAAGCAGCCGCCGGATCTTGCCATGATCGGCATGACTGGGGTCGATGGGCGGTTCAACCCCTATGATCCGCTCGGGCGCGCCTTCCGGATCGGCGTGCGCGGCAACTTCTAAGACGAGGGGGCGGCCAAGACCCAACGCGCCCGCGGATGCGGGCGCCGCGGGCTTGGCCGCTCGCCGTTCTTCCTTGCGCCGGCGCTACGGCGCCCCGCCGCTTCCACCGACCGCGCCCGGCTGACAACCTGTGGGGTCCGCCCCGGGAAATCGCCTTGTCAGTCCCATCGGTTGGCTGCACTCATCAAGTGTCGGGAACCGGCCTGTCGAAGGTCAGTCGGGAGTAGCATGGCGGATCGGCGCGCATTTCTTCAGTATCTGGCGGCCAGTCCCCTACTGGCGGGCCTTCCCACGGCCGACCTGTTTGCGCAGGAAGGGGCCAGGCTCGCCAAGGCCTCGGACGCGCTCGATGTTTTCGACTTCGAGGCCATGGCCAGGCAGGTGACGCCGCCGGCCCACTGGGGATATCTGAGTTCGGGCGTCGAGGGCGACGCGACCCTCAGAACCAACAGCGAAGCCTTCAATCGCTTCCATCTGCGTACGCGGCGTTTCGTCGATGTCAGCCACATGGACATGAGCGTCGATCTGCTGGGTCAGAAATTCAGCTCGCCGATCATATTGTGCCCGGTCAGCAGCCTGGGGGCGTTCCACCCGGACGGCGAGGTTGGCGCCGCGCTCGCCGCGAAGAACCGTGGCCAGTTGCAGGTGCTGTCGACGCAAGCGACCCGCAGCGTCGAGGACGTCATCAAGGGACGTGGCGCGCCGGTATGGTTCCAGCTCTACACGACCGATAGTTTCGCCGTCACGACGAAGCTGTTGCAGCGCGCCGAGCGGGCGGGATGTACGGCGGTGGCGATCACGGCGGACCTGCCCGCCGGACGCAATCCCATCACGCAGACCCGCTTCCAGCGCCAGGACACCCGCAATTGCGTGTCCTGCCATGGACCGGCTGGGCCGGGCGGCAACGGCAACGTGGTGTCCTCGAAACCGATGTTTGCGGGCATCGACGCCACAGGCGTTCGCCTGCAGTCCGCGGCGCTGACCTGGGATTTCATCGGCAAGGTCCGGGCCGTGACGAAGATGAAAGTCCTCATCAAGGGCATCGACGATCCCGATGACGCGAAGCTGGCGATCGCCAACGGCGTCGATGGCATCTTCCTGTCGAACCACGGCGGCCGGGCGACGGAAACCGGCCGTTCCACGCTCGAGGCCCTGCCGGAGGTGGTCGCGGCGGTGAGAGGGCGGGTTCCGGTGATCGTCGATGGCGGTTTCCGCCGGGGGACCGATGTCTTCAAGGCGCTGGCCTTGGGCGCCACCGCCGTGGGCATTGGCCGTCCTTACGTGTGGGGGCTGGCCTCCTTCGGCGAACAGGGCGTGGATCGCGTGCTCGAGATGCTGAACAACGAGCTGCGCCTGGCGATGGTTGGCGCTGGGGCGCGTACGCTCAAGGAGATTTCCCGCGCTTCGCTGATCGCTGCGCGGGGATAGGATCAGGCATGTCGGATTCTGACGGATTTTCTTCCGAGCGGCGGAAGTTCTTCAAGGTCGCCGCCGCGACCGGCGCCCTGGCGGCGGCGCAGGCCGCGACCCCGGCGGCGGCGCAAACAGCCGCGCAGCCGGCCGGCGCGCAAACCGCCGGCGGCCCGTCGGCGCAGGTGAAGACCGAAGGCCGCTGTGGCTCCGACTACATGGTCGATGTCCTGAAGACGCTGGGCTTCGAATACGTCTGCGCCAATCCGGGATCGAGTTTTCGCGGCCTGCACGAATCTCTCATCAACTACGGCGGCAATTCGAAGCCCGAGCTGATCACCTGCCTGCACGAGGAATCGTCGGTGGCGATGGGGCACGGCTACTTCAAGGCCGAGCTCAAGCCGATGGCCGTGATGGCGCACGGCACCGTCGGCGTTCAGCACGCCTCCATGGCCCTCTACAACGCCTGGTGCGACCGCGTGCCGGTGTACCTGATCCTGGGCAACACCTTTGACGCCACGATGCGCGCGCCGGGCGTTGAATGGGTCCACAGCGTGCAGGACGCGGCGATGCCCGTCCGCGACTACACCAAGTGGGACGACATGCCGATGTCGTTGCAGCACTTCGGCGAGTCCGCGGTGCGCGCGTACAAGACCGCCATGACGCCGCCGACGGCGCCCACGGTGATCGTCGCCGACAGCGAGCTGCAAGAGCGGCCGATCCACACCGATCGGCCGTTGACGATCCCCAAGCTCAGCCTGACAGCGCCGCCGCAAGCCGACTCGGGCGGCATCGCCGAGCTCGCGAAGATGCTGGTGGCGGCGGAACAGCCCTTGTTCGTGGCTGACCGGCTGGCGCGCACGCCGGCGGGGATGACCTCCCTCGTCACCCTGGCCGAACTGCTGCAGGCGGGCGTGATCAGCTCATTGCCCAACACCCTTCCGCCGATCGCGGCGGGGCGCATGAACTTCCCCACACGTCACCCCCTCAACCAGACATTCCGGTCCGTTGCGGCGCTCGGCGCCGCCGATGTCGTTGTCGGGCTGGAGATCGCCAACTTCTACGGCGCTGTGAACAACTTCATCGACCAGGAAGAGCGGACAGAACGGCGTATCGTCAGGGCGAACGCCAAGCTTGCGACGATCAGCGCCACGGAGCTGATGCAGAAGGCGAACTATCAGGACTTCCAGCGATACACGCCGGTGGATCTGGCGCTCGCGGGTGACGCCGAGGCGTCCCTGCCCCTGCTGATCGAAGCGGTCCGCCGCGAACTGAACGTCAACCGCCGAGAGGCGATCGAGGTGCGCGGCAAAGCGCTGGCTGGAGCCAGCGGCACGGCGCGCGAGCGCTTCCGGCAGGACGCCCTGTACGCGTGGGACGCCTCGCCCATCAGCACGGCCCGACTCGCGGCGGAAATCTGGGAAGCGGTGCGCACCGAGGACTGGGCGCTGGTCAACGGCAATCTGAGCGGCTGGCCGTTGCGCCTGTGGGATTTCACCAAGCATTACCAGTATCTTGGCGTCTCCGGCGGCTCAGGCATCGGGTACGGCTTGCCGGCCGCCATCGGCGCCGCGCTGGCCAACCGCAAACACGGCCGCCTTTCCGTGAACATTCAGAACGACGGCGACATGATGTACGCGCCCGGGGTGCTCTGGACGGCGGCGCACCACAAGATCCCGGTGCTGACCGTGCTCCACAACAACCGATCGTACCACGAGGAAGTCATGCACATTCAGCGCATGGGCAATCGCCGCAATCGTGGAGTGGACCGCGCCAAGATCGGCAACGAGATCGATAATCCGGCGATCGACTACGCCATGCTTGCGAAAAGCATGGGCTGGTACGCCGAAGGCCCGATCAAGCGTCCCGGCGATCTCGCCGGCGCACTGAAGCGTGCGATCGCGGTGGTGAAGCGGGGCGAACCCGCCCTGGTCGATGTCTGGACGCAGCCGCGATGAAGCGGGTTTGCAGCCTCGTCATGGCCGGCCTGCTGGTGGGGTCGGCGGGCCTCGCGGCCGAACCCACGCCGGCGGCGGGCGACGCCAAGGTCGGCCGCGAGACTTTTCTGAAATCCGGTTGCGATCAATGCCATGGCCGCGAGGGCCAGGGTTCGCCGACCAGCGGCCCGAAGCTGGGGCCATCGCCGCCGCCCCTTGCAGCGTTCACGGCCTTCGTCCGCAGGCCACCGCAACAGATGCCGCCCTACGGCCCCTTGATCCTGAGCGACGGCGAACTCGCGGATATCCATGCCTACCTAAGCAGCCGGCCCCCGCCGCCGGCGAACGCCAAGCTGCCGCCGTGAGGTCAGGAATGAATGCGTCTTTCGCGATCAGGCTTGGACTGTCGGTGATCGCATTGTGTGGCGCGCTGCTGGGGAGCGCCCAGGCCGCTACGCCGGCGCCGCGGGAAGCCGTCCGCGCGCTGGCGCCCTCAGGAACGCTTCGGGCCGCCATCAATCTGGGCAACGCGGTGTTGGCGCAGACGACAGCGAGCGGTGAACTGCGCGGCGTCACCGTGGATCTGGCGCGCGAACTCGGCGCTCGCCTGGGTGTGCCCGTCGTCCTCGTGCCGTTCCAGGCGGCCGGGGAGGTGTTCGCCGCGCTGAAGGAGGATCGCTGGGATGTCGCCTTCATGGCGGTCGAGCCGGCGCGCGCCACCGACGTCGACTTCTCCTCGCCCTACGCGCTGATCGAGGCGACCTACATGGTCCGCAAGGATTCGCCGCTCCGCGAGGTTGCGGAGGTCGATCGTCCGGGAGTCCGCATCGCGGTCGGTCGCGGATCGGCCTATGACCTCTACCTCACCCGCACCATCAAGAACGCGACCCTGGTGCGCGCGGCGACCGGAGGCGGGACGGCGATGATCGATCTGTTCATGGCCGACAAGCTCGAAGCGGTGGCCGGCGTTCGCCAGCAGCTTGCCGCGTTCGCCGCCACCAACCCGGACATGCGGATCATGCAGGGTCGGTTCCAGGACGTCCCCCAGGCCGTCGGCATCCCCAAGGGACGCGACGCCGGGGCCGCCTACGTCAGCGCGTTCGTCGAAGAGGCGAAGGCGTCCGGCTTCGTCCGCAAGTCGCTCGCCGCCAGCGGACAGGGCGACGTCGTGGTCGCGCCTCCCGCGGGCAGATCGAAATAGCCGATCGGGCTTTTGCCCGGCGCCGGAGCGCGCGGCTCGCCAGCTTTGGCCGCCCGCTGATTTTGCCGCTAAGGTGCGCGACAGCCGCCCAAGAGCGGCGCCAATGGAAACGGCCCATGCATCGACGCACTCTCCTCACCCTCGGACTCTGCGCTTCGGCGGGCCTGGTCTCCGCCGCGCTGGCGCAGCCCACTGGCGGGGAGGCCCTTTTCGACGGCCGGGATCTGGACGCTTGGACGGCGCTGGGGGACGCGAACTGGCGGATCGTGGACGGCGTGGCGCAGGCCGATACCGGCGTCGGCCATCTGGTCTCGAAGGAGACTTTCGCGAACTTCCATCTGCGGGCCGAGGTGTGGATCGATCCTCAGGCGAACAGCGGCGTTTTCATCAGGGCCGCCAATCCCGGCGAGGTGAACGCGCAGAACGCCTACGAGGTAAACCTCTTCGACGAGCGGCCCGATCCCACCTACGGCACCGGCGCCATCGTGGACCTCGCCAAGGTTGATCCAATGCCCAGGGCGGCTGGCAAATGGAACGTGCTGGAGATCCGCGCTCAGGGCGACCGGTTCGACGTCTGGCTCAACGGCGTGCAGACGGTGAACGGCGCACGGGACGCCAAGCGCGCCAGCGGGCGCATCAGCCTGCAGCGTGGGGCGGGAATGGGCGTGGTGAAGTTCCGGAAGGTGGACGTTCGCCCGTTGTAACGGCGAAGGCCCGAAGGCGGATGGAGCGAGGACGAATGAAGCTGCTCACCGTAGGCGCGCTGCTTGGCGCGATGCTTCTTTCGCTGATCTCCCATTCGGCGCTCGCAGCTGATTACGCCGCCAAGGAGGGCGACTGGATCGCGCGGGACTTTCGATTTCACACGGGCCAAGTGACCCCGGAATTGCGGGTGCACTACACCACGCTCGGCAATCCTGCTGGAGAGCCTGTCCTGCTGCTGCACGGGACCGGGGGCGCGGGCCCCAACTTCCTGGACGACCGCTTCGCCGGCGAGATGTTCGGACCTGGCCAGCCCTTGGACGCCTCCAAGCACTTCATCATCCTTCCCGACGCTATCGGCCACGGGAAATCCGCCAAGCCCTCGGACGGGCTTCGGATGACGTTCCCCGACTACAATTACGCCGACATGGTGCAAGCGCAGCACCGGCTGCTGACCGAGGGACTGGGTATCCGACATGTGCGGCTGGTCATGGGCAATTCCATGGGCGGGATGGAGGCGTGGGTGTGGGGCGTGACCCATCCCGACTTCATGGACGCCCTGGTTCCCATGGCGTCCACGCCCGCGGCGATGTCGGGGCGAAACTGGGTCCTTCGTCGGATGCTGATGGAGGCGATCCGCCGCGATCCCGCCTGGAAGGGCGGCGATTACACCGCGCAGCCGGCTACCGTGCAGTTGGCCAACGTCTTCTTTGGCTTCGCCTCCAACGGCGGCGCCATTGCGATGCAGGAGAGCCTGCCCACCAGCGCCGCTGGCGATGCGCTGGTGGAGAGCAGCTTGGCCGCTCCGTTCACCAGTGACGCGAACGACGTCCTCTACCAGTTCGCCGCCGCACGCGACTATGACCCCAGCGAGGGGCTGGAGCGTATCGTTGCGCCGGTGCTGGCCATCAACTCCGCCGATGACGAGCGCAATCCGGTGGAGACGGGCGTGATGGAACGCCAGCTCAAGCGCCTCCCCAAGGCCCGGCTGTTCCTGATCCCTGCGAGTGCGCAGACCCTTGGCCACGGCACCACCCGGATAGCTCGCCTCTACGCGCACGAAGTGGCCGCGTTCCTCGCGCGCGCGCCTCATCGGCCATGACCGACGAAGACTTCATGCGCCGGGCCATCGGGCTCGCCCGTTCCCGCCTCGGCCGGACCGGCGAGAACCCGGCGGTCGGATGCGTGATCGTGCGCGAGGGCCGGATCGTCGGCCAGGGCGTCACCGGCGAAGGCGGCCGGCCCCATGCCGAGGAGGTCGCGCTCTCCCAAGCCGGCCACCAGGCCCGCGGATCCACCGCCTATGTCACCCTTGAACCCTGCGCCGAGCGGTCGGCCGGCGGCCCGTCCTGCAGCGAACTCCTGGTGAGCGCCGGGATCGCCAGGGTTGTGGTGGCGTGCGCCGATCCCTCCGCCTTCGCGGGTGGGCGGGGCGCGGACCGCCTGCGCGCGGCCGGTATCGGGTTCACGCAGGGGTTGTCGCCCGACGACGCGGCGGCCCTCTATATCGGCTACTCGCCAGCTAAATCCCTGGAAACACGCCGTTAATCCCGCTCCGATAACCTTGTCGTCTGATCGATCGGACAATGTTTCGGCAGCATGCGCGGCGCCCCGGCCAACAGCCTCGTTTCGGTCCGCCTGACCCAGGCGGAGGCGGACGCGATCTGCGCCCGGCATGATCGACTCTGGAGTTCCAAGCCCGGCGGCGCCCGCGCGATGTTCGCGTGGAAGGACCTGACCGGACTGGACTTCGCCGGCCGCAATCTCTGCGACGCCGACTTCACCGGCGCGGTGCTGGTCGGCTGCCGCTTCATGGGCGCGCGGCTCGACAACGCCTCGTTCTTCGGCGCGGACCTGCAGGACGCCAACCTCACCGAGGCTTCCATGCGCCGCTCGGACCTGCGCGGCGCTTCGCTGCGCAACGCCGATCTGACCGGCGCCGACCTCTTCGAGGCCGACTTGCGGGAAGGCAGTCTGGCGACCGCGGACCGCAAGTTCGGTTTCCGACGCCTGGAAATGGGATCGCCGGCCCAGCCGGGCGAACTGCGCGGCGCGATCCTGGCGGGCGCGAACCTCGCCCGTTCGCGCCTGTCCGGAGTGATCGCCGTACGCGCCGACTTCACCGACGCGGTGCTGTGCGACGCACGCTTGGTTCGGGCCAATCTCAAACAGGCGTCCATGAAGGGCGCAAACCTCTCCGGCGCCGACCTGTCGGGCGCGGACCTGGCCGGCGCGGACCTGCGCGACGCGGTGCTGGTGGGCGCCAAGACCGTCGCCTGGAACGTGATGGACGCCAACATGATGGGGGCGCTGACCGATGAGCCGGCCGGCAAGCCCGCGACCCAGGACCTTCCCTACGACACCATGATCCGCGAACACGCCCGGTGGTGCGAAACCGGCGGCGGCGAGGGCGCGCCCTCGGTGTTCGACTACGCCGACCTTCGCGGGCTGAAGAGCGTGCGCGGGTTCAACCTCACCGCCCTCTCGGCCAAGGGCGCGGTGTTCTACGCACTCGACATGGAAGGCGTGCAGCTCCAGGGCGCGCACTTGGAGGGGGCCGACCTGCGGGGCTGCAACCTGCGTCGGGCCGATCTGCGTGGCGCACGGCTGGTCGGCGCCAAGCTCTCCGGGGCCGACCTCCGCGAGGCGCAGATGGGACCGCTGCTGTTGGGCGGCGATCGCGTCCTGCCCTGCGACCTGACGGGCGCACAGCTGAAGAACACCGACCTCAGCGGCGCGGATCTGCGTCAGGCGTTGCTGACCGACGCCGACGTCAGCCGGGCCAATTTCGCGGGCGCATGCTTGCGCCAGATCAACCTCACCGGCGTGACGCGGCACGGCGCCCGCGGCCTCGACGACGTGATCTAGCGCCTCGATGAAAAGGCGGCGCCCTCGCGGACGCCGCCAACTTCTGAGCGGTCGCCTTAGGCGGCCTTCTCGCCTTCGATCAGGGCGCCCGTGCCGATATCGATCCGGCGCGGCTTCAGCGACTCGGGAAGCTCGCGCTTCAGGGCGATCTGCAGCAGGCCGTCGGCCAGGTTGGCGTCCACCACAACGACGTAGTCGGCGAGCTGGAACTTCCGTTCGAAGTCGCGCTCCGCCAGGCCGCGATGCAGGTACTGCCGCACGTCCTCGTTGGCGGTCTTGCGGCCCTGGACGGTGAGCAGGTTCTCCTTCACCTCGATGTCCAGCTCCTCCAAACGGAAGCCGGCCACCGCGATGTCGATGCGGTAGGCGCTCTCGTCGGTCCGCTCGATGTTGTAGGGCGGATAGCCGGTGGCGGCGTCGGCGGCCGCGGTCTCGAGCAGCGAGGCCAGGCGGTCGAAGCCCACGACGGAGCGATAGAGGGGGGAAAGGTCGATCGTACGCATTGCGGTCACATCCTTCTCTTCAAGCAAGGTTGCATCATGTTGAGCCCGGGCGAGCCTTAAGGCCTCGCTGCGGCCCGGAAGGCCCGGAAACCAGCGCCTTCCGCCCGATGAGTTAGGGGCGTCGTTTCGAGGTTCAAGGGGCCACTGAGCTATTGCGAACTTCCCATGGCGCCTTAGGGTCGGGCGCGTTCTGGGAGGGACCAAAAAAATGTTGCGCGCCTTGCTGATAGCCGCCGCCGTCGCCACCGTGTCGGGGACCGTGGCCTACGCCGCCGACGCCAGGCTCGAAGCGGCGGTGAAGGGCCCAGCACGGGCCTCCGCGCACGTCGTTCGCGATATCCATCGCCACCCCGTCGAGAGCCTCACGTTCTGGGGCCTGAAGCCCGGCCTCACGGTGATCGAGGCGCAGCCGGGCACGGGCTACTGGACCGAGATTCTGGCGCCCTACGCTAAGGCCACCGGTGGCCGGTATGTGGCGACGGCCCCCGACGTGGACGCTCCCAGCGCCAACGAGGCCACCCGCACCGGCCGCAAGGCCTTCGAGGCGCGCTATGCCGACGAGGCGAAGTTCGGAAAGGTGGCGTTCGCCGGCTTCGGCCCGGAGTCGAGACCGCTGGGCGCGCCGGCGTCCGCCGACCTGGTGCTGACCGCCCGGAACATCCACAACTGGGTGTGGTCTGGGATGATCGACAAGGCCATGGCCGACTTCTACGCGGTGCTGAAGCCGGGCGGCGTGCTGGCCATCGAGGAGCACCGCGCAGATCCCAGGCCCCAGGCCACGGAGGGGCGCGACGGTTATCTCTCCATCGCCACCGTGGTGGCGCTCGCCGAGAAGGCCGGCTTCAGGCTCGTGGCGCAGTCCGACATCAACGCCAACCCCAAGGACACCAAGGACCATGTCTTCGGCGTATGGACCTTGCCGCCCTACCGCGCGAAGGCGTTCCCGACGTTCACGAAGGACTGGCCCGGACGCCCGGCCAATGTCGCCTACGACGCCGCCAAGTACGAGGCGATCGGCGAAAGCGACCGGATGACCTTGAGGTTCGTCAAGCCGGGTTGACGCCGATGACCTGGATTTCCAGACGCGCGATCCTGGCCGCCGGTCTTGTGACCGCCTGCCGTCCCGGGTCCGTTGAAAAGGCGCCGGCCTCCGGTCCGCCCAGCACGATCGCCGCCGCCGTGGCGGGCGACTGGCGGCTCCCGGCGGACAAGGCCCGCGACCCGTGGCGACATCCGATCGAGACCCTGGAATTCTGGGGGTTGAAGCCCGGCCATACGGTGATCGAATTCTGGCCGGGCGCCGGCTGGTACACCGATATCCTGGCGCCGTTCCTGGCCCAGACGAACGGGGCGCTCTACGCGGCGCATCTACAGGTCGCCGATCCGCCGGATCCGGCCGCGCGCGACGTCGTGGAGGCCTATCGTCGACGATTGTCCGAGCGCCCCAGACTCTATGGCGACGTGCAGATCACCGCCTTTGGGCCGACGTCCGGAGCGGTGGCGCCGGCCGGGTCGGCGGACCTCGCGCTGTTCCTGCGCAACCTGCACAACTGGATGGCCGCTGGCCTGACGGAGAAGGCGTTCCAGGACGCCTTCCTGGCGCTGAAGCCCGGCGGGGTGCTGGGGGTCGAGGAGCATCGCGCCAGGCCCGGCGAGGTGCCCGACGTGCTCGCCGACGATGGCTATGTGGACCAGGCCCTGGCCATCAAGCTCGGTCAGGAGGCCGGTTTCCAGTTCGCCGGCTCCAGCGAGATCAACGCCAATCCCAAGGACACCAAGGATCATCCGTTCGGGGTCTGGACTCTGCCGCCAGTGCGGAGGTCGTCGCCGCGTGGCGAGCCCGACGATCCCACTTTCGATCATGCTCCCTACGACGCCATCGGAGAGAGCGATCGGATGACGCTCAAATTCGTCAAACCCGCCTGAGACGTTGCGGACGGTTTACACGACTCTCCCCCAAGGCGAAGCTCGGCGCTGATTCTGCGGAGCCCCATGGGCCATGGCCACGCTTGAGGACCTGACGGACCGCATCCGCCGCGCGGCGGCCTCCGGCGTTGCTCTCGACAAGTCGGTGAAGCTCGACCTGAAGGGGGAAGGCGTGATCCACCTCGACGGGGCCGACGTCAGCAACGCCGACAAACCGGCCGATCTCACCGTCACGATCAGCCGCGCCGATCTCACCGCGCTCGGCAAGGGCGAACTGGATGCCATGCGCGCGGTGATGACGGGTCGGATGAGATTATCCGACATGGAACTGGCCATGAGTTTGCAGCCGCAGATTCAGGCCTTGTTCGCCAAAGCCGTGTAGCTCCAGCCCATGAGCGATTCGGCGCCCCTTCTCGACATCCCCCAAGCGCCCGCCCCGGCAGGCGCCCAGGCGGAGTGGTTCGAGGGCGCCGGCGGGGCAAAACTGCGCGCCGCGCTGTTCAGGCCGGCGGGACAGGTTCGCGGCTCGGTGGTGCTGTCCGGCGGTCGCACCGAGCCCATCGAAAAATACTACGAGGTGATCTCGGATTTCATGGATCGCGGCTTCGTGGTGCTGGCGCATGACTGGCGTGGCCAGGGCCTGTCGTCGCGCGAACTGCCGGACCGTCGCAAGGGTCACGCGAAGGGCTACCGAAGTTTCCTCGAGGACTTCCGCCGCCTGCTCGACAGCTACGAGGACCGGTTGCCGAAGCCCTGGATCGCGGTCGGCCATTCGATGGGCGGATGCCTGACCCTGCTCGCCATGGCGCATGGCGAGCGCCGCTTCGCCGGCGCCGCGCTGTCGGCTCCCATGCTGGGGATCAAGGTCGGCAGGAGCCTGTCGGCCGTACGGGTGTTAACCCGCATGAACCTGCTGCTGGGCCGGGCGCATCGCTTCACGCCGGGCGGCGGCCTGCGCGACGAGGACACCTTCGAAGGCAACCCACTCACCCACGATCGACGCCGGTTCGAGCGCCACCGCGCTCAGATCGCGGCGAACCCCGACCTGGCGTTGGGCGCCCCCACCTGGGGATGGCTCGACTTCGCGCTCAGCGCCACCGCCTTCCTCGCCAAGCCCGAACGGCTCCGCGGCGTCACTGCGCCCGTGGAGATTGTCTCGGCCGGTGAGGATGCCCTGGTGGACAATGCCGCCCAAGCGGCGGCGGCCCGAAACCTGCCGCAAGGACGCCTGGTGAGCGTCCCCGGCGCCTTCCACGAAATTCTTATGGAGAGAGACGACATGCGAAACATCTTCACGAAGGTCTTTGACGCGCTGGCCGGCAAGACAGCGCCCAAGCCCGCTCCTCGCCCGGCGATGGCCGCCGCGCCGGCGCCTGTGGCAAAGCCCGCACCGACGCCGGCTCCGGCTCCGGCCAAGGTGGCCGCCGCGCCGAAGCCGGCCGCCGCCAAGAAGCCTGCGGCGAAGAAGCCGGCGGCAAAGAAGCCTGCCGCGAAGAAGGCCGCGGCAAAGCCGGCCGCCGCCAAGAAGTCCGCTACGGCCAAGAAGGCGGTCGCGAAGAAGCCTGCCGCCAAGAAGCCGGCGGCCAAGAAGCCCGCCGCCAAAAAAGCCACGGCGAAGCCCGCCACGGTGAAGAAGGCTCCGGTCGCGAAGAAGCCGGTCGCCAAGAAGCCCGCGGCCAAGAAGCCGGCGGCCAAAAAGCCCGCCGCCAAGAAAGCCACGGCCAAGCCAGCCGCGGTGAAGAAGGCTCCGGTCGCGAAGAAGCCTGCCGCCAAGAAGGCGCCCGCTAGGAAGTCCGCGCCCAAGAAGTGATGTGATGGCCGCCCTCCCATCCCGGGAGGGCGTCGTCTCACGCCGCCGAGCGCCGCAAGGCGACCAGCGCCTCCTCAAGGCAGGCGCGGTCGCCGGCGATCGCCACCTGACCGCCGTTCGGACCCACCGGCCGGCCCCGCCAGTCCGTGACCACCCCGCCGGCGCCCTCGATTACGGGGATCGCCGCGTCGATGTCCCAAGCCTTCAGCCCTGCCTCCACGACAAGGTCCATCGTCCCGGCGGCGACCATGGCGTAGGCGTAGGCGTCGCAGCCTAGCCGGGCCAGGCGGGCCGCGGCGCGCACCTGGGTCCACGCGCCCGCTTCGGCGGCGGTGAAGCAGCCTTCAGGGTCGGTGGTGGCGATCACAGCCTCGGTCAGCAACGGGCAAGGACGGACCTTGAGCGGGCTGGTTTCGCCCCGCGCGATCCGTCGCGATCCGCCGGCGTGGCCCAGATAGACCTCATCCAGGAAAGGCTGGGCGATGGAGCCCAGCACCGGACGGCCCTGATGCCTCAGCCCGATCAGCACGCACCATAGCGGCAGGCCGGCCACGAAAGCCCGCGTGCCATCGACGGGGTCGAGGACCCACACGAATTCGGCGTCCGGCCGGTCTTCGCCATACTCCTCGCCGATGACGCCATGCTCCGGATAGCGCTCGGCGATCAGTCGCCGGATCGCCCGCTCCGCGCCCTTGTCGGCTTCCGTGACGGGATCGAAGCCCGCCGCGCCAAGCTTGTTGTCCAGCCCATGATCCCCACGGAACAGGGGCAGAATGGCCGCCGCCGCGGCGCGGTTGAGTTCGAGGATGAAGGCGTCCAGCGCCTCCAGCCGTTTCGCATCGAGGGACATGGCTCCGGTGTAGCCTGCCGCGCGGCCGGGTTTAAGCCTCGGCGTGACCGTTCATCGCCTTGGCCAGGTCGAGCAGCCGGCGGCGGGGCTGTTCGCCGAGGGCGTAGTAGGCCCGCACCAGGTCCTCGGTCTCCTTCTGGGCGAACACGTCGAGGCCTTCGCGCGCCTGGAGCTGGGCTTCGGAGAGGCCGTCGTAGAAATAGCTCACGGGAGCTTCCAATGCGCCGGCCAACCGCCACAGACGGGCGGCGGACATTCGGTTCGCGCCGCACTCGTACTTCTGGATCTGCTGAAACCGCACGCCGCAGGCGACGGCCAATTCCTGCTGGGTGAGGCCAAGCAAGCGCCGCCGCCGCCGCAGCCGCCGGCCAAGATGCATGTCGATCTCGTCGCTCATGGTTTACGCCCGACCCCACACCGTCCCCTTCTGGGACGCGTTGGTCTTTTCACGGCAAGTCCTGCGCCAGCCCGTTCACTTTGCTAGGAAGGGCTGATGGCAGCGAAGACGCCCACCTTTCCCCAAGAGCTCGCCTGGCGCGTCGAGGCGCTGGCCTATGGGCTCTTCGCGGGCCTGGCGCGGCTATTCCCAGTGGAGGCGGTATCCGACTTCGGCGCGTGGCTGTTCCGATGGCTTGGTCCGCTGACCGGCGCCCGGAAGGTCGCCGAATGCAACATGCGCATCGCCTTCCCGGACGCAACGGACGCCGAGATCGCGAACCTGATGGACGCTCAGTGGGGCGAACTGGGTCGCTGGATGGCCGAGTTCCCGATCCTCGACCGGATCATGGCCGACCCGTCCCGCGTCGAGGTGGAGGGCGCCGAGCGCTTGGCCGCGATCGCCGCGGGCGAGGGGCCGGTGGTGTTCATCTCCGGACATTTCTCCAGTTTCGAGGTGATGTCCGCGGCGATCGTGCGCGCCGGCGTCACCTGCCAGATCACCTACCGGGCGATGAACAATCCACACGTCGACCGACGCGTCCGCGAGAGCCGGTATCGATACGGCGTGCGCCTGTTCGCGCCAAAGGGCCTGGACGGCGCCCGCGAACTGATGCGCGCCCTCGAGCGGGGCGAATCCGTGGCCTTGATGAACGACCAGAAGTTCAACGGCGGCGTCGCCGCGCCGCTGTTCGGCGTCATGGCCCACACCGCGCCGGGGCCCTCGACCCTGGCGCTTAGGTTTGGCGCGCCGCTGCAGCCGATGAGCGTGCAGCGGGTGGGCAGGGTGCGCTTCAAGGTCATCGTCCACGAACCGATCCGGCTGCAGGACACCGGCCGCAAGGAGGCCGACGTGGCGGCCGGGGTGGCCCAGGTGAACGCCTTCATCGAGGATCGCATCCGCGCCCGACCCAGCGAATGGTTCTGGGTGCACCGGCGCTGGCCGAACGAGGTCTACAAGCCAGCGGCCTAGCGGTGGGTTTCCTGCCAGCGCTGGAGGGATTCAGCGGGGCCGGCGTAGGCCTCCTGCAACTCAGGGCTCCAGTAGCGCAGATGCTCCAAGGCGATCTTCTGGCCGGTGACGGCGCACAGCACATAGCGCCCGGGTTTCAGGATGGCGAAGTCGGCGTCGCCGTAGTGGAGCCTGGCCAGGTCGCTGGCTGTGAAGTCGCGGTCGTGGGCGTTCATGGCGTCTATTTAGCGCCTCGCGAGCGCTCAGAACAGGTCGCCCTGGCTGGAGGCCGGCGACCGCGCTTTCGGGCGGAGGGGTCTGGCCGGCGCGGAGGCGTCGATCACCGCCTGGCGGGTCACCTGGTCGCCGAACTTGATGTCCACGGCCTCGCCGCTTTCCAGGGACGCGCCGGCGCGGACGAGGCTGCCGTCGGCGCGGGTCACTCGGGCGAAGCCAAGCTCAAGCGGCCGCTCGGGGTTCACCGAAGCATGCAGCTTCGATAGGGCGGCGAGCCGTTCGGAAAGTCGTTCCACACGCCGCTCCACGCAGGGCCTTAGACGGGCCGTGAGACTGTCCAGGCGCTGCCGTTGCACGGCCTGGGGCCGCTGAAGCAGAAGCGGCGTCAGGCGTGAGGCGGTCCGCACCAGGTCACGCTCATGGGCGGCGGCGTTGCGCTCGAGGCCCGCGCCCAGCCGGCCGGAGACGATGCCGAAGCGCTGGGCGGCCATCTCGATCAGGTCCGGCACGCGCCGCAGGGCGCTGTCGGCGTGCCGCACCCGGCCCCGGCGCTCCTCGACCATGCGGCCGGCGCAGCGATGCATCCGTGCGCCGAGGTCGGACACGTAGCCGGACAGTTCGGCCAGCACCGGCGTCGCCATCTCGGCCGCCGCGGTGGGCGTCGGCGCGCGGCGGTCCGAAACGAAGTCGATCAAGGTGGTGTCGGTCTCGTGCCCGACGGCGCTGATCAGCGGGATCGCGCAGGCCGCGACCGCCCGGGCCAGCGCCTCGTCGTTGAACGGCCAGAGGTCCTCCACCGAGCCGCCGCCGCGGGCGACGATGAGGACATCGGGACGGGGCAGGGCGCCAGCCCCGTCCAGGCCGTCGAAGCCGCGGATGGCCGCCGCCACCTGGGCCGCCGCCGCATCTCCCTGCACCACCACCGGCCAGACCAGCACCCGGCAGGGCCAGCGGTCGCGGATCCGGTGGAGGATGTCGCGGATCACCGCGCCCGTCGGGCTGGTGATGACGCCCACCACCGCGGGCATCCCAGGCAGCGGCTTCTTCAGCGCGGCCTCGAACAGCCCTTCGGCCGCCAGCCGCGCCTTCAGCCGTTCGAGCTGGGCCAGGAGCGCGCCGACCCCGGCCGCCTCCATGGTTTCGATGACGATCTGATAGCGGGAGCCTTGCGGATAGGCGGTGATCTTGCCGGTGACGATCACCTCCAGCCCCTGCTCGGGCCGGACCGAAAGTCCGCGCACTTGGCCCTTCCACACGACCCCGTCGATGGCCGCGCGCTCGTCCTTCAGCGTCAGGTAGACGTGGCCGTTGGAGTGGTGGGTGACTTTGGAGAGTTCGCCGCGCAGGCGGACGAAGCCGTAGGCGTCCTCCAGGGTGCGCTTCAGCGCGAACGCCAGCTCCGAGACCGAGTAGGGCTTGGCGTTGTCAGCCGTATCGAGTGCGGGAGCCGTGTCGCTCATCGCGCGCACACTATCCGATCGGGCTCAGAAAGGTAGCGAACCAGCCAGACGCGCCGGCCGGAACGCTACCCCATCCCCAACGGATCTCAGATGTAGCGCCGCAGGCTGCGAGCCAATTCGGCGGCGCCGGATTTCTTCTTGGCCTGGGCCGGCTGGTAGGCGACGTGCGCGTGCTCCAGGCAGTAGGGGCCCGGATCGCAGCCGCGGCCGCAGAAGGTGAAATTGTCGAGGGCCGGATCGCCGATCGGCCACTTGCACATGTGGGCGCCCAGCGTCAGCACGGTGGCCAGGCCCGGAGCCTCGTCCACCAGGCGAAGCGGGGTCGGTTGCTGCGGGCTGCTGACCGCCTCGGCGATCCGCCGCGGGGCCGAGGGCGCGGCGGCCGGCCGCGCGGGCCTGGGCGCCTTGAACACCGTACGCTGGGGCTTGGAAGGCGTGGCGCGGCCAGAGAGGCCCAGCCGATGCACCTTGCCGATGACCGCGTTGCGGGTGACGCCGCCCAGCTGTTTCGCGATCTGGCTGGCGGAGAGTCCGTCCTGCCAGAGCTTCTTGAGAAGTTCGACCCGTTCGTCCGTCCAACCCATGCCCGCCTCCAGCCGAAGGTCCCGATTGCGTCCCACAACGCCGGGATTCAACATCTTGTGGCGCCCGGCCGTCCTGCCGCTCACCAACCACCATCAGTAGTAAACAACTCCCTAAGAGCCACAATAGGCGCCCTTCGCTTCATCCACAGGAACTAGATGTTGCGTCGGGTCGCCGCCCCCTTGCGCACGGCGCCTAGGGCGCGCACATCAGCGTGATGCGAGACAGTCCCGTCGTTTCGGCCGTCGTCCCTCCGCCCCCACGCGCCTATCGGGGGGTCAATTGGGAGGGGCTGAAGACCCTTTACCTCCGGGAGGTCCGCCGGTTCATCAAGGTGGGCATGCAGACCCTGGCCGCCCCGGTGGTCACCGCGCTGCTCTACATGCTGGTGTTCGTGGTGGCGGTGGGGGGCGGACGACCTGTCCACGGGGTGGCCTACGGGGCCTTCGTGGCCCCCGGCCTGATCATGATGCAGATCATGAACAACGCCTTCGCCAACTCCTCCTCCTCGCTCATCCAGGCCAAGTTCAATGGCCTGATGGGGGACTTCCTGACCCCGCCCCTGACCCCGGCCGAGCATGCGGCCGCCTTCGGCCTGGGCGCCGCCACCCGGGGGATCGTCGTCGGCCTGGTGACCTGGCTGGCCGTGCTGCCCTTCGCCGACCTGCCCATCGCCCATCCCTGGGCCATCGCCTTCTTCGGCCTCGGCTCGGCGGTGATCCTGGGCTTCGTGGGCGTGATGGGCGGGCTGTGGGCCGATAAGTTCGATCACATGGCCGCGGTGACCAACTTCGTGATCATGCCGATGACCTTCCTGTCGGGCACCTTCTATCTTGTGGAGCGGCTGCCCGAGCCGTTCCGCACGGCGAGCCACTTCAACCCGTTCTTCTACCTGATCGACGGCTTCCGCTACGGGTACATCGACCACGCCGAGAGCGACCTGCGGATCGGCGTCGCCTTGACGCTGGGCCTGATCGTGGCGACCGGCTGGGTGTGCCTGTGGATGTTCCGCACGGGCTATAAGATCAAGACATGAGTCCGATCCGTATCCTCAAGGCGGGCCTCCTCGCGGGCTTGGTGGACTTCGCCTACGCCAGCATTCTTGGCGTCGTGGTCCTGCATCGGCCGTTCTCCAGCGTCTGGCAGGGCGTGGCCTCCGGCTGGCTGGGCCCGGCCGCCGGCAAGCTGGGCGCGCCTGCCGTCGCGCTGGGGATCGTCACCCACTTCGCTATCGCCACGACGATGGCCGCCGTCTTCGCGCTGGCCGCCCTCAAGGTCCGGTTCCTGACCCGGCAGCCCCTGCTGTCCGGCGCGGCATACGTGTACGTCGTCAGATGTTTTGAGACAGGTGGGGTCCGGATTTAGCGGAGAGATGGCCTCATCTGGGGTTGATATTTAGGCGGCGATTTTGCGGTGTTGCAAGCGCCGATGTTGGATGGTC
>CANJRI010000021.1 GCA_947476555.1 Caulobacteraceae bacterium
CCGGCCAACCCGCTGGTGACGCCCTCGCACATCGTGCCCGAATGGTACTTCCTGCCGTTCTACGCGATCCTGCGGGCGATCCCGGACAAGCTGGGCGGGGTGCTGGCGATGTTCGGCGCCATCGGGGTGTTGTTCGTCCTGCCCTGGCTGGATACGTCCAAGGTGCGCTCCATGCGCTACCGCCCGACGGCGCGGCTCTACTTCTTCATCTTCGTGCTGGTCTGCCTGGTGCTGGGCCTCTGCGGCGCCAAGCTGCCCGACGATCCGGTGATCCCGGGCATCGGGCCGGGCTTCACGCTCTTGGATTCCGGCATCAACAGCTTCGTCTGGCTGAGCCGCCTGGCGACCACCTACTACTTCGCCTACTTCCTGGTGATCACCCCGATCCTCGGATTGACGGAAACGCCGCTTCCGGTGCCGGAGTCGATCTCCGCGCCTGTCCTGTCGCATCCGGCGACGACGCCCGTGGGCGCGTCGGCCGCGCCTGAAAAGAGGGGCTGAGCCTCATGCTGCGCAAAGGTATCGCGCTCGCGGCCCTGGGGCTCGCTTTCGTCGCAGGCCCGGCCCTTTCGGCCGAGACGCCCCATCCGAAGCACCTGAACTGGAGCTTCGACGGGCCGCTGGGCAAGTTCGACCAGGCCCAGCTCCAGCGGGGCTACAAGGTCTATCGCGAGGTCTGCTCCGCCTGCCACGGGATGAAGCTGGTCTATTTCCGGACCCTCGCGGAGAAGGGCGGGCCGTTCTACAGCGCCGAGCACCCCAACCCGAACGACAACCCCTATGTGAAGGCCCTGGCGGCCGACATCCAGGTTCCGGACGTCGACACCGAGACCGGCGACGCCATCCAGCGTCCCGCCACGCCGGCCGACGCCTTCCTCTCGCCCTATCCCAACGAGTACGCGGCGCGCGGTGGCAACGGCGGCGCCCTGCCGCCGGACCTGTCGGTGATCGCCAAGGCGCGCCATGGCGGGGCCGACTACATCTACTCGCTGATGACCGGCTACGCGGCGACCCCGCCCGCCGGCCTGGAGGTTCCCGCCGGCCAGCACTTCAACCACTACATGGCCGGCGACGTCTCCGGTTCGTGGAAGGGCCAGGGCGAGGCCCCGCACGGCGGCTTCATCGCCATGCCCCCGCCGCTAGCGGCCGGCAAGGTGTCCTTCGACGACGGCAGCCCGTCCAGCGTTCAGCAACAGGCCAAGGACGTGGCCGCCTTCCTCACCTGGGCCTCCGAGCCCAAGCTGACGGAGCGCAAGCAGTTCGGCCTCGGGGCCATGATCTACCTGCTGCTGTTCTCGGTGCTGCTGTGGTTCAGCTATCGCCGGGTCTGGCGGAACGTGGCCCACTAGGAGCCACGGACAAGACGATCGAAGGCCCCGGATGCGTCCGGGGCCTTTTTCGTTCAGGCCGGCTTCTGCGCCCAGAATTGGTACATCCCCAGGAAGGTGTGGGGATTGCTCGCCTTGAAGGCGGCCCAGGCGTCGAGGTCGACGCCCGCCAGGTCCTGAGGGAAGGCGCGCCGGTAGGCGTTGAGGACCTCCGGCTCGAGGAAGAAGCCGAGGAAACGCAGGCCATGGGCCTGCAGCATCGCCTTGATCCGCGGGATCTCGAACGGATGCTCCTGGACGTGGAACATCAGGTCCCGGCAGGTGCTGGTCGTGAAGAAGTCGCCGAGGCTCAGCGGATGGCGGACCGGGTCGCCGGGCGCCGCGGCCAGGACCGCCTGCCGGAACGCGCGGATGCCGTCGGCGCTGGCGTCGAAGCCCTGTTCGGCGGCCATCCGCCGCGCGGGCTCCAGGATCCGCCGGGCGGTGGCGCTGTAGAGTCCCAGGCCGAGGATGCCGCCCGGCCGCAGCAGGCTCACAAGCACCGACGCCCCGGCTTCGGGGTCGGCCATGTGATGCAGCACCCCGCTCGCCTCCACCACATCGAACGCCCGGCCCAGCTCTCCGAGCCTGAGGATGTCGGCCTGGGCGTATTCGATCCCCTGGATGCCGGCCTCCTCGGTCTTGCGGCGCGCGTAGGCCAGGCTCGCGCGGCTTAGGTCGACGGCCAGCACCTGGGCGCTCAGGAAGCGGTTGGCGACCGAGATCGAGTGCTGCCCGGTCCCGCAGCCGGCCACCAGGATCTGGGGGTGTTCGCCGCCGGGGATGTGATCGATCCGCGCTCTGGGCAGCAGCACCTGGGCCGCGCGGTTCACCGGCAGCGGTTCCTGCATCACCTGCAACCGCATCCAGCGTGGATAGGGATTGGCCTCGTACTGGTCCTGCACGAGCCGTGACACCGCGTCGTCGATGGGCGTCAAGCGCGGGATCGACCCCGCCGCCTCGCGGCGCGGCGCCAGCACCTGTTCGTCGAGCAGGGCGGCGACAGGCTCCGGCCATCCGGCCAGGGTGGCGTCCGACCAGGGCAGGGCCTGCAGCAGGCCATAGGCCGCGGCCGCCAGCAGCGCCTTGACCGCCGGGCGCCCGCCCGCCCCCAGGGTGGTCGCGAGCCGCTCGCCGAGCGCCCGGGCCGCCTCGGCCTCATCGGGCTCCAGTCCCCAGACGAACTCATTCGCATAGGCCTGGCGCGCCAGCGCCAGGTGGAAGGCCGGCGCGGGGTCCGGCCGGCCGTCCTCCGCCGCGCCCAGGAGGGCGGCGCGCGCGCAGGTCAGGAATTTCTCCAGCTCCTCGTCCTTGACCGGCGCGCCGGCGAGGATCTCCAGCAGCAGGGGGTCGGCGTCGAGCGCAGCAAGGGCCTCGCCATGAAGGGTTTCGGCGTCCGGCCGGCGCGGCCAGGCGGCGGCGGCGCGCCCGATGGCCTGGTCGATACGCGGGTCCAGCCGGACCAAGGCCAGGGCGGTCCGCACAACGGTGGCGGGTCGCCCCCAAGGTTCGGCCAGGGCTCGGGTCAGAAAGTGGCCCAGCCGCGGCTGGGCGGTGGTCGGGCGCAAGGCCTTCACGGCCGCCACGAACAGCTTGCGGCCGTCGGGTGTGTCCTCGACCTCCAGGGACCGCATCGCCGCCTCGGCCGCGTCCTCGCGCCGCTCCAGGTCCAGCAAGCCGGCGGCCTGCAGGTTGAGGTTGCGCGCGGTGGGCGAAGCCTCCTGCATGGCGCGCGCCCGGTCCAGCCAGGTCTTCGCGGCCTCGGCGTCCCCCCGCTCGCGGTGCAGCTCCGCCAGGTTGACCAGATAGTCCGGATCGTCCGGATCGCATTGCGCCGCGCGGGTCACCGCCGCGATGGCCGCGTCCAGTTCGCGGCGCTGGAGCCGGATCGAGCCCACCAGCCGCCAACCGGCGGCCAGGTGCGGCCGAAGCGCGGCGGCCCGCTCGGCGTCGGCCAGGGCGGCGTCCGCCTGACCCTGGCGCAGGCGGATGGCGGCGCGCACGGAATGAGCCGCGGCCAGGTCCGGCCGCGCGGCGAGCACCGCGTCCAGCAGGGCGGCGGCTTGCGCGAACTCGCCCCGGCCCATCAGGGCGCTTGCGAACAGGACCTTGGCTTCCGGGTCGTCGGGGGCGGCGGCCCGGGCCGCTTGCAGCTCCTCCATCGCCGCCTCCAGCTGGTTCTGGCGCAGCAGCAGGCGGGCGTGGGCCCGGCGCAGGATCGGCGAAGGCCCGCCCAGCTTCAGCCCCTCGCGCACGGCCTCCCAGGCGGCCGCTTCCTGCTTCTCCAGCAGCAGCACTTCCGCAAGCAGGCCCCGGGCGTCGCCGGCCCGATCCGGCCGCGTCATCCACGGGGCGATCAGGGCCTTGGCCTCGGCGTAGCGGCCAGCGTCGCGATGCGCGGCCGCCGCGTCCAGGGAAGGGGTGTCTGTCGGGGTCAGGGCTGGGGCTCCATGCGCCGGGGTCTTCTACAGCCTACCGGCCGGGGGCCACCAGCACCTGTCCGGCCGGAAAATCGAACCGCAGCCTGTAGGCCGCCAGGGCCTCGCCGCCGAGGGTCCCCGCCGCCTGGCCCAGCGGCTTGGAAAGGCCCGCCGCCACCGTGCCGGCCGTATGTCCGCCGAAGCTGAAGCCCTCCAGCCGCGCGCGCCATACACCGTCCGGATAGACCTCGCTTGGCCGTGCCGCGCCCGGCGTGGAGGCGAGGTCGTCGGCGAGCCGGACCGCGACGTCCATGCCGGTGGCCAGGATGAAGGCGCCGCTGGCGGCCAGCCGTCCGTCGAACACCGCCGCCGGCGCGGTGGGTCGGCCCTCGTCCCAGGTCAGCGCCAGCCGCTCGCGTGGGCGGAAGGCGGGGGCCTCGCCCGGCCTGGACAGGCGGACCCGGCAGGGGCGGAACTCCACGTCCACAACGAAGCCCTTCAGCACGTCGGCGCCGATCACGCCGGCCACCGGGGTGGGCAGGTTCCAGGTCCGCACGTCCAGCGGCGCCACCGCCAGGGTGTGTCCGGAAACCGTGACCCCCGCCAGGCGGACATCCCCCACGGTCTGGCGGCCTTCGATCCCGGCGGCCTCGGCGGCGGTGTTGTGCAGGACGCTGGTCGCGGTCCCGGTGTCGAGGATGAAATCACCGGCGATCCCCGCCGCCTGGGCGGTGACGACCACGACGCCGCCTTCGAACCAGCAGGCCGCCTCGGCGGCCCGCGCGGCGGGCGGCAGGGCGGCGGCTAGCGCCGCCAGGGCCAGGATCCGGAATCGCACGCGCAAGCATAACATGCGCATCGGGCGCCTTCCGCGCGCCGCCGAGGTTCGCCTAGACTGGCGCATGGCCCACACGATCGCCTGGCGGAATTTCAAGCGCATGCAGGACACCACGGTGATCCTGGCCTGCCTGATCTACGCCGGCGCGGTGCTCAACGCCTTCGACCGGCTGCCCGGGGGCCGCGCCCTCGTGAGCCAGATCACGCTGATCTGGCCGGGCCTGCTGATGCTGGCGGCGCTCGCGCTGCCGCTGGCCATCGCGCCGCTCCGCCGGGTGCTCTGCCGCTATGTCTGGCTGATCTTCCTGTCGGGCTCGGGCCAGACCGCCACCTCGGTGCTGGTGGGCCTCGGGCTGCTGGTCGGCGCGGCCCTGCTCATCTACCACCAGATCAGCGGCGCGGCCGGCGGCGGCCGCTACCCGGTGGGGATATTCTCCGGCTACGGCGCCGGCATCGGCATCCTCGCCGCCCAGGCTGTTCTGGCGCGGTACCTGGAGAAGGACCCGGAGATCCGCCGGGTCATCGAAACGAAGGAGCCCTAGGCTTCGCCCCGCCCGCCGCCGCGGGTGAAAAGCGCCAGGGTGCGAAGGTGCGACAGGCGGGCGGAATCGGCGTGGAATCCGCTGGGGGCCACGAAGCCATGGCCCGCGTCGTAGATGTAGACAGGCAACTCAGGATGGGCGGCGCGGATCGCCTCGACGTCCGTAGGGGGTATCAGCTCGTCGTGGCGGCCCAGGTGCAGGATCGTCGGGACCTTCGGGGTCTCGTCCAGGAAGTCCACGATCTGCCCGCCATAAAAGGCGGAGACCGCCGAGAGGCCGGCGCAGCGGGCGGCCGCCAGCCAGGCCACGGTCCCGCCAAAACAGAAGCCGGTGAGGAAGACCGGAGCCCTCAGGCGGTCGATGGCCGCCTGCACGGCGTCCAGCACGTCCAGGCCCCAGCCCGCGGCCTCGCCGAAGGCCATCTGCCGGGCCTGCAGCGCAGGGTCGGTGTTGTGCTCGGCGAACCCCCGCTGGAAACGGTCGAACAGGCTGGGGACGATGACCTCGTAGCCGTCCTCGGCGTAGCCGTCGGCGAGCTCGATCAGGTGCCGGGTCACCCCCCAGATGGCGTGGCAGATGACCAGGCCGCCCCGCCGGGCGTCGCCGGGGACCGCGTGGTAGGCGTCGAAGGGAAAGCCGTCCCGCCCGCTGGTGAGCTGGATGACCTGGCCCATCGCCGGCCTAGACGTTGAACCGGAAGTTCATCACGTCGCCGTCCTTGACCACGTATTCCTTGCCTTCCTGGCGCAGCTTGCCGGCGTCCCTGGCGCCCGCCTCGCCCTTGAGGCGCACATAGTCCTCGTAGGCGATGGTCTCGGCGCGGATGAAGCCCTTCTCGAAATCGGTGTGGATCACGCCGGCCGCCTGCGGGGCGGTGTCGCCCTTGTGGATGGTCCAGGCCCGGGCTTCCTTGGGACCGACCGTGAAATAGGTCTGCAGGCCGAGCAGGTGGTAGGCCTCGCGGATCAGCTTGTTGAGCCCGGGCTCGGTGAGCTCCAGCGTCTCCAGGAACTCGGTGCGCTCGGCCGGATCGAGCATGGCGATCTCGCTCTCGATCTGGGCCGAGATCGCCACATGGTCGGCCCCATCGCGCTTGGCCCGTTCGGCGACCGAAGCCGACATGGCGTTGCCGCTCGCCGCCGAGGCCTCGTCGACGTTGGAGACGTAGAGCGCCGGCTTGGAGGTCAGCAGCTGCAGCATCTGCCAGGCCTTGGCATCCTCGGCGGAGACCTCGGCCTTGCGCGCCGGGCGACCGGCGTTGAGCTCGACGAGGGCCAGTTGCACCAGTCGCAGGGTCTGGGCGCTCTCCTTGTCGCCGCCCTTGGCGCGCTTCTCCAGGTTCACGACCCGCTTCTCCAGGCTCTCCAGGTCGGCGAGCATCAGCTCGGTCTCGATGGTCTCCAGATCGGCGAGGGGATCTACTTTCCCTTCCACATGCGTGATGTCGTCGTCGATGAAGCAGCGCGCAACGAAGGCCACCGCGTCGCAGTCGCGGATGTTGGCCAGGAACTGGTTGCCCAGGCCCTCGCCCTTGGACGCCCCGCGCACCAGGCCGGCGATGTCGACGAAGTTGATCCGCGCCGGGATGATCTCCTTGGACGGGATGATCGCGGCCAGGGCGTCCAGCCGCGGCTCGGGCACCGCCACGTCGCCCGTGTTGGGCTCGATGGTGCAGAACGGATAGTTAGCGGCCTGCGCCGCCGCGGTCTGGGTCAGGGCATTGAACAGGGTCGACTTGCCGACGTTGGGCAATCCGACGATGGCGACTTTCAGGGCCATGGAGCCTTCACATTCCTCTAGGAGCGGCGCCGGTTAGCACACCGGCTCCAGCGCGTCATTCGCCCCGCGCGGCCTTGCGCGGATCGAGCTTCTCGGCGGGGGCCAGACGCATGACCTCGGCCTGGTATCTCTCGTCCTCCCCGGCGGCCAGCAGGGGCAGGGCGTCGGCGCAGGCCGCGATCAGGGGCTCCACCCACTTGATCTCGACCTTGTGGAAATCCGACAGGACATGGCCGTGGACGAGGTCCTTGTCGCCGGGGTGGCCGGTGCCGAGCCGCGCGCGGCGGAAGTCAGGCCCCACCTGGGAGGCGATGGAGCGGATGCCGTTGTTGCCGGCCGCGCCGCCCCCGGTCTTCATCCGGAACCGCCCGGGGGCCAGGTCGATCTCGTCGTAGAACACCACCAGGTCGGCGGGCTGCAGCTTGTAGAACTTCAGCGCCTCGCCCACCGCCCGGCCGCTGTCGTTGTAGAAGGTGTGGGGCTTCAGGATCAGGGCGCGGACCGGCCCGTCCGGGGTGTCGATGGAGCCTTCGGCGGCCTGGCTCTGGAACCGCGCCCGCGCCGGGGAGAATCCCCACCGGCGCGCGATCTCGTCGACGGCCAGGAAGCCGATGTTGTGCCGGTTCCTGGCGTAGGCCGGACCGGGATTGCCCAGGCCGGCGATGAGCAGCATAGGGCGCGGCGGAGGGGGTTAGCCCTCGCCGGAGTCCTCTTCGGCGGCCGGCTCTTCGTCGGCGGCGGCTTCCGCCGGCGCCCCGGTGTCGGTCTCGGTGGTGTCCTCGCCCATGGCCGCGGCCACGCTGGCCACCACGGTGTCGCCGTCAAGGGCCGCGGTCACCTTGGCCGGCAGCTTCAGGTCGGAGACGCGGACATTGTCGCCGATGGTCAGGCCGGTCAGGTCGACCACGATCTCGTCGGGGATGGAGTCGGCGTGGCAGGACACCAGCAGTTCGTGCAGCGAGGCGTTCAGGGTGCCGCCGCGCTTCAGGCCCGGCGAGGCCTCGTGATTGATGAAGTGCAGGTGCACCGCGATCTTGATCTCCTGGTGCGCGTCGACCCGGTAGAGGTCGAAGTGCCAGGGCTGGTCGGTCACCGGATGCATGTCGATCGCCTTGGCGATCACCGGCTGGGTCTCCTTGCCGTGCTTCAGGGTCACCAGGTGGCCCAGCAGCTTGCCGGTGTAGAGCGCCTTGCGGAACTCGTTCTCGCGCACGGCGATGGCCACGGGCTCCTTGTCGCCGCCGTACAGCACGCCAGGCACCAGGCCGGCCCGACGGGTGTCGCGGGCGCCGCCGGTGCCGGTCCGCTCGCGCACTTCAACGTTCAAAACGATATCGGCCATGGCCTTGCCTCAAAACGAAACCGCCGCGCGGCCCTGCTCGAGAGGCGAAGGCGCGCGGCGAAAAACGGTCCGCTGCCCGAGAGGGCGCGAAAGGTGCGCGTAGATACACAAAAGCCCTGGGGAGCGCAACTTGCCTCCCCAGGAAACCTGGAGGAGCCTAGCGCTTCCTCGCCGGCCGCCTCGGCGGCGGCTTGGCGGCGGCCTCGGCGGCGGCCGCGGCGATCCGGGCCGCCAGCAGCGGATCGTCCGGCACGGCCACGCCCGCGCCCTTTATGACGCACATGCCGGTGTCCATCATCACGTGCTGGCCGAGGCAGAAGACGTCCTCGTAGTGCGGCTTGGAGACCGCCAGGCACTGGTAGAGGTTGAGCTTGGACATGTTGAGGCAGGAGGCCGCCCCCGGCTCGGCGAGGATCGGCATCACCTGGGCGAGGTTCTCGTCGGTGGCCTGGCCGAGGGCGCTCAAGGCGGCCACCGCCAGGGCGCGGGTCACCACGGCGGTATAGGGTGGGCTGGCCGGCGAGGCCGTGAGCCCGAGCGAACCGGTGGACTGCACCGCCTGCTGCAGGCGCGCCGCCTCGGCGGTTTCGGGCAGGAGAGGCGTCGCCGACAGTTGCTTGGCGGCCGCCAATCGGGCCGCGTGCGCCTCGACGTCGCGCTTCGACCAGGCGGCGCGCTGCACGTCGTAGGCGGCCTGCTTCACGGCTCGCCCTTGCACCAACAGGCGCCGGCCGTCTTCCGCCAGGGCGCTCTGGACCAGGCCGGCGGCGCCGGCCGACCCGTTGATGCCGATCGCATAGGCCGGGTCGCGGATGATCGCGGCGGCCACCGAACGCCGCTGCTCGGGATTCACCACGAAGGCGCGGACCTCGGCCACGAAGGTGGGGTCCTGGAGGGCGGCCACGGCCCCGTAGGCGATGGCGCCGCGCAGCAGCTGCTGCGGCTCGTAGGCGACGCCGGTCTTCAGGCCCTGGGCGACGGCTGAGCCGTCGGCGAAGGCCGGGGAGATCTCGGAGGCCATGGCCATGTAGCGACGGTAGGCGGCCGCCTGCTCGATCACCCGGGGCGACAGGCTCACCGCCGGAGGGGGCGGGGGCGGGGGGGCAGTCGGGGGCGGCGCTGGCGGCGGGGGCTCGGCGCAGGCGCTCAGCAGGGCCGCGAGGCCCAGGGCGGCGAGGATACTGCGCAACGGTGTGACGGACGGCATCAGCAGGCTTCCCCCTCTTAACGAGTGGTCGATTCGAACGCCCCGACGACCGTGCCTTAGCCGGGTAAACGGCTTATGAGCAAGCGGCGCCGCCCTAATCGAACAGTTTGGAGACGCTCTCTTCGTTGGCGATGCGGCGGATCGCCTCGCCGATCAGGGAGGCGCAGCTCACCGTCCGGATCTTGGGGACGGCGGCGACCAGCTCCGAGGCCTCGATGGAATCGGTGATCACCAGTTCCTTGAGCACCGAGTTCTTCACCCGCTCGGACGCCGCGCCCGACATCACCCCGTGGGTGACATAGGCCGAGACCTCCTTGGCCCCCGCGTCCATCAGCGACTGGGCCGCGTTGCAGAGCGTGCCGGCCGAATCGACGATGTCGTCGAACAGGATCAGCCGCCGGCCCGCCACGTCGCCGATGATGTTGGCCACCTCGCTCTTGCCCGGCGCCGAGCGGCGCTTGTCGACGATGGCCAGTTCGGCGTTCAGGCGGCTGGCCACCGCCAGGGCCCGGACGACGCCGCCGACATCGGGCGAGACGATCAGCATCTCGTCGGTGTTGGCGTAGTGGGCCTTGATGTCGTTGGCGACCAGCGGGTGGGCGGCCAGGTTGTCGGTGGGGATGTCGAAGAAGCCCTGGATCTGACCGGAGTGCAGATCCATGGTCAGCACCCGGTCGGCGCCGGCGCGGGTGATCAGATTGGCCACCAGCTTGGCCGAGATCGGCGTGCGGCCGCCGGTCTTGCGGTCCTGCCGGGCGTAGCCGAAGTAGGGCATCACCGCCGTGATCCGCTTGGCCGAGGCGCGCTTCAGCGCGTCGATGCAGATCAACAGCTCCATCAGGTTGTCGTTGGCCGGATAGCTGGTCGACTGGATCACGAAGACGTCCTCGCCGCGGACGTTCTCGTCGATGGTGACGAACACCTCGTTGTCGGCGAACCGCTTCACCTGGGCCCGCGTCAGCGGCACGTCCAGGTGGCTGGCCACGGCCTGGGCCAAGGTCCTGTTGGAGTTGCCCGTCAGCAGCTTCATGCGGACCCCTGAACCCCCGTCTACGGCCATGGGCGCGCTTGTAGCCATCCCCACCCCGAGTGTCATCCCGGAAAGGCGCTAGGCCAGCACGATGGCCGACAGCAGGCGGCCGTAGTCCGGCTCGCCGCGCTTGAAGGCCCGGCGGTTGGAATAGAAAAGCGCCTCGTCCGGGCAGGTGTCGGCGCCGATCCATTCGCTTCGCCCGATCCCGGCCGCCGCCAGCCTGGCCAGGGCGAAGGCCGGCAGGTCGAACTGGCGCTTGCCCGGCTCGGCGCCCGGCGTGAAGAACCGCCCGTAGGCGGGGTCGGCCTCGGTGAACCGCGCCAGGAACTCCGCTCCCACCTCATAGGACTGCGGCCCGATGCAGGGGCCGATGGCGGCGACGATCCGGCCGCGCTGGGCGCCCAGCGCCTCCATCCGCGTGATGGCGGCCTCGATGATCCCGGTCAGGGCGCCCTTCCATCCGGCATGGGCCGCGGCGACTACGCGGGCCTCGGCGTCGGCCAGCAGGATCGGCGCGCAGTCGGCGCTGAGCGCGCCGCAGATCACGCCGGGAACGGCGGCGGCTATCGCGTCGGCCTTGGGCGGACCGGCGGGCCAGGGGCCGTCGGCCGCCAGGGCCCAGGCGGAGTGGACCTGGTAGGCGGTGACCAGTTCCCCGCCCAGGTGCGCCGCCGCCCGCCGCCGGTTCTCGGCGACCGCGTCCGGGTCGTCCCCGGAGCCGACGCCCACGTTGAGCCCGGCGTACAGGCCCTCGGAAACCCCGCCATCGCGCGTGAAGAAGGCGTGCCGCACGCCGGGCAGGTCGAGCAGCGGCGAGGTCAGGACCTGCACCTAGACTTCCTCGAAAGCCGGCGGCGTCCAGCCGCGCGAGTGGATGCAGGCCACCTTGAACAGCGAGCCCATCTGGTCGGCGCCGACCAGCCGGCCGAGCTGGCGGCCGATCATGGCGGCGTTCTCGGGGTTGGCGCGCACCAGGGCCTCGGCGCGCTCGCCCACCCCCAGCCGGGCCAGGAAGGCGCCTTGGGTCAGCATGGCGGTGCGCGCGCCGTGCGCCTGGGCCGCGCCGAGCACGGAGGGGAAATCGGCATGGACCGTGAGGTCGGCCTCGCCGGGGCAGGCCAGGGGGTCGACCTTCTCGTGGCGGCGCAGGGCCTGCAGGGTGTCGCCGAAGCCGGGCAGGGCGCGGCCGTAGTCCACCAGCAGGGCGGCGCCGCCGTCGTCGGCGATCCGCACGCCGAGGCTGGCGCCCAGCGCCGCCTGGGCCGACGATTGCTCGAACACCGCGCCCACCGGAGCGTCCGGCAACAGGCCGCCCGCCGGGGTCGGGAACAGGGCGAAGGCCAGTTCGCCCTCGGCGTTCAGGGCGACCATCTGCTCGGCCCAGCCGGTGGCCCGGCGCACGAACTGACGGGCCGGCAGGCAGTCCAGCAGCTCGTTGGCCACCAGGATCAGCGGCGCCTCGCCCGGCACATCCGACAGGTCCGCAGCCCAGCGCACCCGCTCGCCCAGCCGCTCGCGCTGAAGGGCCTTGAGCGGCTCGGAGGTCTCCACCAGCCAGATGTCGGCCGCCTCCAGGAAGCCCTCCACCAGCCGCGCGGTGCGCAGGATATCGCTCATCAGGGTCCCGTCGCCGGGACCCATCTCCACCAGTCGGAAGCGCTTGGGGCCGCCCAACTGCGCCCAGGTGGCGGCCGTCCAGACGCCGATCAGCTCGCCGAACATCTGGCTGATCATCGGGGCGGTGACGAAGTCGCCGTGCTCGCCGATGGCCGGGCGCGTGGTGTAGTAGCCGCCCTTGGGGTCGTGCAGGCAGGCCGTCATGTACTGGGCGACGGTCAGCGGTCCGGTGGCGGCGATCTGCGCCGCCAGGCGGTCACGCAGGCTCATGGGCGGCGAGCGGGTTGAGTGAAAGTGGGTCCCACTTTCACGCCCGCAACCCGCTCAAATGTCTGATTGGCGAGCACCACGAAGTCAGGCGCTTGCGTCTGACTTCGTGGTGCTCAGGCCGGCCGGGGGCAGGGCTTCGTTCATCCCGCGCCAGATCAGCCACAGGCCGGCCAGCAGCATGGGCGCGGAGAGGATCATGCCCATGGTCAGGCCGAGCGGCAGGTTATCCAGGCCCGGATCAGGAGATCGGAAATTCTCCAGCGCCATGCGGAAGATCGCGTAGCCGGTGACGAAGATCCCCGCCACCACGCCGCGCCGGTTGAGGAGCTTGCCCCGGTAGACCGCCCAGGCCAGCACCGCCAGCAGCACCAAGCCCTCCAGCGCCGCCTCGTAGAGCTGGCTCGGATGGCGCAGGCCGGGGGGGCAGTAGCCGTAGGTGCGCTCGATGTGGGTGTTGCAGAAATAGATCGCCCAGGGGACGTCGGTGGGCCGGCCCCAGAGCTCGCCGTTGATGAAGTTGGCGATGCGTCCGAAGAACAGGCCGATGGGGACCACGGTCGCCACCAGGTCGCCGAGGCGGAACAGGTCGATCCCGTTGCGTCGCGCGAACAGCACGATGGCGATCAGCACGCCGATCAGGCCGCCGTGGAAGCTCATCCCGCCGTTCCAGATCTTCAGGACGTCCAGCGGGCGGGTCCAGATCATCTCCGGGGTGTAGAAGAGCACGTGCCCCAGCCGGCCGCCGAGGATGATGGCCAGGGTCACCCAGAGGATGAAGTCGCCGATCTGTTCGGCGTTGGCCGGCGGCGGCCGGTGGGCGAACAGCTTGTCGTTCTGCACGATCGCCACGGCGTAGCGCCAGCCGAGCAGGATGCCGGCCACATAGGCCAGGGCGTACCAGCGGATCGCGAACGGCCCGAGTTGGACCAGGACGGGATCGAATTCGGGAAATGGCACGCTTAAGCCCCCTGTGACGTTGTGGAGGACGATGTAGCCGACAAGCCCTTAGCTTTCATCCCTCTAGACCCATATAGAAGTGCAGGATGCAGACCCAGAACCCTATTCTCGACGAGATCGCCAAGCTCACCACTGCCGCCATGGGCATGGCCCAGGCCGCGAGCGAGGAGGCCAAGGCGGCTTTCCGCAGCCAGGCCGACCGTGTCGCCGCCGAACTTGACCTGGTGCGGCGGGAGGACCTCGACGCCCTCAAGGCGGAGGTCGCGGCGCTGCGCGCCGAGATCGCCGCCCTGCGCGGCAAGAAGCCGGCCAAGGGCTGAAGCTGTGCACAATCGCCAAATCGGACCCGACCTGCGCAATAAGCAGGTGACGCGGGGCCCGCGAAGCAGATTACTTTCAGTATCGCAGGTGATTCGGGGGCGGCCTCCCGCTCCCCGCCCGCTGCGAAAGGGGTCTTGATGGACACCTCTACCCCGGCAGACGAGAGCGTTTTTCTCGTCAATGATCCTCTCGACGTCGTCGAGCATGTGCTGACGGCCGAGAACCTACCTTTCGACAGGACCGACGACGGCGACCTGGCTTTCAGCCTGGCCGGCGACTGGAAGGACTACGAGCTGTGGTTCGCCTGGCGGCCGGAGGGCGACACCCTCCAGCTCTGCCTTTCCATGGACCTCACCACCCCGGCCGAACAACGGGCCGCCGCCCATGAGTTGATCGCCCAGATCAACCCGCGGGTCTGGCTCGGACACTTCGAGCTGTGGGAGGACGGCGAGATCATCTTCCGTCACGGCATGGCCCTGATGACCGGCGAGCAACCCAGCCTGGCCCAGGCGGCGGCGATGATCGATCTGGCGGTGGAGGCGGCCGACCGCTTCTTCCCGGCCTTCGACTTCCTGCTGCGCGGCGCCAAGTCTCCGCAGGACGCCATCGCGGCCTGCATGTTCGAGACGGTGGGCGAGGCCTAAATAATCCTCCCCGAGAGGGGATCTGCTGCTACAGGGGGGCGATGATCACGCCCATTCTGATGCTGGGGGCCGGCCGGATGGGCGGCGCCATGATCGAGGGCTGGCTGAAGGCCAAGGCCTTCGCGCCCGCCGACCTGATGATCCGCGACCCCGACGCCGGCGAAGCCGCCGCCAAGGCGGTGGCCAAGGGCGCCAAGCTGAATCCTCCGGACGCCGAGCTGGCGCGGGCGAAAACCGTGGTGCTCTCCGTCAAGCCGCAGAACTGGCGCGAAGCCGCCGCAGAGGTTGCGAGCTTGCTGTCCCCCGACGTCGTGGTGGTTTCGATCGCCGCCGGCGTGAAGGCCACGGACATCGGCCAGGCCTTCGGCGGCCGCCCGGTGGCGCGGGCTATGCCGACCACCGCCGCCGCCATTCGGCAGGGCGCCGCCAGTATCTATGCCGAAGATCGGGCCGCCCTGGCGGTGGCCCATGCCCTGTTCCAGCCCCTAGGGACGGTGATCGACCTGGCCGACGAGACGCAGATGCACGCCGCGACCGCGGTCTCGGGCTCGGCGCCGGCCTATCTCTATGCCTTCATCGAGGCCTTGGAAGCGGCGGGGGCGTCGGCGGGCCTTGCGCCCAAGGAGGCTCAGCGCCTGGTGCGGGCCACACTGACCGGTTCGGTCGCCCTGCTGGCCAAGAGCGGCGAGGAGCCCATGGATCTGCGCCGTCAGGTGACCTCGCCCGGCGGCACCACCGAGGCGGCGCTCAACGTGCTGCTAGGCCCGCGGGGCCTTCAGGATCTGATGCGGGAGGCGGTCGCCGCCGCCATCCGACGCTCGAAGGAACTGGGCGGCTAGGCCCTCGCGCCACCATGGCCCCATGCGCTCGACGGCCCTGATCCTGATCGGCGCGCGCGGGGCGCGCGCCTTCGGCGACGGCTTCACCGCGCTGCTGCTTCCCGTCTACCTCACCGGCCTGGGGTTCGGTCCGTTCCGGGTCGGGGTGATCACCACCGCGACCTTGCTGGGTTCGGCCCTCCTCACCCTGGTGGTGGGCCATCTCGGCCATCGGCTCGCCGCCCGGCGCGTGCTGATGGGCTGTTGCGCCCTGATGCTGGCGACCGGGGTCGGCTTCTCCCAGCTCCAGGCCTTCTGGCCGCTGCTCCTGGTCGGCTTCCTGGGCACGCTCAATCCGTCCGGCGACGGCGCCGGAGGTGGTGGCGCCGGCCACCGCGGAACTGATGGCCGTGGCGTTCCAGCCCTTGCGCAGGGCGTAGTCGGCGCCGGCCTGGGCGGCGGCCCGGACCTGCATCGAGCGGGAGATGGCGCGCGCGCCGTCGATCAGCCCGGCCACCATGATCAACAGGACGGGCGCCAGCAGGGCGAACTCCACCGCCGTCGCCCCACGCTCGGAGCGGCCCAGATGGGCGAGCGGGGGCCGCCACAGGGTTCGGGGAACTCTCATGGTTCAGGCTAAAGCTGCGGACACCCCGTCAGGTTGCAGCCCGCGCGGATCACGCGTGGCCCGCCCGCCCCGCGACGGCTGGATTTGCGGCGGGCGAAGGCGTCGGAATCGTATAGGAATTCCGTCACTGGCAAATGGCGTGGACGGCGCATGACGGCGGTTTCGGCGAACCTCTACGAGATCCTTTCGGCCCGCTTCCCGGCGGATTCCGCCAAGCCGGGCTTCCTGCTGTCCGACGGCGCGGCGCTGAGTTACGGCGATCTGGCGGAGGGCGCGGCCCATGCGGCGGGACGGCTCAAGGCCGAGGGCGTGCGCCCCGGCGACCGGGTGGGCTGGTGCGGCGCCAAGTCGCCCGAGGCGATCATGCTCTACCTCGGGGTGCTGAAGGCGGGCGCGGCCTTCCTCCCCCTGAACGCCGCCTATACGGCGGCCGAGCTGGACTATTTCATCACCGATGCAGAGCCCGCGGTGTTCGTCACCGACGCGGCGGCCTGGATCGCCGAGGCGCGGCGGTGCGCGCCGATGGTCGAGGCGGTCCCCCGCCAGGCCGATGACCTGGCGGTCCTGATCTACACCAGCGGCACCACCGGACGGTCCAAGGGCGCCATGCTCAGCCACGGGAACCTGGCGGCCAACGCCCTGGCCCTGCACGCGGCCTGGGGTTTCTCGGAAACCGACGTGGTGCTGCACGCCCTGCCGATCTTCCACGTCCACGGGCTGTTCGTGGCCCTGCACTGCGCGCTGCTGAGCGGGGCGCCGATGATCTGGCTGCCGAAGTTCTCGGACGCCGAGGTGCTGGCGGGGCTGCCCCGGGCCACCGTGATGATGGGGGTGCCGACCTTCTACACCCGGCTGCTCGCACTCCCGGAATTCACCGCCGAGCGGGCGCGGAACGTGCGCCTGTTCATCTCCGGCTCGGCGCCCTTGCTCCCCTCGACCTTCGCCGAGTTCGAGGCGCGGACCGGCCAGCGGATCCTGGAGCGCTACGGCATGAGCGAGGCGGTGATCATCACCACCAACCCCCTGGACGGCGAGCGCCTGCCCGGCTCGGTGGGTTACCCGCTGCCGGGGGTGGAGCTGCGCACCGGCGGCGACGACGAGGTGGGGGTGATCGAGATCCGCGGGCCGAGCGTCTTCGCCGGCTATTGGCGCATGCCCGAAAAGACCGCCGAGGAGTTCACCGCCGATGGCTTCTTCATCACAGGCGACGTCGGCCGGCGCGATCCCGACGGCCGGGTCTGGATCTCCGGCCGGGCGAAGGACCTGATCATCAGCGGCGGCTACAACGTCTACCCCAAGGAGATCGAAGGGGTGCTCGACGAGCTCGAGGACGTGGAGGAGAGCGCGGTGATCGGCGTGGCGCATCCCGATTTCGGCGAAGGCGTGGTGGCGGTGATCATCGGCCGGGGCGACGAGGCCGGGATCATCGCCCAGGCCCGCAAGAGCCTGGCCGCCTATAAGGCCCCAAAGCGGGTGATCTTCGTGGGCGAGCTTCCGCGCAACGCCATGGGCAAGGTCGAGAAGAAGAAATTGCGCGAACAGTACGCGACGCTATTCACCCCCGGCTGACATCCGTCCATCCGGGCCAAGGAGCGGCGATGGAAACCGACAGTTCCCTGCCAGGCCTTCTGAGGAACGCCCTTCGCCACACCGCCCAGACCGTGGCGGTGGTGACCACGGGCGGGCCGGAGGCGCGCAGCGCCATGAGCGCCACGGCGGTGGTGCCGGTCAGCATGGACCCGCCGTCGATGCTGTTCTGCGTGAACCGCGGCGCCTCGTGCTTTCCGCTGTTCCTCGAGGGTCACGGCTTCTGCGTGAACCTGCTGGCGGCGGAGCATCAGCAGCTGGCGGAGCAATGTTCCGGCGGCCTGAAGGGCGAGGCGCGCTTCGCCGCCGGTGAGTTCGCGACGCACCCGAACGGCGTGCCCTATCTGCCGAGCGCCCTGGCCAGCATCTTCTGCGTCCAGGATGGGCGCTACCTCTATGGCACCCACGCGGTGGTGCTGGGGAAGGTCACCGAGGTCCGCCTCACCGATAAGCGCGGGCCGCTGCTCTATTACGACGGGGGCTTCCGGCGCCTGCCGATCGCCGACACCCCGCCCGAGGGACAGGATCAGGGGGCCGTGATGGGGGAGGAAGGCGATTGGTGAGGCGCTTCGCGCGGCGCCGCAGCGCCTGACGACGCCGAAGGCCTGTGCTAAGTGCATCGGCGAACAGCCGATCCGGCCCTGGATTTCGATGGGTTGAGATAGGCGCCGGGCGGCCTGCAAGAGTTCGCCTGGATCTGGGGGCACTGGAGGAGATTTGTCATGAGACTTCGCATGATCGCCGCGCTTGGCGCGGGCGCGGTGGCGCTCGGCGTTCCGGTCGCCGCCGGGGCCCACTTCGTCCTACTGGAGCCGACGGCTTCGCTGGTGCAGGACGTGCGAGGCGATCCGCAGAAGATGGGCCCGTGCGGCGGGACCTCCGCCAACCGCGGAACGCCCAGCGGCGCGGTGAGTCCGGTGGTGGGCGGCTCGGCCCTGCCGCTCAAGGTGCGCGAGAGCATCTACCATCCCGGCTACTACCGGGTCGCCCTGTCCGTGCTGAATCGTTCGGAGCTGCCGGCGGACCCCGCCGATACGGTCCGGGACTCGCCAACGGGGCCGCGCTCGGTCTCCGGGAAGATCGATGACACGCACAAGCCGCCGGTGCTGGTGGACGGCCTTTGGCTGCACCGCGACCGGGCGCAGAACCGCGAGTTCGCGACCAACATCCGCATCCCGAACATCAACTGCGACCACTGCACCCTGCAGGTGATCCAGTTCATGGAGGAGCACGGGGTCAATGCGGACGGGCGCTTCACCTATCACCACTGCGCCGACCTGAAGATCACCGCCAATCCCAACCTGCCGATCGAGGCCGGCTGGCCGGGCCAGGGACGGCGCGGGCGCTGATCACGCCCGGCTATTCCGGCCACGCCTGTGGCCACCTATCTATCAAGCGAACATCACGACCAGAGGACGTCGAACTTTGAGCCAGTTGAGAGAAGCGGTTATCTGCGAGCCGATCCGTACGCCCGTCGGGCGCTTCGGCGGCGTCTTCAAGGACATCCCGACCGCCGAACTCGCCGAGACCGTGGTGCGCGAACTGGTCAAGCGCGCGGGCCTGAAGGCGGGCGACGTCGACGATATGGTGTTCGGCCAGTGCTATCCGAACGGCGAGGCGCCGGCCATCGGCCGCATCGCCGCCCTCGACGCGGAACTGGGCATCAGCGTGCCCGGCCTCCAGCTCGACCGCCGTTGCGGCTCGGGCCTGCAGGCGGTGATCGACAGCGCCATGCGCGTCCAGACCGGGGCCGCGGAACTGGTCATCGCCGGCGGCGCGGACAACATGAGCCAGGCCGAGCACTACACCCTGGGCGCGCGCTGGGGCCTGAAGGGCGACTCCCAGCCGTTCTGGGACCGGATCGCCCGCGGCCGCATCACCTCCGGCGGCAGGTTCCACCCCGTTCCCGGCGGCATGCTGGAGACGGCCGAGAACCTGCGGCGTGAGTACGGCATCAGCCGCCAGGCGCAGGACGAGCTGGCCTTCAACTCCCACGCCCGCGCTGTCGCCGCCCAGAAGAGCGGCGTCTTCGCCGAGGAGATCGTGCCGGTCGCCGTCAAGGGCCGGGACGGGGTTAAGATGGTCGACACCGACGAGCATCCGCGTCCCGACGTCACCATGGAGAGCCTGGCCGGACTGAAGCCGGTGCGCCTGAAGATCGACGCCGAATCCACCGTCACCGCCGGCAACGCCAGCGGCCAGAACGACGGGGCGGCGGTCTGTATCGTGACCACCCGCGAAAAGGCCGAACAGCTGGGCCTGAAGCCGCTCGCCCGTCTGGTCACCTGGGCCGCGGCCGGCGTCGAGCCGGAGCGCATGGGCATCGGCCCGGTCCCGGCGGTGAACAAGGCTTTCGCCCGCTCGGGCCTGTCGCTCAAGGACATCGACCTGATCGAGCTGAACGAGGCTTTCGCCGCCCAGGTGCTGGCCTGCACCACGCAGTTGGGCCTCGGGAAGGACGACTTCGAGCGGATCAACGTGCGCGGCTCGGGCATCTCGCTCGGCCACCCGGTCGGCGCTACCGGCGTGCGCATCCTGACGACCATGCTCCGCGAGATGGACCGGCGCGGCGCCCGCTACGGGCTGGAGACCATGTGCATCGGCGGCGGCCAGGGCCTGGCGGCCGTGTTCGAACGCGTCGCCTAGGGCCGCGGCGCCCTACCAGATCCGGACGCGCTGCTCCGGCGGCACGAAGAGCTTGTCGCCGGGCCTGACGTCGAAGGCCGAATACCAGGCGTCATTGTTGCGCACCGGGCCGATCACCCGATAGGTCGCGGGCGAGTGGGGGTCGGTGGTCACCTGCTGGCGCAGGGCCTCGTCCCGCTGCTTCTGGCGCCAGACCTGGGCCCAGCCCAGGAACACCCGCTGCTCGCCGGTCAGGCCGTCGATGATCGGCGCGGGTCGTCCGCCCAAGGAGGCGCGATAGGCGTCCAGGCCGAGCGATATCCCGCCCATGTCGCCGATGTTCTCACCCATCGTCAGGGAGCCGTTGACCTTGACGCCAGGCAGCGGCTCGAAGGCGCCGTACTGGGCCCCCAGCCGGTCGGCCTGGGCGGTGAACTTTGCGTTGTCCTCGATGGTCCACCAGTCGCGCAGCATCCCCTCGCCGTCGCTCTTGCGGCCCTGGTCGTCGAAGCCGTGGCTGATCTCATGGCCGATCACCCCGCCGATCCCGCCATAGTTGATCGCCGGGTCCGCGTCGGGATCGAAGAACGGCGGCTGCAGGATGGCGGCCGGGAAGACGATCTCGTTGTTGGTGAAGTTGTAGTAGGCGTTCACCGTCTGCGGGGTCATGTGCCACTCGGCCCTGTCCACCGGCCCGTTCAGCCTGGCGACGTCGCGCCGCCAGTCGAAAGCCGTGGACCGTGTCAGGTTGCCGAACAGGTCATCCGGACGGACCTGGAGGGCGCCGTAGTCGCGCCAGTCGGTCGGGTAGCCGATCTTCACGGTGAACTTTGACAGCTTCTCCTGCGCCTTGGCCTTGGTCTCCGGGCTCATCCACTCGAGCCTGTCGATCCTGGAGCGCATGGCCACCTGCAGGTTGCCCACCAGGGCGTCCATCTTGGCCTTGGCGTCAGGCGTGAAGTAGCGCGAGACATAGACCCGGCCGATGGACTCGCCGACCATCCGGTTGGCGAAGGCGACGCCCCGTTTCCACCGCGGCCGCTGCTCCGGCTGTCCGGAAAGCTCCTGGCTGCGGAAGACGAAGCTGGCGTCGACGAACCGCTTGGACAGATAGGGCGCGGCCCCGTCGCCCACATGAAACGCCTGCCAGGCCTTGAGCAGGGGCAAGGGCGTCTCGCGGTAGATCTGGGCGAACTTCGGGAAGGCGGTGTTGGTGGTGACCACGATCCGCGGCGCGCCGGCCACCTCGGCCGCGGCCAGGTAGCGCTTCCAATCGAAGCCCGGGGTCATGGCGGCGAGCTCGGCCTGGGTCATGGGGTTGTAGGTCTTGTCGCGGTCGCGCTGCTCGGCGCGGCTCCACGTGGCCTCGGCCAGCCGGGTCTCGAAGTCGACGATCGCCTTGGCGTTGGCCGCCGGCTGCTCCCAGCCGATCAGGGTCAGGATCTGCTGCACATAGGCCAGGTACTTGGCCTTCTTCTCGGCGAACGAAGCCTGGAGGTAGTAGTCGCGGTCCGGCAGGCCGAGGCCGGCGGTGTCGGCCATGACGGTGTATTTGTCCGGCGCCTTCGCATCGACGTCGATGTAGAGCGGCAGGATCGAGGTGAAGGCCGTGGTGTTGGCCTTGCCCATCAGGGCGGTGAAGTCGTCCTTGGTGCGCACGCGCCGGATCTCGGCCAGGTCGGCGGCGATGGGCCGGGCGCCCAGCTTCTCGGCCAGAGCCTCGTCCATGAAGGCGGCGTAGGCCGCGCCGATCTTGACTGTGTCCTTGTCGGTGAGCTTGCCGGCCTTGGCCTCCTCGAGGATGGCGTGGACGCGATCCTCCGAGAGCACGGTCAGGATATCGAAATTGCCGAACCGGGTGCGATCGGAGGGGATCTGGGCGCGCTCGGCCCACCGGCCGTTGGCGAACTGGAAGAAGTCCTCGCCGGGTTTGACGTCACGGTTCATGCCCGAAAGGTCGAAGCCCCAGGTTCCGTACTTGGGGGAGGCCAGGGAGGCGCCGGTTCCGCCCGCCCCGCTCTGGACGGTCTCGAACAGCCGTTCGACGCGGCAACCGGAGTCGGCGCACTCGCGGGCCTGGGCGGGCGACAGCAGGGCGAGGGCCGCGACGGCCGAAAGGAGGTAGGTGCGGAAGGGCATGGGGGAAACCTGCGGATGGGATGGGGCGAGCCGCCCGTTTCCCCCAGGAGATGTCCAAAAACCCCGGCAGGCAAGCGCCGGGCTAGCGGGGGAGCAGCCGCTGATAGGTCCGCCGGATGGCGCCGTAGCATTCGCAGGCGCCGGCCTCCAGGCCGGCCCGGTCGATGATGTCGACCACGCCCCGCCGATAGCGGATCACGCCCTTCTCCTGCAGCGAGCGGGCGATCGCTGTGACCGTGGTGCGCTGAACGCCCAGCATGTCCGCCAGGAATTCCTGGGTGAGGGCGACGGTGTCCGTGGATATCCGGTCGTGGCAGGTCAGCAGCCAGCGGCAGAACCGGGCTTCCACCGAATGCAGGGCGTTGCAGGCCACCGACTGGATCGCGTGGCCGAACAGCGCCTCGTTGTGGCGGTCCACCAGATCCCGGACCTTCGCGCTCTGGGACCAGATATCGTGCATCCGCTCGGCGCTGATCCGCCCGGCCTTCAGCGGCGTCTGGACGATGGCCCGCGAGAGCGCCTGCCTGGGGGCCACCGCCGCCATCAGCCCCATGGCGCCCTCCGGGCCGATGGTGGCCGACTCGATGGCGGCGCCGTTCTCCATGAGGGTCATCAGGGAGATCACCCCGTCCTCCGGAAAATAGATCACGTCGATCGGGTCGCCAGGATCATAGAGGAGTCGGCCTCGCTCCAGCTCCACGTGGGAGAGGTGTTGCGCGACCAGCGCCAGGTCTTCGGGCGGTAGCGCTCGGAGCAGGCTGTTGTGCAATGCGGTGACGGGCCTCTGCATCGGGGTCTTGAAACGCCGTCGTCCGGCTAAGGTTTCAGGTTATCGATGCGCGTTCGCTAAGACTGTCGAGAAGACGACACTCCCAATCGTCCAGGGCGAAAATATAGAAGAATTCTTGTCCTGAAGTTTGTGGTGCAGGGCCAAAAGTCCAACTTCGACAGTCGGATAGCCGACGTAACCTATATCTGACATCGGTGGACGGGGCCGAATCAGCACGAATCGACCATTTGCCGGGGACGTCTGGACTTAGGACAAACCGCCCCCCAAACCCGCCACGGTGGAGCCGGTTCCCTACTCGGCGGCGTGGGCCTGCACCCGGCCCAGCAGCCGGGCCGCGATGGCGTCGGCCGCCCGGTGGGCCGCCCGGCCGCCCGCCAGATCGAAGGTATAGTCGAAGCCGCTCTTCTGCTCGGCGCTGAACAGCCGGTGGTCGCGTCGGGCGGCGTCGACCGCGTCGATCAAGCCCTCGGCGGAGTTCACGACCGGTCCAAACCGCCAATGGCGGTAGCTCTCCCGTCCACGCCAGTCCGCGCGGTGAGCATTCAGGAAGAGGCAGGGCCGCGGCCGTCGCAGGAACTCGTAAACCTGGCTTGAGGCGTCACCGAGATAGACGTCGGCCAGTTCGGTGTAGGTCATGTCGACCAGCGCGGGTCCGCCCAGGTCGATGTGGATGTTGGCCGCGCCCTCGAACGGGGCGAGCAGGCGGCGCCCGCGCCACGCCGCGCCTTCGAACATCCGCATGTGCGGCGCGAAGATGAGGCTATAGCGGTCCTGGCTGGCGAAGGCCTCCAGCACGCGCCGACCCCAGAGGGGCCAGGACGAAAGTCTCCGGTCGAAGTGCGGATTGTAGAGCACCGTTGGCCGCTCGGTTTCGAACAACCGCGGCGGATCGGCGGCGAGGGCGTCGGCCAGTTCGAACTTGGGATAGCCGACCACCGCGCAATTCTCGGGCCGCACAAGGCCCTCGGAAACCATGCGGTCGCGTTGCTTGGCGCCGGCCGCGAACACCAGGTCGAAGACCCCGAGCCGCGGCTCGAAAGGCCCAGCCCGATCGCCGGCGCCGTGCTGGGTGTAGACGAGCAGCGGGGCGCGGGGCCCCAGCCGCGCCAGCAGGGCGCTGGTGCGCTCCGGGGTCACCACCGCGTCGAAGCCCGCGAAATACGCCAGATTGGCCGCCAGAATGGGCGCCTTGGGCCCGAGACGCCGCAGCCAGTCCGGCCCCAGCAGGCGATAGGTCACCCGGGCGTCCCCCATCCGGGCCGTGGTGTCCCGGGCGAACTGCAGGTGCTCCGGGGTGACCCCGGCGATCTCGACCTTGAGGTCCGGCCAACCGCGCGCCAGCGCCACGGCGGCCGGAAGGCTGTGCGGCATCTGATGCAGTCCGGCGATGTAGAGGAAGCAAACGCGTCTCAAGCCACTGTCTCCGGACGGCCTGCGATGAAAGTTAGGCCGCGTTCGTGGCCGAAAGATTTCATACCGCCAAGCTTAACAGTATCGGATTCGGCGGCGCCCATCCTATTGGGCGCCGGCACGGCGCCTGATCCGTAGATAACCGGATGTCAAAATCACCGACCGGCGTTTTGTTAACCAAATCCGGCGAAGCTCGTCCCTCGATCTTCCGGAAGTCCATGACGCAATCGGCTCAGAAGCAATCGCGAGGTGATCGCGACCTGACCGCCCTGCAGCGCAGCGGCGCAACCAATCGCGTCCTCAATCTGTCCCTGGTCGCCAAGCACAGCGGGGACGAACCTGAGTACGGCCTGCAGCCGTTCTTCCAGAACCGGACCCTCAACACCGCCATACTGGTCAAGCATCGGCTGCGCGCCGACGAACGCTACGTTTTCGACGCCTCGCCCACCACCGCCACCAAGATCATCCTGCCGTTCGTGAAGGCCGACCTGACGCTGGGCGCGCGCTCGATGTTCATCGGTCAGCGCGGCTGGAAGGATATGATCCGCGAGCTTTATGAGGGCCAGTCGAGTCCGGCGCGCGACCTTCGCCTGCTCGGCCTGATCGACCAGCTGCCCTCGCTCGATCCCTTCCTGCTGCGCGAGCAGCTGAAACGGCACAATTTCCCGATCGCCCGCTGTTACTTCGCCCTGTCGCCCGGCGACCACGAGCGGATGCTGGCCTTCGTCAAGGAAGAGGTCGCCAAGCTGGTCGAGCTGGCGTTCAAGGATCGCCGCGGCGGCGACAGCGCCAAGATGGTCGAGATCCTGCTCTCCACCACCGTCGACGAGCGCTTCGAGCCGCTGCGCCTCACGCTTGGCCTGGACGGCGAGGCCTACAAGGAGGGCGTCTTCTCCTGGAAGGGCTTCCTCTACTACAAATGGCTGCTGGCCGACCTTTGGCCAAAGCTGGTGGGCGTGCTGGGCGAGCTGCGCCGCGTGCGGATCGTCGGCAAGCGTGACCCCGAGACGATGCGCTATCTGCACCTGGCCCGACGGCGCCTGGAACTCACCATCCAGGACCAGCGCCGGGAGGCGATCGAGGCGCTGATGGTCTACGACGCCGCCTTCCGTGATCTCACCGAGAACGGCAAGCCGACCGCCTTCCGCGAGTTCCTGATCAAGGCGCCGGGGATGTTCATGATGCTGGGCGAGCGGATCGGCGCCATCTCCCACATCGCCAGCTTCTGGCGCTACCGCTTCCCCAGGCCCGACCACGAGGGGATCGCGGCGCCCGAGCTCGCCGAGATCCTGCAGGACTTCGAGGCGAGCCTCTCCACGCGACCGACGGCCCTGGCCGCGCCGACCACGGCCCCCGCCCAAGCTTGACCATGGTTCATCCGCGGGTCAGGCGCGGCCGCCTATCCTCGCGCCAGGTTGGTTCGCTGCGTACCTGCGGATCGCCGACCGAACAGAGCATCGGTCAGCCCCGGTCTTCCCCAGCGGAGACCGGGGCTTTTTGTTTTCCGGCGCGGCGGTGGTCGTGGCCGGGGCCGGGCCGGGCTATAGGGTGGGTGATGCGATTCCTTCGGGACCTGCGGCCCGCCGCCCAGGCGGCGGCCCCCTATGTGGCGGCCGCCCTGACCCTGGCCATGGGCATGCTGCTGCTGGCCTCGGGCGCGCGACCGTCCGAGCCCGAGCGCTTCGTGCGGCTGCTGGCCACGGTCCCGCCGCTGCTCATCGAGGTCTGCCACTTCCTGTCGTCGGTGCTGGGCCTGGTGCTGGTGATGCTGGCCTTCGGCCTGCGGGCCCGGCTGGACGCCGCCTGGGCGGCCACGGTCGCCGTGCTTCTGGTGGCCGCCCCGCTCAGCCTCGTGAAGGGCATCGTCTGGGAGGAGACAGCGATGCTGCTGGCCCTGGCGGTGGCGCTGATCCCGTTCCATGCGGCGTTCCCGCGGAACGCCCGCCTGACGCGGATGGAGGTGACGCCCGGCTGGCTGTTCTCGGCCGCCTGCCTGCTGGCCGGCGCCGGGCTGATCGGCCTGTGGTCCTTCGAGCACGCGAACTACGGCGACATGTCGTGGTGGAAGGTGATGGCCGACGAGGACGCGGCCCGGTCCATCCGCGCCTGGGCCGGGGCGGCGGTGGCTCTGACCGCCTTCGGGGTCTGGCGCCTGGCCGCCTCGGCCGCCCCCCCGCCGGTGGTCGGCGACGAGGACCCGCTGTTCCATCACGTCCGGGCCATCCTGGCCGACGCCGACGCGGCGCGGCCGAATTCCAACCTCGCCCTGCTGGGCGACAAGCGCTTCCTGTTCTCCGCCTCGGGCTCCAGCTTCCTGATGTTCGGGGTGCGCGGCCGCACCTGGGTCTCCATAGGCGCGCCGGTGGGGCGCCGCGACGAGCGGCTGGAGCTGATCTGGCGATTCCGCGAACTGGCCGACGCCCACGCGGCTCGCCCGGGCTTCTACAGCCTGGAGGCCGAGGACCTGCCCGATGTCGTCGAGCTGGGGTTCTCGATCCAGAAGATCGGCGAATCCGCGCTGGTGCCGCTGGCCGACTTCAGCATCGAGGGCACGCGGCGCGGCAATCTGCGACGGGCCTGGCGGCGGGCCGGGGACGACGGGGCGAGCTTCGAGGTCGTGCCGCCGGACGGCGTCGAGCCGCTGATCCCCGAGCTCAAGGCGATCTCCGACGCCTGGCTGGAGCGCCAGGCCGGCGGGGACAAGAGCTTCTCCATGGGCGGCTTCTCCCCCCGCTACATCCGCGAGTTCCCGCTCGCCATCGTCCGTTGGCAGGGCCGGATCATCGCCTTCGCGAACATCTGGCCGGTGGGGTCGCGCGACGCCTTCTCCATCGACCTGATGCGGTTCACCGAGGACGGCCCGCCCCGGATCATGGACTTCCTGCTGGTCGAGCTGCTGCTGTGGGGCCAGGCCGAGGGCTATGCGGTCTTCGACTTCGGCATGGCGCCCCTGGCCGGGCTCGACGACCGCCCGCTGGCGCCGATGATGTCGCGGGTCGGACGCCTGCTCTTCGAGCGCAGCGAGGAGATCTATAACTTCCAGGGCGTTCGGCACTTCAAGGGCAAGTGCGATCCGCTCTGGCATCCCCGCTATGTGGCCGCCCCGCAGAAGTGGGCGATCCCGCGCCTGCTGGCCGACGTCGGCCTGCTGGCCTCGGGCGGGGTGGCGGGTCTGACCAAGCGGCCGAAGCGGGACGGGTGAGCGCCTCCGATTTTCACTCCGGCCCTGAGAATTGCGGCGTCTGGATTCCTCTGGCATACTCGCGCCCGCTACATAAAGCCGGGTCCCCACATGGGAGATCAAAGGCCACTCCTGGGACGGAACCTGAAGGGATCAAGCGAATGGCTCGCTCTAGACTATCCACGCTCCTCATGACCGCCGGCGCGGCCTTGTGCGTCGCCGGCTCGTGGACGGGCGTTGCGGCCGCTGCAAACAGCGACTCCTTGGTCCTCGGCAGGATCTCCTCCGATGTGCCGACCGGTATTCGGCTGGGTCTGGGCATGCTGAGCAACAGCAAGGCCGGAAACGTCGACGGACAGGGCAACGAGCGGACGCGGGTCAGGCCTGCGATCGTCTTTGCCGACACCGCGGGTCGCCCGCTTTACGCCGCCGGCGCGGCGTGCGCCGACGAATGCCTGACGCGGTGGACCCCGGCCCTCGCGGAAGCCGACGCCAAGGGCACGGCCCTCATGACGATCGAGACCAACGCCGCCGGCAAGCGGCAATGGGCCTACCAGGGCAAGCCGCTCTACACGCCGGTCAACGGGCCTAACTTCAGCGCCCCCGACATTCGGCCGGAATGGGACCTCCTGGAAGCTGGGCACGAGCCCGGCGTCCGGATGGAAGAGGGTGGTGCGGACGGCATGAAGCTGGCCGTTGTCAATCCGAAGACCTGGATCAAGATGCCCTACAGCATCGGGGTCGCCGAGTACCGTCTGGCGCCGGGCCAAGTGCTGGCCGCCGGCGTCACCGGGGCCACCCCGATGGGCACGCCGCTCTACACCTACAGCGGCACAGCGCCCGAGCAATCCATCCCGGCGATGTTCAGGCCGCAATTCGCGTCGGGGATTTCCCTGCCGGTGGGCGACTTCACGGTCCGCACCCGCAGCGATGGCACCCATCAATGGCAGTACAAGGGCGAGGCCCTTTACACCTGCGAGTGTGACATCAGCGTCGGCGATCTGAACGGCGAGGGCAAGCTCGCGGGCATGGCGCCGGCGACGGTGTTCAAATACTTCCTCCCCAAGGAAGTGGTGCTGAAGCGAGACAACCTGAGCGTTGGCCGCATGGCCGACGCGCGCACCGGCAAGACGCTCTATTTCCGCGATCGCCTGTTCGACTTCTTCCAGCCGGACCACTCCCGGCCCCTGTACGGCACGCAGGTCGAAAGGATCGGGGCCGCGCTCAACACCGCCCACTGCGACGCCAAGTGCGAGAAAGAATGGCGCCCGCTGTTCGCGCCGAAGACCGCCAAGGCCGAAGGCTACTGGACGATCTACGAGCGTCCGGATGGCAAGCGCCAGTGGGCCTACAAGAACTACGCCATGTACACCTACGAGCCGGAAGGCCCCGGCCGCCTGGACGGCAACGAGAAGCACCTGGTGCAGTTCGAGGACGGCACCGGCGCCGAAGCCCTGCCGAAGGAGTACGGCCTCGGCCTGGTGTGGCGGGCCGTGGTTCCCTAGTCCAAGGGCGCTCGCTAACGACCATTCTTCCAACCGGCGGCCTTCGGGCCGCCGGTTTTGTTTTGGCCCCCCGGTCTTGTTTGGCCAGCCCGCGCCGCGCCTCGACGAGGCCGGCCTAACGCCCCGTCGTGAAGCCGGCCAGGTTCAACAGGTGGACCAGCATCAGCAGCACGCCGGCCGCGGCCAACAGCATCAGGAAGCGCCACGGGACCAGCCGGGGCCCCTTTTGCGGCGAGGGCGGGCGTGCGCCCCGCCAACCGGCGAAGACGCCGAAGGCCACGAGCGCGGCGGTGACCGCCAAGGTGATGTGCAGGTCCATGGCTTGGCGAGTACTCCGGGCGCGCCGGACGATCCACAGGAACCCGCGCTCTCCACCACATATGGTGGCTATGTTGCGTTTACACCCCAAGGAATCGGAGCGTAGCGTCGCTGGTGACCGCAGGAGTGCGATTCGATGGCGGCGGCGGCGCCCTGGAGTGTGAAGGGGATAGACCCCAAGGCCCGCGAGGTCGCCAAGGACCTCGCCAGGCGCTCCGGCATGACGCTCGGCGAGTGGCTCAACCGCATGATCCTCGAGGACGAGGATCCCGAGGAGGTCGCTTGCGAGACCGATCTGCCACCGCGCTTGCGACCGGCTTTCGCGCCGGAGGCGGATCGCGTCGAGGGCCGGCTGCGGCTTCTGGAGGCGCGGGCCCTGCCGCTGGGCGTCGAGCCGGCGCTGCAGCGGATGGCGGACCGCCTCGCCGAAGCCGAATCTCGCACTTCCGGCGCCCTGGCGGAGCTGCGCCGGGCCATGACCTCGCTCGACGGTCGCGTCGGCGCGGTGGACAACCGCTATGAGACGCTCGCCCTCGGCCTGACCCAACGGGTGGAACAGGTCCGCGCCGAGACCGCGGAGGCGCTGCGGGCCGCCGCCCCGGCTCAACTGGACGCCCGCCTGACCGAGGTCGCCGAGCAGGTCCGCGCCGCGGAACGGCGCTCGGCCCAGGCGCTCGAACGCATGGGCCGCGAAGTGCTGGCCATGGCCGAGGTGGTGAACCGCCGGCTGGGCGACGCCGAACAGCGCGGCGCCGACGCCATCGAACAGGTGGGGGGCGAGATCGCCCGCATCGCCGGCGCCGTCGAAGCCCGGCTGGGGCGGGCCGAGCAGGCCCAGGCCCAGGCCTTGGAGCGGCTGGGCGTCGAGATCGGCAAGGCCACCGACCGCCTCACCGAGCGCCTGATGACCTCCGAACGCCGGGCCGCCGAGGCCATCGACGAGGTCGGCGAGCAGGTTTCCCGGGTCACCGAGCGTATCGAGCAGCGCCACGAGCGCCATTCCACGGATCTCGCCGAACGGATCCGGGCCAGCGAGGAGCGGACCGTCCGCCTGCTGGAGGAGGCCCGCGCCCGGGCGCCATCGGCCACGACGGCCCGAGCGCCGGAACCCGAAGCGGCCCCAAGAGGCCCGTTCGGCCCGGAGCTGTTCTCACGCGCCGAGCCGGAGCCGGACCTGGACCTGGACCTGACGACGTCCTTGCCCGAGCGGCTGGCCTTCGCCCGTCAGGACTTCGAGGCGGCCGACGGCTTCGCGCCGATCCCCGAAGGGGAGGAGGACGTCTTCGAGCTCGACGAGATCGAACCGCCCACCCCCGACGGCTCGCGGCCGCTGTCCACGCGCGAAGTGATCGAGCAGGCCCGCGCCGCGGCCAGGGCGGCCCAGGCGGCCGCCCGGCCCCTCGCCGCCGCGCCCGCGCAACGCGCCGCCTCCGGACGGGCGTTCAACCCATTCGGCGCGCCCCGGCGCCGCCGCCAGGCCACGCCGTTGCAGACCGCCCTGATGGTGGCGGGCGGCGCCGCCTTCCTCAGTGTCGGGGCGGCGGGCGTGGTGCTGATGGAACGCCGACCGGCGCCGGAGGAAGGTTACGAGGTCGTCGCCCAGACCCCTCGGGCGGCCGTGGCCCTGGCGCCGCAGACCGCCGAGCGGGCGCCGGCGGATCCGGCCAGCGAAGCGGCGTTGGCCGCGGCCGCGCAGCTGATTGAGTCTGGGCGGCCGGGCGGCCTGGAACGCCTCCAGGCCTTGGCCGAGGCCGGCCATGGCCCCGCCCAGTTCTACCTGGCCCAGCTCCACGAGCGGGGCGGCGGCGGCCTGACCCCGGACATCGCGGCGGCGCGCAGCTGGACGGCCCGCGCGGCCGAGGGCGGCGAACCCGGCGCCATGCACAACCTCGGCCTCTACTATTTCCGAGGCGAGGGCGGGCCCCAGGACCTGGTCAGCGCCGCCCAGTGGTTCCGCAAGGCCGCCGAACTGGGCGTCACCGACAGCCAGTACAACCTGGGCATGATGTACCAGACCGGCAGCGGCGCCCCGCGCGACCTGGCCGAGGCCCGCCGCTGGTTCTCCCGGGCCGCCGCCCAGGGGGACGCCGCGGCGCGCGACGCGATGAAGGCGCTGGAGGCGCCGGCCGGCTAGGGCCGGAACCGGTTCCCACTTCCGGCTGTCACGCTCTAGGCTGGACGCATGGACATCTACCTGCCCATCGCCGAGGTTTCGGTGAATGCGCCGCTGATCGTGGCGCTGGGCCTCCTCGTGGGCTTCATCTCCGGCCTGTTCGGCATCGGCGGCGGCTTCCTGATGACCCCGATGCTGGTGTTCCTGGGCGTGCCGCCGGCGGTGGCGGTGGCCAGCATGGCCGTGCACGTGGCCGGATCCTCGGCGTCCAGCGTCGCGGCCTATGGGCGCCAGCGGGCGGTCGACGGGCGGATGGGCGCGGTGCTGGCGGCGGGCGGGATCGTCGGCGCCGTGGCGGGCGTGGAGCTGTTCCGCTGGCTGCGGCTGCTGGGTCAGGCGGACCTGGTGGTGGCGCTCTCCTATCTGGTCTTCCTCAGTGTGATCGGCGCCCTGATGCTCTCGGAGTCGCTGGGGGCGGTGCTGCGCAGGCGGCGCGGCCAGCCGCCGCCGCCCAGGCGCGAACGGCGGCCGCCATGGCTGTATGGCCTGCCGCTGAAGATGCGCTTCCCACGCTCGCGGCTCTACATCAGCGTGATCCCGCCGCTGGCGCTCGGCGGCTTCGTCGGCGTCCTGTCGGCGATCATGGGGGTCGGCGGCGGCTTCATCCTGGTGCCGGCGATGGTCTATGTCCTGCGCATGCCGGCCAGCGTGGTGGTGGGCACCAGCTTGTTGCAGATCATCGTCACCAGCGCCCTCACCGGCGTCCTGCAGGCCGGCCGCAACCAGGCCGTCGACATCGTCCTGGCGACCCTCCTGCTGGTGGGCGGGGTGCTCGGCGCCCAGTTCGGCGCGCGGGCCTCCGCCCGGTTCCGCGCCGAGGAGCTTCGGGTGGTGCTGGCGCTGATCGTCCTGGCCGTGGGCCTGCGCATGGGCCTTGGCCTGCTGATGGCGCCCGTCGAACCCTTCGTGCTGATGGCGGGGGCGGCGGGATGATGGCCGAGCCGCCGCCCGTGGTCTCCGCGGCCCTTACCGAAACCACCGTCCAGGTGAGTTCCGACTTCAAGGGCGCGCGCATCGTGCTGTACGGGGCGGTGTTCGAGGCGGGCGACGGGCCCGAGGACGTGGTGGTCATCGTTCGCGGCCCCGACCAGCCGGTGCGCATCGCCCGCAAGCAGCGGGTCGCGGGGCTCTGGCTGAACTCGCGGCCGGTGGTTTTCCGCGGGGCTCCGGGGTTCTACATGGCCGCATCGAACCGGCCGCTCGACCAGATCGCCACCTTCGGGACCCTGCGCCGCCTGGGCGCGGGCGTCGACCACCTGCCGATCAACGCTCCGGCCGAGCAGCGGGTGGAGACCCGCTACGGGATCCGCGACATGGTCGTCTCCCGGCTGGGCTCCGACTACTACGCCTGGCGCAGGGCGGTGGTGCGGCTGAAGACCCGCGCCGGGCTCTACGACGAGGACGGCCAGGGCGTGCGGTTCGTCGACCGCGGGCTGTTCCGCGCCGAGATCGCCCTGCCGGCCGCCGCCCCCACCGGCGTCTACCAGGCCGACATCCTGCTGTTTCGCGACGGTCAGGCCGTTTCGCGACGGGCCCGGACCCTCACGGTGGAGAAGGTGGGCCTCGAACGGACCCTTTACGTGTGGGCCCACGACAGGCCATGGTCCTACGGCTTGGCTTGCGTGGCGTTCGCCCTGACGGTCGGGTGGGCCGCCTCGGCCGCATTCCGGAGAGACTGATTGCTCATGGATGACGCGCGGCCCGCCTCCCCAAGGGCTGAATCCGCTCCGACCGCGCTATGGCTCATCGCCGTGGCCGCCCTGGCGCCGTTCCCGATCTCTGCGCTGACCTACGCCTACGGCCCGCCCGATCTGGCCCGCCCCGGGCTCACGGTGCTGGTCACCTGGACCGCCCTGGTGGTGGCGTTCCTGGGCGGCGTGCGCTGGGGCCTTGAAAGCGCCCAGCCGCGACCGCGCTGGCCGCGTCTGGCGGTCTCGGCGCTGTCGTCCTTCCTGGCCTGGGGGGTGCTGCTGCTGCACGGCCGAATCTACGAGGCCTGGGTGCTCGGCCTGTTCATCGTGATCTTCCTGGCCCAATGGCTGATGGACCACCAGACGCCCGACACCCCCGCCCGTTACCCCAAGCTCTCCACCGTCCTCACCGCCGGCGCCTGCATCTCGCTCGCCCTGGCCCTGGAAAAGACCGTCAACGCCTAGGGGTTGTCAGGCCGGCCGCACGGCGTCACCCTTTTGAGGTAATGGATGTGTCCGAAGGGGGTGTGGCTTCTTCGTCGCCGGCCGAGCTCGTGGCCTGGCGAGCCATGCGCCTGTCGCTGATCTTCATGCTGGACATCGTCGATCTCAGCGACCTCGGCGGAGAGCCGATCGACCCGCTGATCATCAGCGTCATCTCCTCCGCCAGCGTGGCGCCGATCAGCCACGACACCCGGCTTGAGCACGCCTACGCCACGGTCGAGGCGCCGCCGCCGGACGATGTGCGCCGGCCGGTCTCGATCAGCGCGGTCGCCAGGTCCGCCGGGCTGCCGTTCGAGACGGTCCGCCGCCGTATCGGTCACTTGGTGGAGGCCGGCCTCTGCGAACTGTCCGCCGTCAGCGCCAATGAGACAGATTCAGGGTTCCAGCTAGCGGAGGGTTTTGGTCTCATCGCAGTGACGTAGGAACGAAGATGAGATCAAAACCCTTGCCCTCGAAGGCGACCCCCGGCGAGCGGGTGGTGAAGGATATCCG
>CANJRI010000022.1 GCA_947476555.1 Caulobacteraceae bacterium
CCGTGCTGGGGTGGGGCGTTGGCGGCATCGAGGCCGAGGCGGCCATGCTGGGCCAGCCGATCCCGATGCTGATCCCGGAGGTCATCGGCTTCCGCCTGGACGGCGCCCTGCCGGAAGGCGCGACCGCCACCGACCTGGTGCTCACCGTCACCCAGATGCTCCGCAAGAAGGGCGTGGTCGGCAAGTTCGTCGAATTCTACGGCCCCGGCCTGGCCAGCATGACCCTGGAAGACCAGGCCACGATCGCCAACATGGCCCCGGAATACGGCGCCACCTGCGGCTTCTTCCCGGTCACCCAAGCGACCATCGACTACCTGGCCGCCACCAACCGCGCGCCGGAGCGGGTGGCGCTGGTGGAGGCCTACGCCAGGGCCCAGGGCATGTGGCGCGATCCCACCGATCCGGATCCGGTGTTCACCGACACCCTCGAACTGGACATGGGCGGCGTCCAACCCTCCCTGGCCGGGCCCAAACGCCCGCAGGACCGGGTGCTGCTGTCCGAAGCCGCCCCCGAATTCCGGGGCGCGCTGACCGGGGACGTGTTCGGCAAGCCCGACAGCCTGGCGGAGCGGTTCAAGGTCGAGGGCGAGAATTTCGACATCGGCAACGGTGACGTGGTGATCGCCTCGATCACCTCCTGCACCAACACGTCCAACCCGGGGGTTCTGATCGCCGCCGGTCTGGTGGCCAAGAAGGCGCTGGAGAAGGGCTTGCGGGTCAAGCCGTGGGTGAAGACCTCGCTTGCGCCGGGATCGCAGGTCGTCACCGACTATCTGAAGGCCGCCAAGCTGGACAAGTCGCTGGACGCCCTGGGCTTCAATCTGGTGGGCTATGGCTGCACCACCTGCATCGGCAACTCCGGCCCGCTGGCCGAGCCGATCTCGGACGCCATCCAGAAGAACGACCTGGTCGCCGTCAGTGTGCTGTCCGGCAACCGCAACTTCGAGGGCCGGGTGAACCCGGACGTCCGCGCCAACTACCTGGCCTCCCCGCCGCTGGTGGTGGCCTACGCCCTGGCCGGCTCGATGCAGATTGACCTCGTCACCGAACCGCTTGGCGAGGGCAAGGACGGCAAGCCCGTCTATCTGAAGGACATCTGGCCCACCAACGCCGAGATCATCGCGCTGCAACGCAAGCACGTGACCAACAAGATGTTCGCCACCCGCTACGCCGACGTCTTCAAGGGCGACAAGAACTGGCAGGGCATCAAGGTCACCGGTGGCCAGACCTACCAGTGGGACGGCACTTCCACCTACGTGAAGAACCCGCCCTACTTCGAGGGCATGCAGATGGAGCCCACCCCGGTGACGGACATCGTGGAGGCGCGCATCCTGGGCGTCTTCGGCGACTCCATCACCACGGACCACATCTCCCCGGCCGGCTCGATCAAGGCCACCTCGCCGGCTGGCGTATACCTCTTGGACCGCCAGGTGCCGCAGTCGGAGTTCAACGGCTACGGCGCCCGTCGGGGCAACCACGAGGTGATGATGCGGGGCACCTTCGCCAACATCCGCATCCGCAACCGCATCACCCCCGACATCGAAGGGGGCGTCACCAAGCACTTCCCCTCCGGCCAGGAGATGGCGATCTACGACGCCGCCATGCGCTACCAGGGCGAAGGCCGTCCGCTGGTGATCTTCGCCGGCAAGGAATACGGCACCGGCTCTTCGCGCGACTGGGCCGCCAAGGGCACCAAGCTCCTGGGCGTTCGCGCGGTGATCGCCGAGAGCTTCGAGCGCATCCACCGGTCCAACCTGGTGGGCATGGGCGTGCTGCCGCTGCAGTTCCTGCAGGACGGCTGGCACAAGCTCGGCCTGACCGGCGAGGAGATCGTCACCATCCGCGGCCTCACCGAGGTCCAGCCGCGCAAGCAGCTGATCGTGGAGATGTACCGGCCGAGCGACGGGCGGATCGCCCGCTTCCCGGTCCGTTGCCGGATCGATACCCCCACCGAACTGGAATATTTCAAGCACGGCGGGGTGTTGAACTACGTGTTGCGCAGCCTGGCGGCCCCGGCGGCGTAGGACCAAGGATCGGGCGGCCACTTGCGTGGCCGCCCCTTCTCACGCCATGTTGAAATCTGGGCGCCGCGTAAACCCGGTTAAACACACCGAACCATGCGGAAAGCCGCACTAAGTCTGATCCTTCTCTCCTGGCCGGCCGGCCTCTTATGGCCGACGGCGGCGCTCGCGCGTCCGCCGGTGCTGGTGGAACTGTATACGGCCCAAGGCTGTGGCCCCTGCGCCGAGGCGAACGCCTATGTGGGCAAGCTAGCGGAACGCCAGGGCGTGCTCGCCCTGACCTTCCCGGTGGACTACTGGGACTACCTCGGCTGGGCCGACACCTTCGCCAGGCCCGAGTTCACCGCGCGCCAGAAGGCCTATGTGGCCCGCCTGAAACTTCGTGAGCCCTACACCCCCCAGGTGGTCGTCGACGGCCTGGGCGAGGCGGCCGCCCTCAAGACCACCGAGGTCGACAAGCTGCTGAAGACCGCCGAGGCGGAGCGGATGAACCCGCCGGACATGGCGTTCATCGGACAGCGGCGGGTGGACGTCGGCGTCGGCCGCGTGCCCCGGGGCGGGGCCGAGGTCTGGCTGATCCGGTACGACCCGCGTGAGATCGAGGTGGCGGTCAAGGGCGGTGACAATCGCGGCGAGACGGTGATCCAGAGGAACGTGGTGCGTGAGATCCGCCGCCTCGGGGCCTGGCGCGGCCGCCCGCAGGCCTACCGGCTGGCGCCGGCCGCCGAAGATGGCCTCAAGAGCGTGGTGGTGGTGCAGCAGCCCCGGGGCGGGCGCGTGCTGGCGGTCGCCCAGCCCGGCTGAACGCCAGATGCAAAACGGCCCGCGGGCGGGGGAGCGCCGCGCGGGCCTATGCTTGGAGAGAGCTAAGCGTCGGTTGACCAGTTCGCCGGCCCCGGGGGGGGGCTGGGGGGGGGCTGTTCAGGATCCAGGACCGTCGTACCTGGCCAACCGACAATGACTTTATCGAGGGGTCATCAGGCGGGCAGGGGACCGAAATAAGGTCATTTCGCGGCGAGGGCCCGCGAGCCTGTCCGGGTCGGGTGGAAACCACCTGAACCGGATAAACAGGCTCGTCATCAAAAGCTTGGAGCGCATTCCGGGCGCAAAAGTGGAGCCACTTTTGCTGAACGCGCTTGAGTTCCCGGGCACGGTGGAGGCCGCAATTCCGGTGGCCGATTCAGCCAGATTCGGCTTAGGCTCGGTGTCGATGAGCTTTGACCCGAGCTATTCCGCGCCGCGCGGAGCGGGGGTTTTCTTCGAGCGGCGAGAACTCGAACCCATCCTTCGCCTCTACGGGCGAATGGTCGCCGCGGGCGAATGGCGCGACTACGGGATGGACTCCCTGACCGAGGCGGCGGTGTTTTCCGTGTTCCGCCGCTCGGCCGAGGCCCCTCTCTATCGCATCGAGAAACGCCCGGCCCTGGCCCGTCGGCAGGGCGCCTGGGCGGTGGTCGGCCAGGGCGGCCATATCCTGCGCCGCGCGCACGAACTGGATCAGCTCTTAAGGTTCTTCGACAAGGGCCGCTTCAAGGTCGTGGATTAGGCAAAGAAAAAGCCCCGGCGTTTCCGCCGGCCCGGATCGCTCGATCCTGCGGGTCGCTTAGCGGCGGTCGCCGAACAGGCGCAGCAGGAACATGAACAGGTTGATGAAGTCGAGGTAGAGGCTGAGGGCGCCGTAGTTGGTGGCCACGCCCATGGCGGCTTCGTTACCGCCCAGCTGGTAGTAGGTCATCTTCAGGCGCTGAGTGTCGTAGGCGATGAGGCCCGCGAAGATCAGCACGCCCAGAACGCTGATGAGGAAGCTCATCATCGAGTTCATCAGGAAGATGTTGACGATGGAGGCGACCATGATCCCGATCAGCCCGACCATCAGGAAGCTGCCGAAGCCGGTCAGGTCCTTCTTGGTGGTGTAGCCGATCAAGCTCAGGCCACCGAAGGCGGTCGCGGTGATCAGGAAGGTCGAGAAGATCGAGGCGCCCGTGTACATCAGGGTGATCGCCCCGAGGCTCGCGCCCATCAGGGCCACCACCGCCCAGTAATAGATGCCGGAGGTCTTGGGGGTGGCGTTCTTCATCCCGAAGGCGCCGAACAGGATCAGCGCCAGGGGGCCGAAGGCGACCACGTAGCCGAGCGGCTGGTAGCCGGCCAGGACCTCGACGCCGTCGGCGCGGACCGCCGTGCGGTAGAGGAGCTGTTGGACCACCTCCACCTGGCCGGTGACGAAGGCCATGACGGCGGAGACGACCAGGCCGAGCGCCACCTTGTTGTAGACGCCGAGCATGAAGCTGCGCAGGCCCGCGTCCACCGACATGTCGGCGCGATCCGCGGGGATCGAGCGCGCGTAGCCGCGGTTGAAGTCGCTCATGAGAGCAAAGCCCTTTCGATTCACGCCCGCCAGTCGGACGCACGCGAAATATCGTTTTGCACGCCACCTTTAGCAAGGCCCTGCCGCGAGAAGGTTGAACAGTTTATGGAGGGCGGGTGATCCGCCTGTTCGCAGCCCTCGCCATTCCGCCCGAGATCGGCGGCGCGCTGCAGGCGCGCCAGACCGGGATCGAGGGCGCGCGCTGGAGGCCGCTGGAGGCCCTGCACGTCACCCTGCGGTTCTATGGCGACGTGCGGGAGGACATGGCCCGCGACCTGGACGCCGAGCTCACCACAATCGCCCAACGACCCTTCGAGATCGCCCTGGCGGGGGCCGGCGCCTTCCAGGACGGCCAGGACATCCACGCGGTCTGGGCGGGCGTGGCGGAAAGCGAACCGCTACGGCGGCTGGCCGGCGCCTGCGAGAGCGCGGCCCGGCGGGCCGGCCTGACGCCCGACCGGCGCAACTACAAGCCGCACGTCACCCTGGCCTATCTGAAACGGCCCGATCCAAGCCAGGTGGCGGCCTGGATCCAGGCCAACAACCTGCTGCGGTCCCCGCCGATATGGGTGGACCGCTTCACCCTGTTCTCAAGCGTGCTGGCGAAGGATGGGTCGTACTATATCGCCGAGGCCGAATACCCGCTGGGCTAGGCCTTGACCGCGTGGTCCTTGAGCACGCCCAGCGGGACGATCGCCAGGGTCTCCTCGTGGGTGGCCTCGAGCACCAGCTGGGGGGCGGCGCCGGCGTCCAGGGCCTCCTTCCAGCGCGGGGCGCAGAGGCACCAGCGGTCGCCGGGCTCCAGGCCCTTGAACTCCAGTTCCGGGCGCGGGGTGGAGAGGTCGTTCCCCACCGATTTGGAGTATTCCAGGAACTCGGCGGTCATCACCGCGCAGACGGTGTGCATGCCCATGTCGTGCGGGCCGGTCTCGCAGCAGCCGTTGCGGAAGAAGCCGGTGACGGGATCCACCGAGCAGGGCTGCAGCTCGGAGCCCAGGACGTTCTGGGCGCTGGGGTCGTAGCGGATCGGACGAGTCGCCATCGGCCCATCCTAAACGCTAAGAGTGGGCCCACGCCACGGGGAGCTCCGCATTCATGACCGCCGTACGCCCGCGTCGTAGCCTGCTGTTCTTCCCGGCCTCCAACGCTCGCGCCATCGAGAAGGCGAAGACCCTGCCCTGCGACGGGGTGATCTTCGACCTGGAGGATGCGGTGGGTCCGGACGCCAAGGACCAGGCCCGCGAGCAGGCCGCCGCGGCCATCCGGGCGGGCGGTTTCGGACCGCGGGAGGTTGTGGTGCGGATCAACGGCCTGGACACCCCCTGGTGGGAGGCCGACCTCGCGGCGGCGGCGCAAGCCGGCGCGGACGCCATCCTGGTCCCCAAGGTGTCGAAGATGGAGGACATCGGCGCCTGTTCCGCGCGGCTGAAGGGCCGGGCGCGGCTGTGGGCGATGATCGAGACCTGCCAGGCGCTCCTGCGCCTGGATGAGCTGGGCGCGGCGTCGGCCCAGGGCGGCCTGGATGTCTGGGTGGTAGGGCCGAACGACCTGGCCAAGGAAATGCGTTGCCGGCCCGGCCCGGACCGCTGGCCGCTGATCCCGGCCCTGGCGTCCGTCGTGATCGCGGCGCGGGCGCACGGTCTGGCGGTGGTGGACGGGGTCTATAACGACTTCGCCGACGTCGAAGGGTTCGCCAGGCAGTGCCGGCAGGGCGCCGACCTCGGCTTCGACGGCAAGAGCCTGATCCATCCCAGCCAGGCGCCGATCGCCAACGCCGCCTTCTCGCCCGACCCCGAGGCGATCGCCTGGGCCCGGACCATCGCCGCCGCCTACGACCTGCCTGAGAACGCCGGCCGGGGGGCGATCCCGGTTGAAGGCCGGATGGTCGAACGCCTGCATCTGGAGGATGCTTTGCGAATCATCGCGGTGGCCGACGCCATCGCAGCCCGTGAGGAGGGGGGATGAGGTTCACAACGGCTCTGATCGCCTCGCTCCTCGCCGGCGTCTGCACGCCGGGCTTCGCCCAGGCGCCGGCCGATCCCATCGCCGAGCTGCTGCAGCGCCGGGCGGCGGACCCGGAGGCGGAGACCGCGCCCGCCCCGTCCGACCCGAGCCTGCCGCGCGCGCCGGAGCCCTACGCGGCCCCCGCCGGCCCGACGGTCCCGGTGTTCATCGACGACGCCGCCCGAGCGCCGGAGACCCAGCCCACCGCCGGAGACCTGGCCTACGAAGCCCGGGTGCGCGCCTCCAGCGCCTCGGCCGAGCGTATCCACGGCCCGCTCGAAGGCGGCTGGACCCTGGCGGCCGGGGCCGCCGACCTTTACGCCTTCGAACTGGCGGATCGCGGCGAAGCGGGCGTCCAGGGCGCCTGGCGGGACCTGGCCAAACGCGGCGCGCTGGAGGGCTCGGGGTTCATCGACCAGGTCGAACGCGTGGGGACCCAGGTGACCTTGCGATTCGACGGCGGCCGGCGGGTCGCGCGGCTGCAGGACGGCGGCGGCGGCGCCTGGAGCGGCCAGCTGGAAGAGGGCGGCCAGGTCCAGCGCGTGGTCCTGCGCCGGAAACGCTAGAGGCCGAGAGCGGCTTTCGCGGCGGCGGTCGCCGCCGCCAGGTCCTCGGGACCATAGGCCTCAGCCTCGCCGAATCCCCAGACCGGTCCCGGCCAGGCCGGATCGTCCGGCCCCCGGCCGACCACATGGACGTGCAGCTGGGGGGTGATGTTGCCAAGCTGGCCGACGTTGATCTTGCCGGACGGCCGGCCGATCGCCTGGCCCACAGCCCGGACGGCGTCCGAGGCCAGGACGATCTCTTCCATCAGCTGGGCGCGGGCGGCGGACGAAAGGTCCTCCAGCTCCCGGGCGCCGGCCAGCCGGGGGATCAGGACGATCCAGGCGAAGCGGGCGTCGGCGTGCAGCCGGACGTGGCTGAGCGGCAGTTCGCCGAGCGCCTCGGAGGTCTTCAGGAAGGCCGGATCGATCTGAGCCATGGCCGGGTCGCGTCTGCGGCATTGCGGCATCGCCGTCAATCGACTAGCAACCGCTCGCATTCATTGAAGCGAAGGAGCAGTCCCATGGCGAAGAAGCCTATCCGCGTGGCCGTCACCGGAGCCGCCGGCAACATCGGCTACGCCCTCCTCTTCCGCATCGCCTCGGGCGCCATGCTGGGCCCGGACCAGCCGGTCATCCTGCAGCTGCTGGAGATCCCGGTCGAAGGTCCCCAGAAGGCCCTGAAGGGCGTGGCGATGGAACTGGACGACTGCGCCTTCCCGCTGCTGCAGGACATGATCCTCACCGGCGACCCTGACGTGGCGTTCAAAGATGCAAGCTGGTGCCTGCTGGTGGGCTCCAAGCCCCGCGGTCCCGGGATGGAGCGCGCCGACCTCTTGAAGGACAACGGCAAGATCTTCATCGCCCAGGGCCAGTCGATCGACCGCGTGGCCGCCGACGACGCGCGCATCGCGGTGGTGGGCAACCCGTGCAACACCAATGTGATGATCGCCGCCAATCAGGCCAAGCGCCTGCCGAAGGACCGCTTCACCGCCATGGTGCGCCTGGACGAGAACCGCGGCCGGGCCCAGCTGGCCAAGAAGGCCGGCGTCTCGGTGAACGACGTCACCGACCTGTTCATCTACGGCAACCACTCGCCGACCATGTTCGCCGATTTCACCCACGCCAAGATTGGCGGCAAGCCGGCCGCCGAGGTGATCGGCGACGAGGCCTGGCTGAAGAACGAATATCTGCCCACCGTCGGCAAGCGCGGCGCGGCGATCATCGAGGCCCGTGGCCAGAGCTCGGCGGCCTCGGCGGCCGGCGCCCTGATCGACCACGTCCGCGACCTGACCACCCCGGGCAAGGTCCACTCGGTGGCGATCAATAGCGAAGGCCGCTACGGCTTCGCCGAAGGCGTCTGGGCAGGGATGCCGGTGCGCACCACCGAGAGCGGCTACGACGTCATCGAGTCCTACGCCATGGACGACTTCGCCAAGTCGAAGATCGCCATCACCAACGACGAGCTGGTGGGCGAGCGCGAGACCGTGAAGGACCTGCTGGCCTAACCGACTAACCCAAGTCCTCGGCCAGCGCGTCCAGCTCCTGGATGCGCTGGCGATACACGCTGGCGACGGCGCCGGGGGAATGACGCGCGGCGTCCTCGCGGATCTCCAGCCAGTCGTCCTGTTCGGCCCGCAGTTCGCGGAACGGCACGCCGGCCCTCAGGGCCCGGTCAAAGGCGCTGGCCAGGCGCCGGTCCAGCCGGGCCAGCTCCCGGTCGCCGCAGACCAGGCTCTCGGACTGGGTCCGCGCGTAGCGACAATTGAAGCTCGGATCGGCGCTGGCCCGCTGGCGGACGACCACCGGCATGTCCGGTTCCGGCTCCACCTCCACCATGGACGGAAGCAGGGCGGGCGATGGCCGGGCGTTGGCGGCGACCTGCGCCGCGCGGGCCATGTCGGCCGGTAGGACCTCAAGCTTGCCGACCGGCTCGGGCACGGGCTCCGGCCGGACCTCGGCGACTTCGATGGGCATCGTCCGGGTCGTGACCTTGGGCGCGGGGGGCTCGCCGAGGTCGGGGCGGGCCACGAGGCCCAACACCGCCCCTGTGACCACCGCCGCCACGACGCCGCCGATCAGCACCAGGCGGGAGACCTCCCGGCGCGGCGGCCCATCGGGCCGTGGCGGCAATTCGATCCGCTCCCAGGTCGGCCTATCATGACGACTGGGCTCGCCGACGCCGCTGGCGGGTCGTTCGGGCGTATCGATGTTCATGGGCGAAGACTCGCTGCCGGCGTACCCCGACGCCACAACCGCCGGGCGGGGGTGGCGGTTTCAAGGCGCAGGGCCCGAACGCGCTCTAATAGTCGCCCGCGTCCCGCGCCAGGTCGTTGAGTTCGGCGATGCGCGCCTCGTAGACATCCTCCACGGCCCAGGGGGCCTCGCGGGCGGCGATCCAGCGGTCCTGCTGGCGGCGCAGGGCCGAGGCCGGCACCCCGGCGGATTCGGCGTCGCGGAAGGCGCGCTGCAGCTGACGGTCGCGCTGGGCCAGGCGGGGATTGGCGCAGACCAGCGCCTCGCCGGGATCGGAGGAGGCGCAGGTGCGGTCGGCCGCCCGGGTCATGTCCCGGGCCTTCGGCTTCGCGGCGGCGCTTTTCACCGGCTTGGCTTCCGCCAGCTCGACGGTTTTGGGCTTCAGTTTTTTCGGAACAGCCTTCACCGCCTTGACCACGGAGGCCAACCGGGTGGACTTCTTGGCGGCCTCCGCCTTCTCAGCCTCCCGCTCGGCCTTGGCGAGCTCCATCTTGGCTTCCGCCTCGCGGGCTCTCCGCTTCTCGGCCTTGGCCAGTTCGAGCTTGCGGGCCTTGCGCTTCTCGGCCTTCGCCAGCTGGATCTTCTCGGCCTCGGCTTTCTCGGCCTTGGTCTTTTCCGCCTTCGCCAGTTCGGTCTTGGAGGCCTTGGGCTTGGCTTTAGGCGGATCGGCCTTGGCGAGGCGGGTCTCGACTTCTGCGGGCTTCGACTTGGCCTTGGCGACCTGCACCTCGGCCTTGGCGGGTTTTGGCTCGGGCCTGGCGGCGACGCGGACCGGCTCGATGGGCGGCGCCGCGGGCGTGTCCACCTTGATCAAGGCCGGCGCGCGCCAAGACGGCGTCGGACCGGGCTCAGGCGATCGGGCGGGGGCGGCGGCCAGCTGGGCGTGGGCCGGCATCACCTCCAGCGGGGCGCCAATCGGCGCCGGCGCCTCGGCGATGATAATCTCCAGGCGGGGCCGGACGGCGGCGGCGGCCACCATCTGGGCGCGGGGCGTCTGCGGACCCTCGCGCCGTCCCTGGGCCGCCGGACGGGCCCAGAGGCCCAGGGACGCGCCGGCTACGCAGGCGAAGGCGACGCCGGCGACGACCAGCCGTCCGCCGCCTCGAGGGGTGGGCTGTGGGAGCTCCGGTTCCAACTGCTGCGTCATGGCCGACCCTTAGTCACTCCGGGCCCCTCGACGCGCGAAAACAGGCCTTTGGCGCCTGGTCGCACATACGACTAGGCTCAGCCTCCAAGCACGCTCTCCCAACCCACGATTGAGACTGAAATCCGTGACAAAGCCAGTGCCCACGCTTGAGACAGATCGCCTCATCCTACGCGTCCCCGCCGCCGAGGATTTCGAGGCCTGGGCGGCGTTCTACGCGGACCAGGAGGCCATGCGCCATATCGGCGGCGTGCAGCCCCGGGCGAGCGCCTGGCGGAGCATGGCCGTCATGGCCGGCGCCTGGATGATCCGCGGCTACTCCATGTTCTCGGTGATCGAGAAGGCCAGCGGCCGCTGGATCGGTCGCCTGGGGCCCTGGATGCCGGAGGGCTGGCCCGGCGCCGAGGTGGGCTGGGCTCTCGTACGGGATGCATGGGGGAAGGGCTACGCCACCGAGGGCGCGACGGCGGCCATCGACTGGGCGTTCGAGACGCAAGGCTGGAGCGAAGTGATCCACACCATCGAGCCGGCCAACGCCAACTCCCAGGCCGTCGCGCGGCGGCTGGGCTCGCGCATCCTGCGCCAGGCGACGCTGCCGGCGCCGTTCTTCACCGAACTCGATGTCTGGGGCCAGAGCCGGGAGGAATGGCAGGCGCGGCGGCGCTAGAGCCAGCCCCGCTCGCGCAGGGCCCCGGCGTAGGTGCGGCTGACCGGAACCCTTGATCCGTCCCTGAGGGTCAGGGTGGCGCGCCCATCGCCGCGCTTGGCCCGCGTGATGGCGTCCCTGGCCACCCACCAGGAGCGGTGGACCTGCATCCCCTCGATCCCCTCAAGTTCGGCCACGGCGTCGGCGAGACGCATGAGGATCAGGTCCTGGCCCCGGGAGGTGTGCAGGCGCAGGTAGTGGTCCTCGGCCTCCACCGCGAACACCTCGGCCCCGCGAAGCTTCAGCGGCAGGCGCGCGAGGAACTTTGGCGGTGGCGGGGCCTCGGCGGCCGCGCGGCGGCCTTCCAGGGCGAGGTTGAGGGCGGTCATCACCAGGGCCACCGCCAGCACGCTGAAGAACAACAGGGGCAAAGCCCTGGCCGGCGTCTGGGCGTCCAGCATCAGGTTGGAGAAGAACCAGACCACCACCGTGAACGGCGCGGCCATCACCACGGAGGCGGCGAGGCCGCCCAGCCAGCGCCGCCCGCCCCAGGTGGCGGAGCGCAGGAACACCTGGGCCACCAGGCTACCCCAGACCAGGCCGAGCAACATCAACAGCACCCAGTAGGCCAACCTCGCCGTCCAGCCCGCGCCGCCGGTCCCGAAGGCCCCGGAAAGGGTCAGGAAGACCGCCGCGACCAGGCTGACGATCAGGCCCCGGCGCCAGCCGGCGAGGTCCCGATAGGGCCCGTAGCGGAGCAACAGGGTCTTCACGACGCCATCCACGAAGCGCCAGCGGCGGGGCCCCGCTGTTCACGAATGCGCCGCGTTGTCCGGCGAATCCGCGCTGGAGCCAAAGGTTCGACCGCCGCCATGTCCCAGTCCATCGGCGACGCATCGGCGCCGCCACACCCAATTCGGAGATAAAGGATGTCGCTCGCATCGCAAACGGCCGACCGGCCCCGCATGCCCTTCGGCCTCAGGCTGGCGCTCACCCTGGTCGCGATGGCCGCCCTGATCGTCATCGCCATGGGCGGGGTCTGGGACGTCGTGGGCCGCCGCGCCGCCGCCGCCAGCCTCCACGCGCCGGACCTGTCGCTGCTGGCGGGCCTCTCCCCGGCCATAAAGATCCACCTGGCGACCGCGCTTCTGGCCCTGGCGTTGGGCGCGGTGCTGATGGTGGTGCGCAAGGGTCGGACCTTCCACCGGACGGCGGGCTGGGTCTGGGTGTCGCTGGTGGCGACGACGGCGGGCTCGACTCTGTTCATCACCACCCTGAACCACGGCGCCTGGTCGCTGCTCCACCTGCTCACCGCCTGGACCCTGATCGTCCTGCCGCTGGCGGTGATCTGGGCCCGGCGACATGAGGTCGCGCGCCACCGCCGGACGATGATGGGTCTGTTCTATGGCGGGTTCGCGATCAACCTCGCCATCGCCTTCATTCCCGGCCGCACGCTTTGGAATGTGTTCCTCGGATAGGGGCGGCGGTTGCGCGTCGGGCGAGCAGCTTCCGGACCGCGAGGCGCCGATTGACCGTTCCCCAGGCATGACGGGCGTGGCGTCCCGCGCGGGGAGATTGTCACGATCACGCGGTTGTCATCGGGGGAGGCGGCGCCTATAAGCCGCTCACTCGCCGTCCGGGCGACTGTATCCGGCAAGCGCCAAGGCCCCATGAACATCCACGAGCACCAAGCTAAAGCCGTTCTCTCCGAGTTCGGTGTCGCCGTTCCCCGTGGATATCCCGCCTTCACCGTCGACGAGGCCGCCGAGGCTGCGGGCAAGCTGGGCGGACCGGTCTATGTCGTGAAGTCGCAGATCCACGCCGGCGGGCGCGGCAAGGGGCGCTTCGAGGGCCTTGGCCCAGAGGCCAAGGGTGGGGTTCGGGTGGTCAAATCCGCCGAGGACGTCAGGACCAACGCCCAGGAGATGCTCGGCCGGGTGCTGGTCACCGAACAGACCGGCCCCCGGGGCAAGCAGGTCAACCGCCTCTACATCGAGGAAGGCGCGGCCATCGCCAAGGAATTCTACCTCTCGCTGCTGGTGGACCGCGAAACCAGCCGGGTCTCGGTGGTCGCCTCCACCGAAGGCGGCATGAGCATCGAGGATGTGGCCCACGACACGCCGGAGAAGATCGTCACCTTCTCCATCGACCCGGCCACCGGCGTCTTCCCGCATCACGGCTTGCAGCTGGCCACGGCGCTCGGCCTGAAGGGCGATCTGGCCAAGCAGGCCGGCAAGCTGCTGGGCCAGCTCTATGCGGCCTTCGTGTCCAAGGACATGAGCATGCTGGAGGTCAACCCGCTGATCGTCACCGCCGACGATAAGCTGCGGGTGCTGGACGCCAAGATCAGCTTCGACCCCAACGCCCTGTTCCGCCATCCGGAGCTGACGCCACTGCGGGACGAAAGCGAGGAAGACCCCAAGGAGATCGAGGCCTCCAAGCACGACCTCTCCTATATCGCCCTCGACGGCGAGATCGGCTGCATGGTCAACGGCGCGGGCCTGGCCATGGCCACCATGGACATCATCAAGCTCTATGGCGCCGAACCGGCCAACTTCCTCGATGTCGGCGGCGGCGCGACGCAGGAGAAGGTCACGGCGGCCTTCAAGATCATCACCGCCGACCCCAACGTGAAGGGCATCCTGGTCAACATCTTCGGGGGCATCGCCCGCTGCGACGTGCTGGCCAAGGGGGTGATCGCCGCGGTGAAGGAGACCGGCCTGCAGGTGCCGCTGGTGGTGCGCCTGGAAGGCACCAACGCCGAACAGGGCAAGCAGATCATCCGCGACAGCGGCCTGAACGTGATCCCCGCCAACGACCTGTCGGACGGCGCCGAGAAGATCGTGAACGCGGTGCGCGGGGCCTAAGAGATGTCGATCCTCATCAACAAGAACACCCGCGTGATCTGCCAGGGCATGACCGGCAGCCAGGGCACCTTCCACACCGAGCAGGCGATCGCCTACGGCACGCGGATGGTGGGCGGCGTCTCTCCGGGCAAGGGCGGGACCACGCATCTGAAGCTTCCGGTGTTCGACACCGTCGGCCAGGCGGTGAAGGAAACCGGCGCGGACGCCTCGGTGATCTATGTGCCGCCGCCCTATGCGGCCGACTCCATCCTCGAGGCCATCGATGCCGAGGTGCCGTTGATCATCTGCATCACCGAGGGCATCCCGGTGGCGGACATGGTCAAGGTGAAGCGGGCGCTGTGCGGCTCAAAGTCCCGGCTGATCGGGCCCAATTGCCCCGGCGTGCTGACCCCCGACGAGTGCAAGATCGGCATCATGCCGGGCAACATCTTCCGCAAAGGCTCCGTCGGGGTGGTTTCGCGCTCCGGGACGCTTACCTATGAGGCGGTGTTCCAGACCAGCGAAGTGGGCCTCGGCCAGACGACGGCGGTGGGTATCGGCGGCGACCCTGTGAAGGGCACCGAGTTCATCGACATGCTGGAGATGTTCCTCAACGACGGCGCCACGGAGTCGATCATCATGATCGGCGAGATCGGCGGCTCGGCCGAGGAAGACGCCGCGGCGTTCATCAAGGCGCACCCGATCAAGAAGCCCATGGTTGGCTTCATCGCCGGCCGCACGGCCCCTCCGGGGCGGCGCATGGGCCACGCGGGAGCGATCATCTCCGGCGGCAAGGGCGGCGCGGACGACAAGATTTCGGCCATGGAGGCGGCGGGCATCCGCGTGTCGCCCTCTCCGGCCAAGCTCGGCGAGACCCTCCTTGAGGTGCTCAAGGGCAATTAGAACGGTTGCCGTGTGGGCAAATCGGCCCAGATGGCTTAGGCGAGACCCATAGCGTAAGGGCGGCCCGCGCCCGGCTCCTTCTCCAGAGGTTCCGCGGGCCCCAAGGCCCCGGAAGGCGAAGGAAATGGCGGACGACGCAGGTCTGATGAACGAGGTCCTCGCGGAAACCTCCTTCCTCTACGGGGCCAATGCGGCCTTCGTCGAAGACCTCTATGCGAAATGGGCGACCAACCCCGGCTCGGTCGAGCCGTCGTGGCAGGCGTTCTTCGCCTCGCTGTCCGACAACGCCGATGAGGTGAAGCGCGCCGCGGCCAGACCGGCCTGGGTGCAGCCCTCAGCCCCTCAGGCCCGTCCGGACTGGATGAGCGCGCTCGATGGCCTGTGGCCGGCGGTGGAGGCCAAGCTCGGCTCGAAGATCGGCGAGGCCAAGCCCGCCGCCAGCCAGGAAGAGCTGCGCGCCGCGACCCTGGATTCCCTGCGCGCCATCATGATGATCCGCGCCTTCCGGATGCGCGGCCACCTGAAGGCCAACCTGGACCCCCTGGGCATCGCCACCACGCCCGGCGACGCCTCCGAGCTCGACCCGGCGTCCTATGGCTTCGCCGAGGCCGACTTCGACCGGCCGATCTTCCTCGATTTCGTGCTGGGCCTGGAGACCGCCACCCTGCGCGAGATCCTCGAGATCCTGCGCCGGACCTACTGCGGCAATGTCGGCGTGCAGTACATGCACATCTCCGATCCCAAGGAGAAGGCCTGGCTGCAGGAGCGGATCGAGGGCCGCGACAAGGAGATCTTCTTCACCCCCGAGGGGAAGATCGCGATCCTCAAGAAACTCATCGAGACCGAGGGCTTCGAGCGGTTCCTGCACAAGCGTTTCCCCGGCACCAAGCGGTTCGGCCTGGATGGCGGTGAATCCATGGTCCCGGCCCTGGAGCAGATCATCAAGCGCGGCGGCTCGCTGGGGCTGGAGGACATCGTCGTCGGCATGCCCCACCGGGGCCGCCTGAACGTCCTGGCCGCGGTGATGGGCAAGCCCTACCACGTGATCTTCCACGAATTCCAAGGCGGCTCGTCGCTGCCCTCCGACGTCGAGGGTTCGGGGGACGTGAAGTATCACCTGGGCGCCTCGTCGGACCGCGAGTTCGACGGCAACACCGTCCACCTGTCGCTGACGGCCAATCCCTCGCACCTGGAGATCGTCAACCCGGTGGTGGTCGGCAAGGTGCGGGCCAAGCAGGCCTTCACCCTGCGGGACAAGCCGGACGCCGGCCGCAGCCATGTGATGCCGCTGCTGCTGCACGGCGACGCCGCGTTCGCCGGCCAGGGCGTGGTCGCCGAGTGCTTCGCGCTCTCCCAGCTCAAGGGCTATGGGGTGGGCGGCACCGTCCACTTCATCGTCAACAACCAGATCGGCTTCACCACCAGCCCAAAGAACTCACGCTCCTCGCCCTATCCGTCCGACGTGGCGATGATGGTCGAGGCGCCGATCTTCCACGCCAACGGGGACGACCCGGAGGCGGTGGTGTTCGCCGCCAAGGTCGCCACGGAATATCGCCAGCAGTTCGGCAAGGACGTGGTGATCGACATGTTCTGCTATCGCCGCTTCGGCCACAACGAAGGCGACGATCCGACCATGACCCAGCCTCTGATGTACCAGAGGATCAAGGGCCACCCCTCGGTGCGCGACCTTTACGCCGAGCGGCTGGTCGCCGAGGGCGTGACCAACCAGGCCGAGCTCGACGGCTGGATCGGCGAATTCGACCAGTTCCTCGACGCCGAGTTCGACTCCGGCAAGTCCTACAAGGCCAACAAGGCCGACTGGCTGGACGGCAAGTGGTCGGGCAAGTCGCTGCCGGCCTCCGACGAGCGCCACGCCACTGGCGTGCCACGCCAGAAGGTCATCGATCTCGGTCGCAAGATGACCGCGATCCCCGAGCGGATCACCGTCCACAAGACGGTGGACCGGGTCATCGCCGGCCGGCGGGAGGCCATCGAGAGCGGCCAGGGCCTGGACTGGGCGACGGCCGAGCTGCTGGCCTTCGCCACCCTGCTGGACCAGGGCTATCCGGTGCGCCTGTCCGGCCAGGACAGCGTCCGCGGCACCTTCTCGCAGCGCCACTCCGGCGTCGTCGACCAGGCGACCGAGGAGACCTACTTCCCGCTGCGCAATCTGGCGCCCGACCAGGCCCACTTCGAGGTGCTGGATTCGGCCCTCTCCGAAGAGGCGGTGCTGGGCTTCGAATACGGCTTCTCGCTCACCGACCCGGACACCCTCACCCTGTGGGAGGCCCAGTTCGGCGACTTCGTGAACGGCGCCCAGGTGGTGATCGACCAGTTCATCTCGTCGGGCGAACGGAAATGGCTCCGTATGAGTGGGTTGGTCATGCTGCTGCCGCACGGCTACGAGGGCCAGGGCCCGGAGCACTCCTCCGCCCGCCTGGAGCGGTTCCTGCAACTGTGCGCCGAAGACAATCTGCAGGTGATCAACCCGACGACGCCGGCCAACTACTTCCACGCCCTGCGCCGGCAGATGCTGCGGGACTACCGCAAGCCGCTGATCGTGATGACGCCGAAGAGCCTGCTGCGCCACAAGCGGGCGATCTCGAACGTCGACGACCTGGCCACCGGCTCCTCCTTCCACCGCGTGATGGTGGACGGCGCGGAGGCGGGTTGCGACGTGGGCGGAGTGACCCTGAAGCCCGACGCCGAGATCAAGCGCGTCATCGTCTGCTCCGGGAAGGTCTACTTCGACCTCGTCGAGCAGCGCGCCAAGTCCGGCCGGGACGACGTCTATCTGCTGCGCCTGGAGCAGTTCTATCCCTGGCCGCTGAAGTCGATCACCGGCGAGCTGAAGCGGTTCAAGAACGCCGAGGTGGTCTGGTGCCAGGAGGAGCCCAAGAACATGGGCGGCTGGTTCTTCACCGACGCCTGGCTGGAGCTGACCCTGGACCGCATGGACATCAAGGCCAAGCGCGCCCGCTATGTCGGTCGCCCGGCCTCGGCCTCCACCGCCGCGGGCCTGATGAGCCGTCACCTGAAGGAACTGGAGACGTTCCTTCTCGAAGCCTTCGCCTAAATCCGGATTTCTGAGGAAAGCACTCTGACCATGGCCGACATCATGACCCCCGCCCTGGGTGAGTCCGTCAGCGAGGCGACCGTCGCCCGCTGGACGAAAAAGGCCGGCGACGCGGTTCGCAAGGACGAGATCCTGGTGGAGCTGGAGACCGACAAGGTCAGCCTGGAAGTCGCCGCCCCGGCCGATGGCGTGCTGGATTCCATCGCCGCCGAAGAGGGCGCGACGGTGACCCCGGGCGCGGTGCTGGGCCGGATCACCGCCGGCGCGGCCGGAGCCAAGCCCGCGGCCAAGGAAGCCAAGGCGCCCGCCCCTGCCCCCGCGCCGGCGCCCGCTCCGGCCCCCGCCGCCAAGGCTGCGGCCGAGCCGGTGCTGGCCCCCTCCGCCCAGCGGATCGCCGCCGAGAACAAGCTCGACCCCGCGGCCATCCCCGGCAGCGGCAAGGGTGGACGCGTCACCAAGGGCGACGCCCTGCAGGCGCTGGAGGCCCGCTCAGGCCAGCCGGCCGCCCCTGCCGCGCCCGGCGCCCCGCGCGAGCTGCACGAGCGCGAGGAGCGGGTGAAGATGACCCGCCTGCGCCAGACCATCGCGCGCCGGCTGAAGGAGGCCCAGAACGCGGCGGCCATGCTCACCACCTTCAACGAGGTGGACATGAGCGGGGTCATGGCCCTCCGCGCCCAGTACAAGGACGCCTTCGAGAAGAAGCACGGCGTGAAGCTCGGCTTCATGAGCCTGTTCGTGAAGGCCTGTATCCACGCCCTCAAGCAGGTGCCCGAGGTCAACGCCGAGATCGACGGCGCCGACCTGATCTACAAGAACCACTACGACATCGGCGTGGCGGTCGGCGCGCCGCAAGGCCTGGTGGTGCCGGTGATCCGCGACGCCGACGTGCTCAGCCTGGCCGAGGTCGAAAAGACCATCGCCGGCCTGGGCGTGAAGGCCCGCGACGGCAAGCTGGCGCTGGAGGATCTGCAGGGCGGCACCTTCACCATCTCCAACGGCGGCATCTACGGCTCGCTGATGTCGACGCCGATCCTCAACGCCCCGCAGTCGGGCATCCTGGGGATGCACAAGATCCAGGACCGGCCGGTGGTGGAGAACGGCCAGATCGTGATCCGGCCGATGATGTACCTGGCGCTGAGCTACGATCACCGGATCGTCGACGGCAAGGGCGCGGTGACCTTCCTGGTCCACGTCAAGGAAGCCATCGAGGACCCGCAGCGGCTGCTGCTGGACATCTGATCGAATACCGGGCGACCCCCGGATACCCATCGGCGAGCGGCCCCAAGGGGCGCGCCCGCATCTGAGGCGGCGATATGGCTGAGACGACTTCCTACGACGTGGTGATCATCGGCGGCGGGCCGGGGGGCTACAACGCCGCGATCCGCGCGGGCCAACTGGGCCTGAAGGCTGCCTGCGTGGAGAAGCGCGAGACCCTGGGCGGAACCTGCCTGAACGTCGGCTGCATGCCCTCCAAGGCGCTGCTGCACGCCTCCGAACTCTACGCGGCGGCGACCTCCGAGTTCGCCACCCTTGGCATCGAGGTGGCCCCCAAGCTCAACCTCGGCCAGATGATGAAGCAGAAGGCCGACAGCGTCGGCCAGCTCACCAAGGGCATCGAGTTCCTGTTCAAGAAGAACAAGGTCGACTGGATCAAGGGCGCCGGGAAGATCGCCGGCAAGGGCAAGGTCGAAGTCACCGGCGCCGACGGCAAGGTCACCGTGCTGGACGCCAAGGACATCGTCATCGCCACCGGCTCGGAGCCGTCGGGCCTGCCCGGCGTCACCGTCGACCAGCAACGGATCGTGGATTCCACTGGCGCCCTGGAGCTGCCCGAGGTCCCCGGCCACCTGGTGGTGATCGGGGCGGGCATCATCGGCCTGGAGCTGGGCTCGGTGTGGCGCCGGCTGGGCGCCAAGGTGACGGTGGTGGAGTTCCTCGACCGGATCACCCCCGGCATGGACGCCGAGACCGCCAAGACTTTCCAGCGGTCCCTGACCAAGCAGGGGATCGAGTTCAAGCTGGGCGCCAAGGTCACCGGCGCCAAGGCGGACAAGAAGGGCGTGAAAGTCACCTACGAGCCGGTCGCCGGCGGCAAGGCCGAGACGCTCGACGCCGACTACCTACTGCTGGCCATTGGCCGGCGGCCCTACACCGACGGCCTCGGCCTCGAGAGCGTGGGCGTCACGCCCGACAAGCGCGGCTTCATCCCGGCCGACCATTTCAAGACCAGCGCGCCGAACGTCTGGGTGATCGGCGACACCACCCACGGCCCGATGCTCGCGCACAAGGCCGAGGAGGACGCGGTCGCCTGCATCGAGACCATCGCCGGCAAGTACGGCCACGTGGACTACAATCTGGTCCCCAGCGTGGTCTACACGAGCCCCGAGGTCGCCTGGGTCGGCAAGACCGAGGAGCAGCTGAAGGAAGAGGGCCGGGCCTACAAGGCGGGCAAGTTCCCGTTCAGCGCCAACAGCCGGGCCAAGATCAACCACGAGACCGAAGGCTTCGCCAAGGTGCTGGCCGATGCGGTCACCGACGAGGTCCTCGGCGTCCACCTGATCGGGCCGTCCGTCTCGGAGATGATCGGCGAATACTGCGTGGCCATGGCGTTTCGCGCGGCGTCCGAAGACATCGCCCGGATCTGCCATCCGCATCCGACCCGATCCGAGGCCCTGCGACAGGCCGCCATGGGAGTCGAAGGGTGGACGATGCAGGCCTAACCCAAGGCTTGTCGATCCGGCGGGCGCGTCCAGAGGAACTGGACGCCTGCGCCGCCCTTTATGTGCGCGTTCTCACCGAGACCTTCACCTGGCTGCCGCCTGAGCGGCACAAGGCCGCCGACTTCCTGCGCGCGACGCGCTCGGAGGAGATCTACGTGGCCATTGAAGCCGGGAAGATCGTCGGCGTCGCCGGCTTCTTCCGGCCGCAGAACTTCATCCATTCGCTCTATGTGACCGAGCGTGGCCGGGGGATCGGCCGGGCCCTGCTGGGCCACCTGGCGCGGGTGGCGGATGGCCCGCTGTCGCTGAAATGCCAGGCGGCCAATGTGCAGGCTCTGGCCTTCTACAAGCGCGAGGGTTTCCACTGCACCGGACGCGGCGAGGACGGCGAGATCGACTGGGTGCGGCTCTCACGTGGCTGAAACTTAATTAGGCCGGGCGCCTGGGCGGTGGCATTTTTCCGCACCTCAGGAAGGAGCCCGTCATGAGCCTGACCGCTCTCCTCTTCGCCGCCGCCATGGCCTCGCCAGTCGCCACCGAGACGCCCAACCTCTGGGCGGTTCCCGAGCATTGCCGCCCAAAGGCCGTCGAGACCGCCGGGGCCGAACGCCCGCCCGCGAGACCCACCACGCGGATGCCGCCCGCCAATCTGCATCTGGCGGTGGACCGGCGGGTGGGCGGCTGCCCGGTGCCGGTGATCGTCCGCTATGGCGTGGACGGCGCCCCCGGCGCGTTCCGTGACCCTAGGCGCGGGGATGGGCTCCAGCGTAGGCGCTGAGCAGGGCCGCGGCGTTCACCTCGGTGTAGCGCTGGGTCGTCGACAGCGAGGCGTGGCCCAGCAGTTCCTGGATCGAGCGCAGGTCCGCGCCCGCCCCCAGCAGGTGGGTGGCGAAGGAATGGCGCAGGGCGTGGGGCGTGGCGCTGGCCGGTAGCCCCAGCCGGCCGCGCAGGCCCTGGACGGTGGCCTGGACGTGGCGAGGGCTAAGCGGCCCCCCACGCCGCGCGCGGAACAGCGGTTCGTCGGGCGCTACGACAAAGGTCAGGTCCGCGAGGTAGGCGTCCACCGCCTCGCGCACCGCCGGCAGCACCGGGACCATGCGGGTCTTGCCGCCCTTGCCGGTGATCCGCAGCAGTTCGTCCAGCGGCGCGTCGGCGCGCTTCAGGGACAGGGCCTCGGAGATCCGTAGGCCGCAGCCGTAGAGCAGGGTGAGCACCGCCTGGTCGCGGGCCGCCTCCCAGGGCTCCAGATCGGGGTCCAGGCCTGGCTCAGCGATCAGGCCGGCGGCCTGGTCCTCGCTGACCGGGCGGGGGGCGCCGGGCCGCACGCGCGGGCCGCGCACCAGGGCCAGGGCCTCGTTCGGGGTCGAAAGGCGGCGGTCGAGGAAGCCGTGGAAGCCGCGGACGGCTGAAAGCGCTTGGCTCAGGGAGCGCGGCGAAAGCGGCCGGTCGCCGGCGCGCAGGTGCGCCAGCCAAGCCCGGATCTCGCCGGCGGTGATCGCACCAAGGTCGCCCAGGGCGATGGGCCCGCCGCGATGCTGCTGCAGGAAGGCGAGGTAGCGGGCGGCGGCGAAGCCGTAGGCTTCCAGAGTGCGGGGCGAGGCCCGACGCTCGTTCGCCAGCCAGGCGAGCCAGGCCCCGCGGGCCTCGGCGGCGGTCAGAGCGGCCATCGCTCCGCCGTGCGCTCCACGACGCGGGCGAGGAAGGCCACCAGCTCGGAGCCCATATCGGGGGTGAATCCCTCCGGATCGTCGGACGCGAAGGCCAGGAGGCCCTGGCGGGAGGGGCTCCACATAGCCATGCGCACCAGGGCGATCGAGCGGACGGCCTCGGCCTGTTCACCGAACAGGCCCCGGGCGGTGGGCTCCGGACCCATGGCGACCAGCCGCTGAGGTCCCAGGATCAGGTTCACCTGGCCCTCGACCAGGCGCACCCAGCCGGCGGGCGCCGCGCCCTCGGACTCCACGGCCAGGGCGCCGGCCAGGAGGCCGAAGCGGGCTCTGGCGATCTCGTCGACGCGGGCGGCGAGGTCGGCATGGCCAATGGCGTCCAGCACGTCCACGACGGCGCCGTGGGTCTGGGCCTGGGCCGCGAAATTCGCCCTCGCCGTCTCCTCGATCTGCTGACGCTGCTCGCTTTCGCGCTGATGGGCGGCGTGGACGCGGGCCAGCACGGCGGGGCCGAAATCGATCACATTGCCGCCGTCGACCTTCAGGCCGAGCTCGGCCAGCAGGCCGTCGTCCTCGTGCAGGAACTGCGGATTGTCGGACAGGAACCGACGGACGTCCTCGGGGCGGAGGGGCGCGGCGTTCATGTCACCCTGCGACCCGTCCATCCATGCCCTCGACGCCTAGAGAATCGACTGACCCGTCTTGGCCCAGTCCGCCATGAACTGTTGAAGACCCTTTTCGGTTAACGGGTGCTTGAAAAGCGCCTCGAAGACCTCCGGAGGGATGGTGGCGCAGTCGGCGCCGGAGAGGGCGGCCTCGGTCACATGGGCCGGGGTGCGGATCGAGGCGGCCAGGATCTCGGTGTCGAAGTCGTAGTTGTCGTAGATCGCCCGGATCTCGGTGATCAGGTCCATGCCCACAGCCCCGTGGTCGTCCAGGCGGCCGATGAAGGGGCTGACGTAGGTCGCGCCGGCCTTGGCGGCCAGCAGCGCCTGGGCGGCCGAGAAGCAGAGGGTGACGTTGGTCTGGATGCCCTCGGCGCAGAATTCGGCGGTGGCCATCAGGCCGTCCCTGGTGAGCGGCACCTTGACCACGACGTTGGGGGCGACCGCGGCCAGCTTGCGGCCCTCGGCCAGCATTCCGGCCACATCCATGGCGGCGACCTCGGCGCTGACCGGCCCGTCGATCACGGCGCAGATCTCGGCGATCACCTCCAGCATGGGCCGGCCGGACTTGGCGATCAGCGAGGGGTTGGTGGTCACGCCGTCAACCAGGCCGGTGGCGGCCAGGGATTTCAGGACGGCGACGTCGGTGGTGTCGAGGAAGAGCTGCATGCCCTGCTTGTAGCGGCACGCCGCCTGAGCGCAAAACCATCTCGTGACCCGCATCGCCTCCGTGCTGATTCCCATGCCGCTGCCGGAGGCGTTCGACTACGCCGAGCCGGAGGGGATGGACCTCGTCGTCGGCGAGCAGGTCGCCGTGCCGCTGGGGCCGAATCTCATGCGCGGCGTGGTGGTGGCGCTGCGCGACGCCATGGGCGGCAACCGCCCGCTGAAGCCGGTGGCCGAACGACTGGACGACCCGGCCCTGCCGGCCGGGGTGCTGGAGTTCGTGCAGTGGGCGGCGCGCTATGCGGTGGATACGCCCGGCGCGCCCCTGGCCATCGCCCTGCGCGGGGCGCGGGCGCCCAAGGCGCGGCCGGTCCGGGTGGTGGAGCCGACCGGCGCTCAGCCGGCCCGGCTTACGCCGGCCCGGGCCCGGGTGCTGGAAGCCGCCACCGAGGCCCTGCCGCCCGCCGAGCTGGCGCGGCGGGCGGACGTCTCGGCCGGGGTGGTGAAGGCCCTGCTGGACGAGGGCGTGCTGGCGGGGAGGCTGATCGAGCCGGAAGCGGCCTTCGATCCGCCGGACCTGACCCGATCGGGCGCGACGCTCAATCCCAGCCAGGCGGCCGCGGCCGCGGCCCTGAAAGGCATGCTCGCCGAGGGCGGTTTCAACGTCGCCCTGCTCGACGGGGTGACCGGCTCGGGCAAGACCGAGGTCTATCTGGAGGCGGTCGCCGCGGCCCTGGCCGCCGATCCGAACGCCCAGGCGCTGATCCTGCTGCCGGAGATCGCCCTTACCCAGGCGGTGATCCAGCGGGTGGCGGACCGCTTCGGAGCCGCCCCGGGCGAGTGGCATTCCGACATCGCCCCGCCCGCCCGCCGTCGGCTTTGGGAGGCGGTTGCCGCTGGTCGTTGCCGGATCGTCGTGGGCGCCCGCTCGGCGCTGTTCCTGCCGTTCACCAAGCTTGCGCTGATCGTGGTCGACGAAGAGCACGACACCTCCTTCAAGCAGGAGGAGGGGTTCATCTACCAGGCCCGCGACCTGGCGGTGGCGCGGGCCAAGATCGAGGGGGCGGGGGTGGTCCTGGCCTCGGCCACGCCGTCGCTGGAGAGCCTGCGCAACGCCGAGACCGGCCGCTACCGGTGGCTGCGCCTCTCGGCGCGCCATGGCGCCGCCCGCCTGCCGGATATCGAGCTGATCGACCTGCGGGAGACGCCGCCCGAGCATGGGCGCTGGCTTTCGCCACCCCTGGTCCAGGCGATGGCGGAAACCTGGGCGCGGGGCGAGCAGACGCTCTTGTTCCTCAACCGCCGGGGCTATGCGCCCCTGGTGCTCTGCAAGGCGTGCGGCGAACGGATGACCGCGCCGGACACCGATTCTTGGTTGGTGGAGCATCGCTATTCCGGCCGGCTGGTCTGCCATCTGACGGGGTTTTCCATGCCCAAGCCCGCGGCCTGCCCGCACTGCGGGGCGGCGGACAGCCTGGTTTCCATCGGCCCCGGCGTGGAACGGGTGGAGGAGGAGGCGCGCAGCCTGTTCCCCGAGGCGCGGATCTCGGTCTTCTCCTCCGACACGGTGTTCGACGCCCGCGAAGGGCGGCGGCTGGTGCAGGCGATGGCGGAGGGCCAGATCGACATCCTGGTGGCCACCCAGGCGGCGGCCAAGGGCCACAACTTCCCGGGCCTGACGCTGGTGGGGGTGGTGGACGCCGACCTCGGCCTGCGCGGCGGCGACCTGCGGGCCGCCGAGCGCACCTACCAGCTGCTGGCCCAGGCCAGCGGGCGCGCGGGCCGCAAGGACCGTCCGGGCCGCGCCCTCTTGCAGACCTACGCCCCCGAGCATGCGGTGATGCAGGCCCTGAAGGCCCAGGACCGCGACGCCTTCGTGGCCGCGGAGATGGCCGAACGCGAGCTGGCGGGCCTGCCCCCCTTCGGCCGGCTGGCGGCGGTGGTGGTGTCCGGGCCCGACGCCGCGCGGCTGGAGGCCTTCGTGCGCGGCATGGCCGAGGTCGCGCCCAACACCCCGGGCGTCGAGGTCTATGGCCCGGCGGACGCCCCGCTCGGCCTGATCCGGGGCCGGCGGCGCAAGCGCTTCCTCGTGCGGGCCGACCGCAGCGTCGACCTCTCGGCCTACATGGCCGCCTGGCGGGCGCGGGTGAAGCCGCCGGGCGCGATCCGGCTGGCGATCGACATCGATCCGTACAGCTTCCTGTAGCGGGGCCGCCTGGTCAGTGCCGGGTCTCTCCGTCCGGGGCTTTCTTCGACATGGCCTTACGCGAGAGCATGTTCAGGCTTTCCACCAGGGCGGAGAAGGCCATCGCGGCGTAGATGTAGCCCTTGGGCACATGCACCCCGAAGCCGTCGGCGATCAGCACCGCGCCGATCATCAGCAGGAAGCCCAGGGCCAGCATCACCACGGTGGGATTGCTGTTGATGAAATTGGCCAGCGGGTCCGCCGCCAGCATCATCGCCGCCACCGCCACGATCACCGCGACGACCATGATCGGCAGATGATCGGTCATGCCCACGGCGGTCAGGATGGAGTCGATGGAGAACACCAGGTCCAGGAGCAGGATCTGGACGATGGCCGCGCCGAAGTTGGAGATGACCTTGGCGGAGGTGTCCATCACGCCGTGCCCGTCGCCGGGCGCGGTCTTCTCGTGGATCTCGGTGGTGGCCTTCCAGACGAGGAACAGGCCGCCGGTGATGAGGATCAGGTCGCGCCAGGAGAAGGCCAGTTCGAACAGCGGCTCGCCGTGCTCTCCCATGGGGCCGGTCCAGGGAAGGGTGAACACCGGCGCGGTCAGGCCGACCAGGAAGGCGATGGTGGAGAGCAGGCCCAGGCGCATGACCAGGGCCAGGGAGATACCGATCCGCCGGGCCTTGCCGCGCATCGCCTCGGGCAGCTTGTTGGAGAGGATCGAGATGAAGATCAGGTTGTCGATCCCGAGGACGACCTCCATCACGATCAGGGTGACGAGCGCGGCCCAAGCGGCCGGATCGCTGAGCAGCGGCAAGATGGCGTCCATGGTCATCGAGATCTCCCAGCCCTGTCGGCTAGATAGTGGCTGAGCCGTGGACACCTAGGGGCGCCTGATTTTATGGCGCCGCATTTTCAATCGCAGCTTCGTGAAGTGGGCCTTCGAGCACTTGGGCGACCGGGAGCGACCACTTTCGGCGCCCCCCTTAGCTCTTGTTTCGAGTCTCCACCCGCAGGAAGATAAAGCATAACATAAGTCAAAAAAATGTACCCACAGGTAAAACACAGCTTAAATACGTGGAACCTTTCCCGATGTTGGATTTATGTTGCTTACAATGGCCTATTTGTCACCATCAAAGAAGTCTAATATTTCAAAATTGACGGGACGGGGCGGCGCCCTGGGCCCCAATCTGTGGATAACGCCCTGGCATCGGCCACGCTGGCGCCGTAAACCCTCTTTTCACTGAAGCGGGATTAGGGTTATCCCTTCGCCTGTAAGTCGGGGAGTCGCCATCAATGCCAAACCGGACGAGGACCCTTCTGGGATCCCTGGCCGCCGCGGTCGTGGTCGCGTTCACGCCGGCTGGCGCGATCGCCGACACCTATTGGCAATGCGTGCCCTTCGCGCGGCTGATCTCCGGCATCCAGATCTTTGGCGACGCCCGCACCTGGTGGCAGCAGGCGTCCGGCCGCTACGAGACCGGCCAGACCCCCAAGGCCGGCGCCGTCATCTGCTTCAAGCCCACCGCGCGGATGAACCTGGGCCACGTGGCCGTGGTCAGTCAGGTGCTCACCGAGCGGATCGTGCAGATCACCCACGCCAACTGGTCCCCCATCGAGGGCTCGCGCGGCAAGATCGAGAAGGACGTCACCCTGGTCGACGTCTCCACGACCGGGGACTGGAGCGAGGTGAAGGTCTGGTACGACCCCAGTCGCGACCTGGGCGGCTCCACCTATTCGACCCACGGCTTCATCTATCCGGACACCAGCGCCCGCGTGCTGGCCATGACCGGACTCGCCAAGCTGCAGAACGGCGCCCTGGTCATGGCCCAGAACGCCGCCGAGCAGGTGGCCAATGCGGTACGGCCCGGCTCCGGACCGATCGGGGTGCTCGGCCATGCGGCCGACTCCACCGACCTCATAGCCGCGCTGATCCAGCGGGCCACCCGGCCGGACACGCCGCCCCGCGATTGACGGGGTTGCGCCGCCGCGCCCATGAAGGGCGACGGGAGAAGGCCGCATGCTCAATGTGATCCGGCGCGGGGTGCGCTGTTTCGAGGCCGTGACGCCTCAGGCCGGCTGGCGGCCGGACCCGGACGTGGTCTGGATCGACCTGCTCAATCCCACCCGTGAAGAGGAGCTCGCCGTCGAGGCGGCGCTCGGGCTGGACCTGCCCACCCAGAAGGAGATGGAGGCCCTGGAGCCTTCAAGCCGGCTCTATCAGGAGAGCAGCGCCACCTTCATGACCGCCACCCTGGTGGCCCGCAGCCGGGAGGAAACGCCGACAACCATGCAGGCGACCTTCGTCCTGACCGGCGGCCGCCTGGTGACCCTCCGCTACGAGGACCTGCGGGCCTTCGAGATCTTCGCCGAGCGCGCCCGCCCGGACGACATCGCCAGCGGGGTGACGGCCCTGCTGGGGCTGATGGATGCGATCGTCGAGCGTCTGGCCGAGCTGATCGATATGGAAAGCGACCGGGTGGAGGAGGCCTCCAAGGCCATCTTCTCCCGGCCCCAGGCCGGCAACTTCCGCCCGCTGATGACCGCCCTGGCGCACGCCCAGTCGGTCACCTCGATGATCCGCAGCGCTCTCGTCAGCCTGGCCCGCCTGCTCAGCTACTCGGGCCTCGCCCCGGAGGTGCTGGGCGATCCGGAATGCCGGGCGCACCTCGATTCCCTGCAGCGCGACGCCCAGTCGCTCACCGAACAGGCCAGCCACCAGTCCAACCACATCGCCTTCCTGCTCGACGCCGCGCTCGGCCTGATCAACATCGAGCAGAACGGGATCATCAAGTTCTTCTCGGTGGTGGCGGTGGTGTTCCTGCCGCCCACCCTGGTCGCCTCGATCTACGGGATGAACTTCGATCACATGCCCGAGCTGCACTGGATGATGGGCTATCCCATGGCCATTGGACTGATGGTCGCCTCTGCGGTTCTCCCTGTGCTCTGGTTCAAGGCGCGCGGCTGGCTTTGACCGTTCCTTAAGCGGGCCGGCGGCAAGCTGGCGACCCGATGCCAAGCGCCGCCCAGCAACACCATCTCGAGATCGACGCCCAGGCGCTCCGCGAGGCGCTGGATGCGCACCAGCGCTATCTGGCCGGCCGTTCCGGCGGGCGCCGGTTCAGCCTGACTTACGCGGACCTCTCCAACTGCTCCCTTGAGGGCGTCGACCTGCGCGACGCCGACCTCTCCGGCGCCAAGCTGTCGGGGGCGTCGCTGTCACGGGCGAATTTCTCGCGGGCCAGCCTGTTCGGCGCGGACCTTCGCGAGGCCGACCTGCGCCATGCGAGCCTGAAGCGGGCCGACCTGCGCGGCGCCTGCCTGCGCGGGGCCAACCTGGCGGGTGCGGAGCTGGCCGGCTGCGACCTGCGGGAAGGCCGCATCGCCCTGCAGGACAAGCTGGATGGCTTCCGGATCCTGCGTCACGAGCACCGGCCGGGCGAGCTGAACTACGCGGTGCTGTCTGGCGCCAATCTGGAGGGCGCCCAGATGGGCGGCGCGGTGGCCATGGCCAGCGACTTCACCGACGCCAACCTGACCGACGCCGTGCTTTCCGGCGCCCGGCTGGCGCGCGCGGTGCTGGACGGCGCCGACCTTTCGGGCGCGGATCTCGGCGGCGCCGACCTCACCGGGGCCTCCATGCGCCGGGCTGTGCTGGCAGGCGTCAACCTCGACAAGGCGCGGATGGATAACTGCGACCTGGAGGGCGTGCTGCGCGGACCGCCGCCGAGCGTCTTCATCGACGACCGCCCCCTGGACGAGGTGCTGGGGGACCACGAGGCCTATTGCGACTCCGCCGGTCAGCGTGGCGCGGTCCATGGCCTGCCGGGGGTGGATTTCCGGCCCCTGCGCACCCTCAAGCGCCGCCGGCTGACCGGCCTGGCGGCTCCGGGCGGGGTGTTCTTCGGCCTCGATATGGAAGGGGTCCAGCTGCAGGGCGCGGACCTCGCCGGCTGCGATTTCCGGGGGACCAACCTGCGCGAGGCGGATCTGCGCGGTGCCAAGCTCACCGGCGCCCAGCTTTCCCGCGCGGACCTGCGGGGAGCGAAGTTGGGGCCCCTGATGATCGCTCCGGGCCGGTTCGTGCGCACCGACCTGACCCGCGCGGCCCTGCGCGGCGCCGACCTGCGCGGCGCCCACGCGGCCCGCGCGCGGTTCCTGGAAGCCGACCTCAACGGCGCGCGGCTGGAAGGCTGCGACCTGGCCGGCGCCGAACTGGAGGCCTAGAGGTCCTCGACCTCGAAAGGAGCCGCCTCGCACATGTGCTCCGCGAGGATCGAGCGGTGGCAGCCCTTGGGATCGGCCTCGTAGCAGAGCAGGGCGACCTTACGCTCCCCGGCGGCCTCGATGGCTTGGGCCAGCTGCAACTGGGCGGCGGGCTCGGCCAGGTGGTCCTCGAAGATCCTTCGCATCTCGTCGATCCGGCCGTGGCGCGCGGCCTCGCGGCCGGGCTTCGGCGTGCCCAGGTCCCGCAGGTGGACGTAGTCGATGCCCGCTTCCTTCAGGCTGGCGGCGAGGATGGTCTTGGAGAAACCCGCCCGGCGGGAGGCGGCCACGGCGCGCACGTCAATCACCACCTCGACCCCGGCCGTCTTCAGGCGCCGGATCACCGCGTCCTGGGTGTCGGATTCGTAGCCGATGGTGGCGAGCTTCATACGCCTTTCTACCGCTTCCCCTCCGCCGGATCAGCCCCCGGCCCCAGCCGGCCGTCGTTCACCGACTTGGGCGCGGAGCCGTCGCCGGCGCCCTGGCGGGGTTGCGGATTTCCGGTGGCGGTCACCGCGTCGTCCTTGCCGACGGCCGGGTAGCGCTCGGCGCCGGCGTTGTCCTTGCCGACGTTCAACGGCTGGGCGGCGTTGGCCTTGCGGCCATCGGTCTGCAGGCGATCCTTGTCCATGCGTCCTCCTGGGCTTGCCGGGGAGAAGCGTCCGGCCCGCACCGATGTTCCTGGCGCGCGGGGCCTGTGCCACAGTGGTTCGGCAGGGAGGGAGCGAGCATGGCGGAGAAACCCCCCAGGGTCCTGGTCCGGCGTCACGCGCTGGTGACGCGGATCACCCACTGGATCAACGTCCTGGCCATCAGCCTGCTGCTGATGAGCGGGCTGCAGATCTTCAACGCCCACCCGGCGCTCTACTGGGGCCACGCCTCGACCTTCAGGCAGCCCTGGATGTCGATCATCATGGTCGAGCGGGGTGGCGAGCCAAGGGGGCAGACGGCGATCGGCGACCTGCGGCTGGACACCACCGGCGTGCTGGGCTGGTCGGGCGAGGGCGCGCGCGGGGAAAAGCGGGCGTTCCCGGCTTGGGCCACCATCCCGAGCTTCAAGTCCCTGGCCGACGGTCGGCGCTGGCACTTCTTCTTCGCCTGGCTGTTCGCGATCAACGGCCTCGTCTACCTGGCCTGGGCGCTGATCGGCGGGCACTTCAAGCGCGACCTGGCCCCGACGCGGGCGCAGCTTTCACCCCGACACATCCTGCACGAGATCGGAACGCACGCGCAGCTGAAGTTCCCCAAGGGCGAGGCGGCGCGGAGCTACAACGTCCTGCAGAAGGGGACCTATCTGGCTGTGGTCCTGCTGCTGCTGCCGGCCATGGTGCTCACCGGCCTGTGCATGTCGCCGAGCGTCAACGCGACGGTCCCGTGGCTGATCGACGTCTTCGGCGGGCGGCAGTCGGCGCGGACCATCCACTTCATATCCGCCAGCCTGATCGTGCTGTTCGTGCTGGTCCACCTGGTCATGGTGGTGGCGTCCGGAGCCTGGAACAACATCCGCTCGATGATCACCGGCCGCTACGCCATCGAGACGGAGGCGCGTCCATGAACCGGCGTCACTGGATCAGGGGGGCCGGCTCGGTGCTCGGCGCCGTGATGCTCTCGGCCTGCGACCGGCTCAACGCCAACGCCCAGTTCATGCGCATGTTGCGGGGCGCCGAGGCCCTGTCGATGCGCGCCCAGCGATTGATCGCGCCGCGCGGGGCCCTGGCCCGGGAGTTCTCACCCGCCGACATCTCGCCGGACTTCCGCGCCAACGGCTCCATCGATCCGCAGGACGTCGAGTACCTGACCCTGAAGGCCGGCGGCTTTTCCGATTGGCGACTGGTCATCGACGGCCTGGTCGAGACCCCGCTGTCCCTGACACTGGACGAGCTGCGCGGCTGGCCGGCGCGGAGCCAGATCACCCGGCACGACTGCGTGGAGGGGTGGTCCTCTATCGGCAAATGGACCGGCGCGCGGCTGGCGCCCCTGCTGGAGAAGGCCGGGCTGAAGCCGGAGGCGAAGTTCCTGGTCTTCCACTGCGCCGACACTCTCGATCCGTCGTTAGCCCAGGGCCGGTATTACGAAAGCATCGACCTCATCGACGCCTTCCACCCGCAGACCATCCTGGCCTACGCGATGAACGATCAGCCCCTGCCGGTGAAGCACGGGGCGCCGCTGAGGCTGAGGGTGGAGCGCCAGCTCGGCTACAAACACGCCAAGTATGTCATGCGCATCGAGGCGGTGGCGGACTTCGCCCACATCGCCCGCGGCAGGGGCGGGTTCTGGGAAGACCGCGGCTACGAGTGGTACGCGGGTATCTAGTTGGTCGGCTGGGTGACGCGCAGGCCGGCGCGCAGCGAGAAGCGGCTGGCGTTGGTGTAGGCGGCGGTCTCGTCGTAGCTGAGGTTCGCCCCGTCGAAGGCGAAGACCATGCCGTCCATCTTGATCATCACGGTTTGCCGACCGGCCTCCATGGGCTTCACTTCGGCCACCTCGCCGATGACCACCCCGTTGGTGTCCTTCACCACCAGCCCCGGCGCGAGCTTGGCCAGGACGACGGACTGTTGCGCAACAGGCTGCGCCTTCGCGGGGGTCTGGGCGGCGGCGGGCGAGGCCAGGGCGAGCAGGGCCCCAAACGCAAGCATCGAACGCATAACGGATCTCCTTTGGAGATACCGATATAGCAATCATCGCCTGCGTTATGGACTAGGATGGTTACTCAATTTGATTACTGCGACAGGCTGCCGCGCCTGAACCTTGGCTATTCATATTCAGGCGCGGCTGTCGCTTAGGTAATACTACCTAAACCCTCGGTAGAAACCCCGCTCAACCCTTAGGGTCGAACAGCTTGGCCCACCGGGGCTTGGTCCGGTTCTTCCAGGCGCCCCGATGCCAGGCGTCGGAGGCGATCAGCGGCACCACGGTGGTGGCCTCGGCGAACACCATCTGCTCCCAGGTGACGTCCACCTTGCCCCAGGAGCAGGCCTCCTTGAGCGTCGAGGACGAGCAGGCCCCGTCGCGCACGTCCGCCACCGTGATCTGGACGGCGTATTTGTGCATCTCCGCCTCGTGGCCGAGGATCTCGGCGCAGACCACGGTGTCCTGGGCGAAGTTCTTGGGCACGCCGCCGCCGACCATGAACAGGCCCGTGGTTCCCGCCGCCAGCTTGATGTCGGTCAGTTCGCGGAAATCGGCCACAGCGTCGATGGTCAGGTAGGGCTTCTTGGCCTTCATCCGCTCCACCTGGTGCTTGACCAGGCCGAAGCCGGCCGAGGAGTCCACGAAGGCCGGGCAGAAGATCGGCACGCCCTCGCGCCAGGCGGTCTCGATCAGGGAGTCGGGCTTCTTGGCGTTACCGGCCGCCAGCCACTTGCCCATCTCGTGGATGAACTCGCGGCTGGAGTAGGGGCGCGGCTCCAGGACCTCGCAGAGCTCGTAGATCGCGTGGTCGCAGGCCTGCAGCTCTTCCTCGTCGATATAGGTGTCGTAGATGCGGTCGATATAGAGGTCGCGCAGGTCGCGGTCGTCGACGTTGGACTGCGCCTGGTAGTGCTTGAAACCCAGCGCCTCGAAGAAATCCATGTCGACGATCGAGGCGCCGGTGGCGACCACCACGTCGATCATCCCGTATTTCAGCATGTCGCGGTAGATGTGCATGCAGCCGCCGGCGGAGGTCGAACCCGCCAGGGTCAGCCAGGTCGAGCAGCCGGCGTCCTCCAGGCTCATCGAC
>CANJRI010000023.1 GCA_947476555.1 Caulobacteraceae bacterium
GAAGCGCGTCAACCACCCGAGCCAGGTGCTGGCGGTGGGCGACACGGTGAAGGTGCAGATCGTCAAGATCAACCCGGACACCCAACGCATCAGCCTGGGCATGAAGCAGCTGCAGTCCGACCCCTGGGACGGCGTGGAAGCCAAGTACCCGCCGGGCGCCAAGTTCACCGGCCGGATCACCAACATCACCGACTACGGCGCCTTCGTGGAGCTGGAAGCGGGTGTGGAAGGCCTGGTCCACGTCTCGGAAATGTCCTGGACCAAGAAGAACGTCCACCCCGGCAAGATCGTCTCCACCTCGCAGGAAGTGGATGTCGTCGTGCTGGACGTGGATCCGTCCAAGCGGCGCGTTTCGCTGGGCCTCAAGCAGGCCCTGGCCAATCCCTGGGAGAAGTTCGTCGCGGACCACCCGGTCGGCACGATCGTCGAGGGCGAGGTCAAGAACGCCACCGAGTTCGGCCTGTTCGTGGGCCTCGAAGGCGACATCGACGGCATGGTCCACCTGTCGGATCTCGACTGGTCGACCCCGGGCGAGGAAGCCATCACGCGCTACAACAAGGGCGAGATGGTCAAGGCGCGCGTGCTGGACGTGGACGTCGAGAAGGAGCGCATCTCGCTCGGCATCAAGCAGGTCTCGGGCGATCCGATCGCCGGCGACACCTTCCGCAAGGGCCAGACCGTCACCGTGCAGGTGACGGAAGTGACCTCGGGGGGCATCGAGGTGCGGTTCGGCGACGACGCGGCCCCGGTCACGGCGTTCATCCGCAAGTCCGACCTGTCGCGCGACCGGGCCGACCAGCGCCCCGAGCGCTTCGCGGTCGGCGACCGCCTGGACGCCCAGATCATCAACCTCGACAAGGCCACGCGCCGCGTCAGCCTCTCCGTGAAGTCGCTGGAGATGGCCGAGGAGAAGGAAGCCATCGAGCAGTTCGGGTCCTCGGACTCCGGCGCCTCGCTGGGGGATATCCTGGGCGCCGCCCTGCGCGAGAAGGCCAAGAAGGACTAAGGTCCCTCCATCGGTCGAAAGATCAGCCCCGTCCGGGAAACCGGGCGGGGTTTTCTTTGCCCACCTACCCGGCTAGCGGGCGTCACAAGCTCGTTCTATCCTTCCGGGAGATCGGTGGGGGCTGGCCTTGAATCTACGTACCCTGTTCGTCGGCCTGACGATGGCCGCCTCTACGCTAGCCTGCTCGGGGTCGGCGCGAGCCGCGGCGCAGCCCTTGTACGGTCCGCCTCCAGCCTGGGTAGATGTTGCCACCATCCCCGAGGCGCCGCCGGGGGAGGGCGCGCTCCAGACACTGCTTGACGACAATCAATCGCGGCTCGGCCCCGACGGGGACACCTATTACAACCGGCGAGTCCGCAAGGTGCTGAAGGCCGAGGGTCTCGCCTCCCAGACCACCTTCAGCGTGGCCTGGAACCCGGCCTACGAAACCGTCACGATCCATAGCTTGAGGATCATACGCGACGGCAAGAGCATCGATCTGCTGGCGGACGCCGGGAAGATGCTGGTGCTCCGCCGGGAGCGTGGCCTGGAACGCGCCATGCTGGACGGCCGAATGAGTGCGTCGCAGCAGGTCGAGGGCTTGCAGGTCGGCGACATCATCGACTCTTCCTGGACGCATACGGGGCGAGACCCCGCGCTGGGGGCGAATTCATACGACTCCGAGGGGCTGGGGTTTACCGGCGTGGCGGCGCGGTATCGCGTGCGGCTGTCATGGCCTGAGAAGTCGAACATCCGATGGCGGGTGACGCCGGGTTTCGGCGAACCGATTGTCAGCCGCCGCAACGGCCTGACTTGGGTCGAGCTAGACAGGCACAACCTCGTCACACCCCTTCCGCCGGCCGGCGCCCCGCCGCGGTTCCGTCGCACCGGGCAGATGGAAACCAGCGGCTATGGGGGTTGGGCGGAAATCTCCCGGCTGATGGCGCCGCTCTACGCCAAGTCCGCCGTCATCGCGCCTGACTCCGACCTCAGGAGCGAGATCGCGGCGATCGCCCGCTCCACACGCGACCCGAAGGCGCGCGCCTTCGCGGCCCTCCAACTGGTGGAAGAGAAGACGCGCTATTTCTTCGTCGGAATGGGCGAGGGCGGATACGTTCCCGCCCAGGCCGATGAGACCTGGGCGCGCAAGTTCGGAGACTGCAAGGGTAAGACCGCTCTTTTGCTGGCAATCCTGGCCGAGCTGGGCGTTCCCGCTGAGCCGGCCCTGGTCAGCCTCGGCGGTGGCGACGGCATGAACGAGCGCCTGCCATCAATGGCGGCGTTCAATCACGTGATCGTCCGCGCCGACATCGAGGGGAAGGTCTACTGGCTCGACGGTACGCGGACTGGAGATAAATCAGGCCTGGACGCGCTTCGGCCGCCACCCCACCGATGGGCGTTGCCGGTACGCCAATCCGGGGCTGAACTCGAGGCCATCGAGGTTCCCCCGCTCAAGGAACCGCTGATCACCGCCTCCTTCCGGCTCGACGCCTCTGGGGGAATGGACCAGCAAGCGGCGGCGAAGGTGGTCGTTCGCATGGTCGGGGACGCAGCGAACGCGTCGCGTCAGAGCGTCGCCCGGTCACGTCGGATCGACCTCGAGCGATCCTTCCGGGAAAGCTTCATGCGCTCCACCGGCTGGGTGACGGTGGAAAAGGTCGATTGGCGGGACGACGTCGCCAACGACGCTTTCGAAATCGTGCTTGATGGCAAGGCCGATATCACCTGGCGGAAGAATCCAGACATTGGCGTCATGGAATATCGGCTGAACGCCGGCTCGACGAATGTCCCGAGCTTTCCTCGCCGCGACGCCGGACCCAACGAGGATGCGCCCTTCGTTGTGGCCCATCCCCTCTTCATCAAGACCGTGACGGAGGTCGTCCTTCCAGATGGCGGGAAGGGATACACCGTGCGCGGTCCCAACGCCGTCGTTAACGTGGCGGGCCTTGAGATAAGCCGTTCATCGGTCATCGAGGGCGGCGTGGCGCGCTTCGTGGTCGACCTGCGCAGCCTGCAGCCGGAGATACCAGCGGCCGAGGCCCAAAGGGCGGGTCGCGTGTTTCGAGATATCGCCCTGGACGACAGCTTGATCCGCGCGCCCCAGTGAGCAAACGGCAGCTCGCCGGGCGGGGTTTTTCTTTGGGGGATGGGCCGTCGTGCTCCCTAGGCCACGCCGCAGGCCCCCGGGGTCAACCGGGGGCCCTTCGGCCTAGCGTGGAGACAAGCGGTTAGCGGTAATAGTCGCTCGGGCAGGGGCGGCCCTTGGCCAGCTGGCTGCCGATGACCGCGCCCGCGACGCCGCCGGCGACGGTGCCGGCCGTGTTGGAGCTGTTGCCGGCCACAGCGCTGCCGGCCAGGGCGCCGACGCCGGCGCCCACCACAGCGGCGGCGGCCCGGTCATTGGCGCGGTCCCGCACGCACTCGTCCCGGTAGGAATAGCGGTCGCCGTACCCGGTGCTGGCGCAAGCCGAGAGCCCGGCGGCGGCGAGGGCGGAAACACATATAAGTTTGATCGGGCGCATTGTTCGCTCCTTGAATGTCTAGGTGGGGTCCAAACGGGGGTGATGGGGTTTGGTTTCGTCGCCTGGCCGAGGTTGGCGCGGAATCCGGAGCCAAGCGGCGGCGCCGGGTGGAGGCGCAGGAACAGGTTTTGGAGATTGTCGGGGGCGGGCGTAACGTCGGGGTCCGGCTCCCTGCTCGCGCAGGGAAGGCCGGATGCAAAAGCCAGAGTCGAGCGGAGTGTCAGATGCTTGCGCACATTGATCGGCGTTCGCTTACCCAGTTCCTTGTCGGCTTGGGCCTGATGTCGGCCGGCCGAGCCTCAGCCCAGGCGAAGACGGTCGAGGTCGTGATGCGACCCGACATGCGACCGGGCGCCATGTCCATGTTCGAGCCCGAAACGGTCCGGATCGCCGTGGGCGACACCGTGCGCTGGAAGAACGAGGCGGTGCTCATCCACACGGCGACGTTCGATCCGGCGCAGGCGATCAAGGCGGTGAATGTCGTCCTGCCCGCCGGCGTGGCCGCGTTCGGATCGGCTGACCTGCTTCAGGACGACACCTACAGCCACACGTTCACGACCGCGGGCTCCTACAAGTACGTGTGCAAGTACCATGAAGAGATGGGCATGATCGGGACCGTGGTCGTCGGCTGATCGGGGGCTTCAGACCCCTGCGCCCGTAGGGTCCGCTAAAGGTGGAAAGCCGACGTTCGCCGGCCGCTTGTTGAACGTCGGGTCCTGGCCCGTTGGAGTCGTTCGGCAGGTCGGCTTCCCGAGTGTTGCGAACCCCGGAACCTCCGGGTCCGACCTAGGTCTCTTGCGCACTGTCTGCTGCTAGCCTCCGTCCGACAGGAGGCGCGAGCACATGAACCGCAGGCTCTGGGTTGCCATAGGTTTGGCGGCGGTCGCCGCAAGTCCGGCCCTGGCTCGGGGCGGCTTCCGTGGAGGCGGGGGCTCCCCGCAGCACAAACCCCCGTGGGGCGAGGTGGTCGATCCCGTGAAGGCCGCCCAGATCGCCCTGCGCGAGGTCTGTCTGCCCGCGGTCTTGGACGCCAGGCCGATCGAGCCCTTCGCCAAGGCCAACCGCTTCGTGCGAACCCCGCCCAAGACGGTGCAGGCCGCGCGAGACGACAAGGTCTGGCAGGTCGGCGTCCACGCCAAGGTCTATGTGGTGGCCCGGGCCGATGGATCCTGCTCGGCCTTGGTCGACAGCGGCCCCGCGGACCTACTGGGCCCGATGGCCGAGGCGACGATCCTCGAGCGCCGGGAAGGGATTGCGCGCGGCCAGTCCGGACCCGACGACGCCGGCCACCTCCGCCGCACCGTCTACTGCTCCGCGGCCGGCGACACCCACGTTCTCATCTCGGTCGCGACGCCAAGCGCCGGTGCCCCGCGCGGAACCCGCCCGTTCGCCGCGACCATTTCGCGAACCCCGACGCTGAGCCCCCTCTGCGCGGTCGGGCGCCCCTCCGTCTGACGGGTTGTCGGCTGAATCGACCGGTGCGGCGCGGCGATGATCCCCGTCCCGGCCCCATCCCCCACGCCCTTCACCTGGCCTTCGGGCGTGCGGGTGGGTGCTCGCCCGAAGCTTTCACCCCAAGAACGGGCGGCACGACCTCAAGGTGAAGCTATCATATTGAAATTATAATGGATTTCATTTGGAACCCCACTGGGGCCATGGCGTTCGCATCCCGGCGCGGAGGATTGCCTTCGGCCGCCGGGGCGACAACTGATGCTCACCTACACCTGTCTGATCACGGACTGGGATTTAAACGAGCCTGTAGAACTGGTCATATTCGCTCAGGATGAGGCGCGGGCGCGGCAGCGCGCCCTGCATGAACTCAACGGAAATTCCAATCACCAAAGGGTCGAACTCCGCGAAGGCGCTCGCGTCTGTTTTGTAGAGGAGCGCACCTCGCCTCCTGACGACGCACTCCACCGGGTGGCCGAACAGAGGGCGCGGCCGGCTTCGATGGCCAAGAGGTTGTTAGGCCCACTCAAACGCGGATTACCGAATCCGACGCGGCGGCGAGGACTTCCTTCATGAAGGGCCCTGGCTCCCTGGCTCTTCCGCTCGTGCTCCTCGTGGATGACCAACCCCTCATTCGGGAGGAATTGACCGCTGCGCTCCATGACGGTGGATGCGCCGTCATGGCGGCCGACGATGCCGAGCAAGCCGTGGCGGCGTTGGAGTCGGACCACGCCCATAATTTTGTAGGTCTCATAACCGACGTTAACCTCGGCGGCGCCCAGACCGGTTGGGACATAGCGCGAAGGGCCAGAGAACTTTGCCCGGGCCTGCCGATTGTGTACGTCACCGGCGATTCGGAGCGAGAATGGGCGACCGAGGGCGTGCCGCTCTCAGCCCTACTTGGAAAGCCGTTCATCGCCGCGAATGTGGTGCTGGCGCTGGCGACGCTCATTCGCAAAGCGCCGACCTCACCTTCAGGGTCCTCGGCCAGGCGTCGTTGAAGATTTACCCGAGGGCGGAGTCGAGCGTGCGGGAAGTCAGCCCATGAAAGGATCGCGGCTCATCGCCGGCGACAACCTTGAGCATGAGCTGTCCGCCTCGCCAGACCTCGACCGCACAGCAGCTTTGATGTTGCGCGAGAAACCGTTCGGCCTGACCGCGGCACTCCGCCTCGGACCTGAAGAAGCGGAAATCGACCGTAGGCACAGACCCATCCTTGCGTACTGCAAGGAGGGTGGCGTCAAACTCATTCACGTCCATCAGTCACCTCAGGCCATCCCTTGGACCGGCGAGGCTGTCGCATTGATGAACGGGATTGGCTGACGCGCCCGGCCGAATCTCAGGCTGGCCGGCGGCGCGATGTGGGTGTCAGGCTGCGCGCCCTCAAGTCTCACCGTCTCGCGTAGGACAACTGGAAGAGAGGCTCTGCATCCAGGCCGTAGCGTCGGATCACGCCGCAGGCGCCCGAAACGGTCGCCGCGCGCCCCCGTCGCCGCTGTTCCAGGAAAGCCACCGCCGCGGCGTCGGTTTCAGCCTCGAACGACTGAGCGCCCTCAACGCGATCAGCAACCATGAAGTGTAATCTATACTTTGACATCTTAATTACCAGATTCACGTGCGACCCATTCGGGTCACTCGCCCTAACCAACAACGGGCGCTCGCGGATTCCTTGGCTATCGCGTCCAACTCAAGCTTCCGCCAGTAACCTGCCATTCGGAAATATTCTGAACGTTCAGAAATTCCGGCCTCCGCGCCTTTGCAATTCATCTCTTGAACTTTACGGCGGCACTCGATGGCGGTACGCATATTGGGCAAACGCTCGGCGGGCATAGAAGGTCCAAGGGTCGCTTCTGCCGTCTGCTAAGGCCCCGACGGGCGAGTCCACCTGCTCCCGCCTTCAGCCACGCCGGCCGCCCTTAGCATGTCACCAATGCTGACCCCGGCGATCCGGCAGACCGCCACGACCCTGTCCAAGGATCGCGAACCGGCGACACATTCGACCCGGCGGCCACGGGTGATCCTTATCAAGACGTCCCGCGCCCGGCTCCCCCCGGGCTCAGCCAGTTCGGGGGCGAAGAAATCGGCAAGCCGCACCTCGACCCAACGGTTTGGGGCCTTGCCTAAAGCCACACAGAGGCTGTCGCCTTCCCCCACGTAGGGCGCCGGGCCCATGAACACGCGACCCTGGCGGAGTTCGGCGGGCATCGGACCTTTGTCGGGTATCGCCTTGCACGGATCAGCCGCAGCGGGCGCGGCAAGCGCCGCCCCCGCAAGGCCTCCGACCATCCATGTCCGGAACCCGACCACACGATCCCCGCCGCGCCACGTCCCAGCCTTGGAGGCGGCTTCGCCGGTGTCCGTCAGAAGTTCGCCCGCACCCCGAATCGGTACGCGCGGCCGATCAGGTCGTACGGGTTGAATTGCCCGCCCGTGCCGGACATGCCGATCATGGTCAGGTCCGGCGGATTCTTGTCGAGCAGGTTGTTGATCGTCCCGAACACCTGGAAGTTGTCGTTCACGTCGTACTGAGCGCTCAGATTCCAGTAAACCATGGCCGGGAACAGGTTCTTGTTCACGGTGACGGCGGACGTGGTCTTGATCGCTTCGTAACGCGAATCGTCTGGCCCGATCAGAGCGCGGTTCGAATAGATCTCGTTGAAGTAGTTCGCCTGCAGCTGGGCGGCGAAGTCGCCTATCGAATAGTCGAAGTTGAACACCCAGCGCCATTCCGAGACGCCGATCGACGAACCCGCCGCGTTCAGGGCCACGCCAGCCGTGTCGATGGTGGTGAGCGTGGGCTGGTAACCTCCCTGGGCGTGGAGGCGCAGCGTGCCGATGTTCAGGTCCTCGATCGGCACAACATAGCTGATATCCAGATCGACGCCCTTGGCCCGAAGCTGGTTCAGGTTGTAGGTCCGCGTGTTGACCAAGGCGACGCCGTAACCGGAGTTGGGGTCGAACACGATGGCGTCGCAATAGGTCTGGATGCCGGCGAAGCAGCGGTTCAGGGTTTCCTGACCGCTGACCGAGGCGATCACGCCCTTGAGCTTGATCCAGTAGTAGTCGGCGGTCAGCGTGAAGCGCGAGGCCCACGACCATTGCGGGCGGAACACCATGCCGCCGGTGAAGGTCTGCGCGACCTCCGGCACAAGGTCCGTGTTGCCGCTGCCGCGGGTGATCAGCGCGCCGACCTGCCCGTTGAAGGGATTGCGGGTGCCCTGCTGGGTGGAGGGCGCGCCGACCTGGAAGAGCTCGGTCAGGTTGGGCGCGCGGATATCGCGTGACTGCGTGGCGCGGAAGCGCAGCCAGTCGTTGACGTCCCAGGTGAGGCCCAGCTTGGCGGTGGTCACCGCGCCGCTGGTTTCGTAGTCGGTCCGGCGGGCCGCCCCGTTCAGGGCGATCTCCTTGGCGAACGCCATATCCCGGATCAGTGGCAGGCCGATCTCGAGGTAGCCTTCCTTCACGTTGCGGGCGCCGCCGTAGCTTGTGGAGCCGCCGTTGGCGAACGAACGGGCGTCAAGGCCTTCGCCGCGGACACCGAGCGTGTCCTTCCGGTATTCCGCACCGAACGCGACCGCGAGGGGACCCGCCCACAGCTCGATGGGCGAGCCGCTGACGTTGAAGGCCCAGCTGTCCAGACGGGTGTTTACGTAGGTGGCCGGCGGGGTGACGACATACCGCTGCGCCTCCGTCGGCACGCCGCCGACGAAGGGGTTGTAGGGAACGCAGCCGGGCAGCACCAAGGTGCGCGTCGTGGCGTTCAGATTGGGGTTGGTGGCGAGCGGTCCGCAGGCCGGCTGACCGTTGGCGCCGGTCACCACATAGGTGGCGGCGGCGAAGTTCGCCAAATTCAACGTATTCGGGCGATTGTTGGTGTTGTGGTACCAGCCGTGCGACCAGGACGCATCCCAGTTCCAGTCCTCGCCGACCGTACCCTTCAAGCCCAGGTTGAACTGCTGGACCCAGGTCCTGTTGTTCTGCTCGTAGCCCGTGTTGCCGTGGCTGTTGGACGCCACATAGGTCGGCAGATAGCCAATGCTGAACTGGGTCTGGCCCGCGGCGGTCATCGCCGCGCGCGTGGCCGCGGGAATGTAAGGGTTGGACGCCTGGATCAGGAAGCTGGACATGACGCCGTTCGGGATCTGCTGCGTGCCGACGACGCCCTGGCCACGGTTGTAGGCGTAGCTGTAGTCGGCGAAGGCGGTGACGTTGTCGGTGATGTCGTAGGTCACGCGCGCCTTGGTTGCGAGGCGCTCCAGCGGCGCGGCAAGCCAGAAGGTGCCCAGGGCCGTGTTTCCGTAGTTGGACGTACCGATCTGCAGGTTCGACAGCGCCAGGCCGGCGGCCGGCGCACCGATCTGGGTTCCGATCTGGAAGGCGTAGGGGGTGCCGTCCTCGCGGAAGGCGGTGCCCGCCAGCGGACCGGAGGTGATGATCCCGCCAGTCACGCCGGTGGCGAGATATTCGACGTTGTTGGCGTAGACGTTCGCCGGCAGCCCGAGCGCGGTGCGCTGGGCGGCGGAGGGCGAGAGGGTGCCCGTTTCCATGCGGCCCCACTTGCGCGCGTAGATGTTCTCGACCCCGTTCGTGTTCGAATATTCGGCGCCGAAGACGACGTGGGCGCGATCGTTCGCGAAGCCGCGGCCGTAGGCGAAGCCGAGGGTGTAGCCCTCGTTGTCGCCGGCCTCGGCGACGCCGACTTGCGCGCTGGCGCGGATGCCTTCGAGGCGATCGTTGATGATGAAGTTCACCACGCCGGCGACGGCGTCCGATCCGTAGGCCGCCGAGGCGCCGCCGGTCACCACCTCGACCCGCTCCACCAGGCTGGACGGGATCCAGTTGGTGTCGAATACCTGGGTGTTGGTGCCGACCTGGCGCATGCCGTTGACCAGGGTCAGGGTTCGCACGTTACCGAGGCCGCGCAGGTTCACCGTCGCGGTGGCGTTTGCGCTGCGCTGGGACTGGCCGGCGCCGGAGTCCTGCTTGAACGCGGGGACGTCGTACAGCGCCTCGATGATCTGGGCGGGCGCCTTCTGCTCGATGTTGGCGCTCGAGACCGTCGCCACGGGCGTCGCCGAGGTAAGGCCGGCGGGCAAGCGGGTGCCCGTGACGACGACCTCCTCAACCCCGTTGTCCTGATCCTGCGCGTGAGCGCCGCCAGCTAAGACGAGCGCCATAGCAAATGTCGACGCCGCGCCAAGCAATGACAAATTATACGGAGACTTATTCATTTGTGATTCCTCCCTTTTATAATCGCTGATGGCGAGGCCAAGCAGCGTGTAACCAAATGGTCCGGCCTCGGTCTCTCACCTCGGTCGATAAAGACCCCTGCCTGGATAAGAGACGTTTATTCGAATGTCCCTCACCCCTCTGTCGAAGTAAACCCTCACCGTCTTGCCAGCCCAAAACTGGGGAAGGCTGGATTCAGTCTGCTGCTGGGTCCGTTTTGCGTAAACGGAAGATGGCAAACGTCGAACGTCGCCTATGGGTCGAAGGCCGACATCCGTACATCCGGCCTTTCATGCCGTCCGAAAAAGCGGCACGGTCGCCGAACATAAGAGTCCATTTGGGAGGGCCGTCATGGCGGGGGTGAAAGCTGTGCATTGGACGTCGCGGCTCTTGATCGGCCTCGCCCTCGCCTTTTCGGCGCTGGCGCCGGTCGCCGCGCAGGCCCAGGCGAAGCACTACAGGATCGGCATCATCAACTATGCCGCCCCGATGGGCAGACCCGGCGAAGCGCCGGACCCGGGCGGCGGGAAGATGCCGGTCAAGGACGCGCTGGCCAAGTACGGCTACGTCGAAGGCGGCAACACCACCTACCACTTCCTCTCCGCCGGGCGAGATCTCGGGAAGATGGATCAGCTGGCGCGGGACATGGTGGCCTGGAAGCCCGACGTCATCCTCACGCTGATGAGCAACGCCGGTCTGTACGTCATGCATGCGACCGCGAACGATCCCGTCCCGGTGGTGTTCTGGGCCACCGATCCGTTGGAGGAGGGCCTGATCAAGAGCTACATGCGTCCGGGCAAGAACTTCACGGGCTTCTCCTATGAGCCCGGCTACGCGCTCAAGCAGATGCGGGTGCTGAAGATCCTGAAGCCCAACCTCAAGAAGGTGGCGCACCTCTACAACCACACCTATTCGCCCGCGCCCTCGCAACGCCGCGAGATCATCGAGGCCGGTCGGTGGATGGGCATCGAGGTCAAGACCTATGAGGTGATGACCAAGGAGGGGCTGGAGCCGGCGTTCGCGCAGATGAAGAAGGACGGCATGGAGGCCGTCTCCATCGGCCCGCATGAGGTGTTCAACACCAATGGCCCGATCATCGGGCCGCTGTCGCTGAAGTACGGCCTGCCGACCATGGGCTGCTGCCAGATGTCGATCGTCCAGAACGGCGGCACCGCGGCCTTCGGTCCGCCGGACGGCTGGCCGGCGATGGCCGAGCGGGTCGACATGATCCTGCAGGGCAGGGCCAAGGTCGGCGACATCCCGGTGCTGCGGATGGCGCCGCCGATGATGCTGAACCTGAAGTCGGTGAAGGCGCTGGGCCTCACCGCCCCGGACTATCTGATCGACGAGGCGGACAGGCTGATCCAATAGCGCGGCCGCCGTCGCGGCCGGCCAAGCGTGGCCGTAAACCCTTTTTACGCCTTGAATCCAAAGGCCAAGTCGTCCAGGGTCGCCTCGTTTTCGAGGGGCCTCATGATCAAGTCTGAACTGATCGCGAAACTCGCCGAGGAGAATCCGCACCTGACGCAGCGCGACATCGAGCGCGTGGTCGGCGTGATCCTGGAGCGGATGATCGAAGCCCTGGAACAGGGCGGGCGGGTGGAGCTTCGTGGATTCGGCGCGCTTTCGGTGCGCTCGCGCGAGGCCCGGGCGGCGCGCAATCCGCGCACCGGAGAGCCGGTGGACGTGCGCGCCAAGCACGTCCCGTTCTTCAAGAGCGGCAAGGAACTGCGCGAGCGGCTGAACGTCGACGAATCCTGAGTTCGGGACGGAGGGCGCGCGCCATGGGCGTGGTTTCGGAATTCCGTGAATTCATCGCCCGGGGCAGCGTCGTCGACCTGGCGGTGGGCGTGATCATCGGCGCGGCCTTCAACGACATCGTCAAATCCCTGGTGGACAACGTGATCATGCCGCCGATCGGCATGGCGCTGTCGGGGATCGACTTCGCCAAGCTTCAGGTGGTGCTCAAGCCCGACGATCCGGCCACCGAGGCGAGCGAGCTGGTGGCCGTCCAGTACGGCCTGTTCATCAACGCCTGCATCAAGTTCATGATCGTCGCCTGGGCGATCTTCATGCTGGTGAAGCTGGTCAACATGGCCCGCCGCGCCGAGGCGGCCAAGCCCGAGGCCCCCACCGCCCCGCCACCGCAGGAGGCGCTGCTGATGGAAATCCGCGATCTCCTGAAGCAAAAGGCCTGACAGGCCCTATCTTCACCCCATGACCGTCACCGCCAAAATCTGCGGCGTCTCGACGCCCCAGGCCGTCCGCGCGGCCCTGGACGGCGGCGCCGGCTATGTGGGCTTCATGTTCTTTCCCAAAAGCCCACGTGACATCGAACCGGAGGCGGCCCACCGCCTGGCCCTGCCGATCCGGCAGGCGCCGGCCAAGGTCGTGGCGGTTATGGTCGATCCCAGCGACGAGGATGTGGACCGCATCGCCCGCCTATTGGCGCCAGACCTCCTTCAACTGCACGGCAAGGAGACACCCGCGCGGGTCGGCGAGATCACGCGGCGGACCGGCGTTGGAGCCATCAAGGTCCTGTCGGTCTCGGAGTCCGCCGACATCGAGGCGGCGCGGACCTACGAGAGTGTGGTGGAGCATCTGATGTTCGACGCCAAGGCCCCCAAGGACGCCGATCGGCCCGGCGGCCTGGGCGCGGCGTTCGACTGGAGCCTGCTCGCCGGCCGCCGGTTTTCGCGGCCGTGGTTCCTGGCCGGGGGGCTCGATCCGTGGAACGTCACCGAGGCGGTGAAGGCCTCCGGCGCGCCGCTGGTGGACGTTTCCTCTGGCGTGGAGCGCGGTCCGGGACTAAAGGACCCGCCCTTGATCGCGGCGTTCCTGGACGCCGTCCGCCGCGCCTGAGTGATGACCGCCGCACCTCCATCCCCCGGGGCCCGCCCCAACGACTACACGGCCTATCCCGACGCCAATGGGCGGTTCGGCGACTATGGCGGCCGCTATGTCCCCGAGACCCTGATGCCGCTGGTGCACGACCTGGGCGCGGCCTGGGCCGCGGCCAAGGCGGATCCGGCGTTCCAGGCGGAGCTGGGCGGGTACCTGACACACTATGTGGGGCGCCCCAGCCCGCTCTATTTCGCCGAGCGGCTGACCGCCCACTACGGCGGGGCGAAGATCTACCTGAAGCGCGAGGAGCTGAACCACACCGGCTCCCACAAGATCAACAACTGCATGGGCCAGATCCTGCTGGCCATGCGGATGGGCAAGACCCGGATCATCGCCGAGACCGGGGCCGGCCAGCACGGGGTGGCCACGGCCACGGTCTGCGCCCGCTTCGGCCTGCCCTGCGTGGTCTACATGGGCGCGGTGGACGTGGAGCGGCAAAAGCCCAACGTGTTCCGCATGAACCTGCTGGGCGCGGAAGTGCGGCCGGTGACGTCGGGATCGGCGACGCTGAAGGACGCCATGAACGAGGCCCTGCGCGACTGGGTCACCAACGTCCATGACACCTACTACCTGATCGGCTCGGCCGCCGGCCCGCACCCCTATCCGGAGATGGTGCGCGACCTGCAGGCGGTGATCGGCCGCGAGACCCGCGAGCAGATGATGGCTATGGAGGGCCGGTTGCCGGACGCGGTGATGGCCTGCGTGGGCGGCGGCTCCAACGCCATTGGCCTGTTCCACCCGTTCCTGAACGACGAGGGCGTGCGGCTGATCGGGGTGGAGGCGGCCGGCGACGGCATGGGCACGGACCGCCACGCCGCGGCCATCAACGGCGGCCGGCCGGGCGTCCTGCACGGCAACATGACCTATCTGCTGCAGGACAAAGAAGGCCAGATCACCGAGGCGCACTCGATTTCGGCGGGCCTGGACTATCCGGGCATCGGCCCCGAGCACGCCTGGCTGCACGACGTGGGCCGGGCGACCTATCTGACCGCCACGGACATCGAATCCCTCGACGCGTTCAAGCTGTGCGCCGAGCTGGAGGGCATCCTTCCCGCCATCGAGTCCGCCCACGCCCTGGCGCGGGTGGGGGACGTGGCCCGCGAGGTCGGCAAGGACGGGATCGTGGTGCTGAACCTCTCCGGCCGGGGCGACAAGGACGTGGCCACGGTGGCCAACCATCTGGGCATGCAGATTTGAGCAAGGCCCGCATCGACGCCCGCTTCGCGGCTCTGAAGGCCGAAGGCCGCGCGGCCTTCATCGCCTATGTGATGGCCGGCGACCCGGACGCGGCCACGGCGCTGAAGATCCTCAAGGGTCTGCCCGGCGCCGGGGCCGACATCGTCGAGCTGGGCTTCCCCTTCTCCGATCCCATGGCCGAGGGCCCGCCGATCCAGCGGGCCGCCCAGCGGGCGCTGGCCAAGGGGATGACGCTGGCCGGGACGCTGGAGCTGGTGCGCGCCTTCCGCGAGACCGACGGGGCCACGCCGCTGATCCTGATGGGCTACACCAATCCGCTGGTGACCTGGGGTTACGCCGCCTTCGCGCGCGACGCGGCGGCGGCCGGGGTGGACGGCCTGATCGTCGTGGATTGCCCGCCGGAAGAGGCCGACCCGCTGGCCGACGCCCTGGACGCGGCGGATGTTTCGCTGATCCGCCTGGCGACCCCCACCACGGACGACGAGCGGCTGAAGGTGGTGATCCGGCGCACCTCCGGCTTCGTCTACTACGTCTCGGTGGCCGGGGTGACGGGGGTCAAGGAGGCCGACGCGGCCGCCGTGGCGCCCCATGTGGAGCGGGTCCGCAAGGCCTCGGGCCTTCCGGTGGCGGTCGGCTTCGGCATTAAGACTCCGGAAAGGGCGGCCTCGATAGCTCAGGTAGCCGACGCGGCCGTCGTGGGCTCCGCGCTTGTGGACGAAGTGGCCGAAGCAGTGGATTTGAACGAAGACGTGAGCGCCAGAGTTCTTTCCAAAGTGGAATCCTTGGCTAAGGCTGTGCGTAGAGCGCGGCAGGGCCTAACGGCGGTCTGATAACCCATGGCTATGGTCGAAAACCGAAACGATAAGCCCGGCCGGACCGGCGCCCACCGCGAGCGTCGCGGCTGGCTGTCGCGGATCGCGCCCGGCGTGCAGGGCGCCTTCGCCAAGCGCGAGACGCCCGAGAACCTCTGGGTGAAGTGCCCCGAGACCGGCGAGATGATCTACCGGCCGGACCTGGACGCGGCCCTGTGGGTGACCCCGTCGGGCCACCACATGCGGATCGGGACCGCTGAGCGCCTGCGCTACACCTTCGACGACGGCGCCTACGAGCGGATCGCCTCGCCGATCGTCAGGGACGACCCGCTGGCCTTCCCGGACGTGAAACCCTACGCCGAGCGCCTGAAGAGTTCGCGCATCGCCACCGGCGAGCAGGATTCCATGGCCATCGCCTTTGGCGAGATCGACGGCCAGTCGGCGGTGGTGCTGGTGCAGGACTTCGCCTTCATGGGCGGCTCCCTGGGCATGGCGGCCGGTGAATGCTTCATCAAGGCGGCCGAGACCGCGGTGGCGCGCGGGGCGCCGCTGATCATCTTCACCGCCTCCGGCGGGGCGCGGATGCAGGAAGGCACGCTGTCGCTGATGCAGATGGCGCGCACCACCCTGGCGCTGAACGCGGTCAAGGACGCCGGCCTGCCCTATGTGGTGGTGCTGACCGACCCGACCACCGGGGGCGTGCTCGCTTCCTACGCCATGCTCGGCGACATCCACCTGGCCGAGCCGAACGCCACCATCGGCTTCTCCGGCCGACGGGTGATCGAGCAGACCATCCGCGAGACCCTGCCCGCGGGCTTCCAGAAGTCGGAGTTCCTGGTGGAGCGGGGCATGCTGGACAAGGTGGTTCCGCGTTCCGAGCTACCTTCCGTGCTGGGCTCGATCCTGAAGACGCTTATGATGGGGCGTGAGCGCCTTTCCACCGCAGCCTGACGTCGCCGTCGATCCCGGCTTTGACCCCATCCGCGTCTCCGACGCGGTGGTCGAGCGGCTGCGGGCGCGCCACCCCACCCTGATCGATCTCTCCACCGGCCGCGTCGAGCGGCTGCTGGCCGCGCTCGGCGACCCGCAGCGGCTCCTTCCCCCCGTGATCCATGTGGCGGGCACCAACGGCAAGGGCTCGACGGTGGCCTATCTGCGCGCGATCGGCGAGGCCGCCGGCCTGCGGGTCCACGCCCTGACCTCGCCGCACCTGGTGCGATTCGCCGAGCGCATCCGGCTGGCCGGCGCCCTGATCGGCGACGCGCAGCTGCGCGACCTGATCGAGCGCGTGGAAGCGGCGAACGGCGACCAGCCGATTAGCTTCTTCGAGATCACCACGGTGATCGCCCTGCTGGCCTTCGCCGAGACGCCCGCCGACCTTTGCGTCGTGGAGGTGGGGCTGGGCGGCCGGTTCGACGCCACCAACGTCTTCGACGCGCCCGCCGTCAGCGTCATCACCCCGGTGGATCTGGACCATCTGGAGTTCCTGGGGCCCGGCCTGCCGAAGATCGCCTGGGAGAAGGCCGGGATCATCAAGCGGGCCCGCCCCGTCGTGGTCGCCCGACAGGCGGACGAGGCCCTGGACATCATCGAGCGCGAGGCCGACGCGCGCATGGCGCCGATGCTGCTGATGGGCCGCGACTTCGACGCCTGGGAGGAGCGGGGGCGGCTCTTGGTGCAGATGCCAGAGCGGTTGCTGGACCTGCCGGCGCCGAGCCTGTTCGGCGGCTACCAGTTCGACAATGCGGGGGTGGCGGTGGCCGCCGCCCTGATGCTGGACCACGACCTTTCCGACGAGGTGCTGGGGCAGGGCGTGGCCTCGGCGGTGTGGCCGGCCCGGTTCCAGCGGCTGACCGCCGGTCCCCTCGCCGCCCTGGCCAAGGCGCGGGGCGCGGACCTGTGGCTGGATGGCGGCCACAACCCGCACGCCGGCGAGGCCCTGGCCGAGGCCGCCTCGCGACTGATCGACCGGGACGCCCGGCCGCTGACCCTGGTGGTGGGCATGTTCGCGCGCAAGGACGCCGAGGGGTTCCTGAGGGCCTTCTCGGAGATGCGGCCGCGGGTGATCTGCACGACGTTCGAGTCGGAGCATGCGGCGAGCGCCGAGGATCTGGTGGATGCCGCCGCCAAGGCCGGGCTCAGCCCGGAGACGGCGGCCAATGTCATGGACGGCGTCGCGCGCGCACTGGAGGCTGACGGACCGGCCCCGCATGTGCTTGTCTGTGGCGGTCTGCATTTCGCCGGCGAGGTGCTGGCGATGAGTCCGGAGACGTGGCCGAGCTAAGGAGGGGGCCAGCCTGATGTTCCAGAAGAAAGCCCTGCGCCTGTCGCTGCCGATCCCGTGGCTGGTCACCCTGGCCGTGGCCCTGGTCGCGCTCTGGCTGCTGATCCACACCTACGGCATGACCGGGCCCGTCCTGATCGGCTGGCTGGTCGCTTGGCTGGTGGTCAGCCGCGCGGTGAACTGGTTCGTGGCCCGGAACCGCAAGGCGTTGCGGTCGGGCGGGCCGGGGACCGATGGGGAAGCGTCGGGCGACGGCCAACCCTAGGATGTCATCCCGGTTTCGCGCAGCGAAGACCGGGACCCATGGTCACTAAGGCTGGCGTTTTCCTACAGCGTCGCCGCGGCGACCTCTCCTGGAATCTCGGAGATCATGGGTCCCGGACAAGCCGCTGACGCGGCTTTCCGGGATGACAGGACGTTTTAGGCCGCCACGCCGGCCTCGTTGAGCCATTCCAGGATCTTCTGCTTGGGCATGGCGCCGACCTTCATCGAGGCCATCTGGCCGCCCTTGAACAGCATCATGGTCGGGATGCCGCGCACGCCGTAGCGCGAGGGGGTCGTGGGGCTGTCCTCGATGTTCAGCTTGGCCACCGTGACCTTGCCGCCCAGTTCGTCCGAGATCTGCTCGAGCGCCGGCGCGATCTGTTTGCAGGGGCCGCACCACTCCGCCCAGAAGTCGACCAGCACCGGGCCCTCGGCCTGCAGGACGTCCTTCTCGAAGGAATCGTCGGTGATCTTCACGGTAGCCATGGAAAAGCTCCTCTCGCGGACGCCCGTCGAACGCGGCGCCCGCTTCTTTGATCCGCCGATGTAGGCGGGCCACCCACAGGTATCAACCGGTCCGGCCAAGCTCGGCAAGGGTTCGGGCCAGCAGGTTTTCTGGAAGCGGCATGAGCCTTGGGCCATCCGTCCACACCAGCGCCGCGCTTATCGCCCGCCCCGGGAACACCTCGGCGAGCACGGCGGCGTAGAGCGCCATCTGGCGCAGATAGACCGGATCGGCGTCCTCGATCCGGGCCGGCGACGGGCGATTGGTCTTGAAATCGACCACCAGCACGCGGCCCGGCAGCACCACGAGCCGGTCGATGCGGCCGGAGATCGAAAGGCCGGCCGGCAGGGCGGCGGCGGAGCCGGCTATGGCGACCTCGGCCCGGCTGCCCGGGCCGAACACCTCCGCGAACTGGGCGTCGCGGAGGACGCCGAGGGCGGCGGCGGTCATCTCGGCGCGCTGGTCGGGAGCGAGGTCGCGCTCGCGGGCCAGCAGGGCCTCGGAGCCGGCCTCCCAGCCTTCGGGCGGCAGGTCGGGCAGGAGCTGCAGCAGGCGGTGGATCAACTCGCCGCGCCTGAAACGGCCGAGGCCGCCCGCCGCCGCCAGCGGAGAGGGGGCGGCGACCCGGGCGCCTTCCCCGAGGTCGGAGGGCGAGGCGTAGCGGGCGAAGGCTTCCGTGGGCGCGGCGGCGCGGGCCCAGGCTGGCAGGGCCTGTTCGGTCGGCCCGGCGCCGACCTCGCGCGGCAGGACCTCGGGGTCGGGGCCGTAGCGGCGGATCAGCATGTCGCCGCAGGCGGTGTGGCGGAGGTGCGGGGCGATCCGGTCCTCCTCCAGCGCCGCCGAGAGGGCGCCCCACCAGCCCTTGATGTTCTCTTCCTTGGCGTTCTCCGCCGCCCGCCCGCAGAGTACCAGCCGGTCGCGGGCGCGGGTCAGGCCAACGTAGAGCAGGCGGTAGGCTTCGTTCTCGTCCCGTTGGGCGCGACGCTCGCGGGCGGCCGCGGAGACCTCGCAGTCGCGGGCGCCGGAGGAACACCAGAGGAAGCCGCCGTCCTCGGTCTCCATCAGCGGTGAGCCGCGCTGGGTGCGGGAAAGGGTGGTTTCCGGCAGGAAGACGATCGGCGCCTCCAGGCCCTTGGCGCCGTGGGCGGTCATCACCCGCACCTGGCCGGCCGGGGCCTCCATCTCGCGCTTGACGGTGATGTCCAGGCCCGCGAAGGCGGCGGCGAGGCTTTCGAGATCGTGGACGCCGCGCTGCTCGGCGGCCAGGACCTGGGACAGGAATTCGTCGAGGGCGTCCTGCGCTTCCTCGCCCAGGCGGCGCAGCAGCCGCGCGCGCATGGAGCGTCCGTCGGGCGCGGCGAGGCCTAGAATCCGCGCGTAGAACTCGAAGGGCCGCAGCGCGCGGCCGGTCTCGATGGCGCCGGAGAGGAAGGCGGCGGCAGCGGCCCAGGCCGGTGCGGCGCGAAGCTGGTCCCAAAGGTTCGCCTCGCGCCGATGGGCCAGGGCGTAGAGCGCCTCGTCGTCGGCGTCGCAGAACGGGCTTTTCAGCAGGGCGGCCAGGTTCAGCTCGTCGCCGGGGAACAGGGCGAAGCGGGCCAGGGCCATGAGATCGTCGAAGACGATATGGCCTGAGAGCGCCAGCCGGTCGGCGCCGGCCACCGGGATGCCCTCGTGCTTGAGGGCGCGCAGGATCTCCTCGAACAGCGCCCGGCGCCGGCGCACCAGGATCAGCACGTCGCCGGCCGTGGCCGGACGGCGGACGCCCAGCTCCTTGTCGTGCACCGCGTCGCCCCGGGCGATGAGGTCCTTGATCTCGCAGGCGATCTTGCGGGCCAGGCGGCGGTTGGCGCTGGTCGCCGGCTCGGCGTCCAGCGGGGCGTCCCAGGCCAGGCGCTCCTCGCCCTTCTCCTCGCGCTCCAGCGGCCAGACGTCGACGCAGCCGTCGTCGGTGCGGACCGCGAGGTGCCTGACCTCCTCGGGCTCCAGGCGCGGCTGGATGGCACCGGCCAGCTCCGGCGGGGCGAACACGGCGTCGACGAAGGAAAGCACCTGGGGCGTGGAGCGCCAGGAGGCCAGCAGATCCACCCGCTCGAAGCGCATCCCGGCGCCGCTGGCGCGGTCGCGGTGGAACTCGAACTTGCGGGTGAGCAGCTCCGGCTGAGCGCCCTGGAAGGAATAGATCGACTGCTTCTCGTCGCCGACCACGAACATGTTGCGCTGACGGGCAAGGCCCTCCCGCGCGCCGGCCCCGGCGAAGAACTCGCCGGTCAGGGCGTCGACGATAGCCCACTGGTCGGCGGCGGTGTCCTGCGCCTCGTCCACCAGGATGTGGTCGATGCCGCCGTCGAGCTTGTAGAGCACCCAGGCGGCGGCGGGCCGGCTGGCCAGCAGAGCCCGCGTCTTTTCGATCAGGTCGGCGAAGTCGAGGGCGCCGGAGAAGGTCTTCTCCTGGCGGTAGGCCACGAGGTAGGCGCTGGCCAGGGTCAGGGCGTAGGCGGTGTCCTGGGCGACCTGGGCGGCGCGGAAACGCTGGCGGGCGGCCTCCAACCGGTCCTGCTCGGACAGCAGGGCCTGGCGCAGGTCCTCGCGGGCCTTCAGGCCGCTGGTCTTGGCGACCCAGGTCCTGGGATCGCCCTCGCCCTCCTTGGTGAACAGCGCCTCCAGGGCGCGGTCGAAGGTCGGCGCGCCGGCGACCTCCGCGAGCTGGGCGGCGCAGCGCTGGTCGGTGACCCCCCCCAGGGTGAGGGCGTCGGCCGCTTCGCGCCAGAGCGCGCGGTCGAGGTGGGCGACGGCCTCGTCAGCGATGGCCTCCGGCGAGGTTCCGGGCGGCAGGCCGACGGCCGACCAGGCCCAGGCGATCGCGCCCTCAAGGCCTCCTTCGCGGGCCAGGAAGGCAGCGAGCGCGCCGCGTCTGGCCTCGAACTCGGCGAACATCGCCTGGAAGCTCTGGAAGTCGAGGGCCACGGAGAGGCGGGCGTAGGCCTCGGCGACCTCGCCGGGATGGGCCAGGGCGTAGCGAGCCACCGCCGCCCGCGCTGAGCCAACAACCGCTGCCGCGGCGGCGTCGTCCATGACTCGGAAACCCGGTGAGATGCCGGCCTCCAGGGGGAAGCGCCGCAGCAGCTTCTCGCAGAAGGCGTGGATGGTCTGGATCTTCAGGCCGCCGGGGGTCTCCAGGGCGCGGGCGAAAAGGGCGCGGGCGTCGGAGAGGGCCTTGCGGTCGAAACCGGCGGCGGGGCGGTCCTCGAGGACGGCGAGCTTGGCCCGCAACTCGGCGTCGGGCAGCACCGACCAGCTTCCCAGGAGGCCGAACAGCCGGCGCTGCATCTCGGCCGCGGCGGCCTTGGTGTAGGTGACGCAGAGGATCGCCTGGGGCTCGGCGCCGGCCAGCAGCAGGCGGGCGACCCGGTCGATCAGGGTCTTGGTCTTGCCCGAGCCGGCGTTGGCGGTGACGAAGGCCGAGAGGGTCGGGTCGGCGGCCAATTGCTGTGGATCGGGGCGCTGCGGATCGGGGACGCTCATTCCTCGCCCTCCTCCCCGCTGGTGGACCATTCGAACACCCGCGCCAGATGGTCGTAGTCGCTCATCCGGGCCTTCACGAACTGCGGGGCCACGCGGGAGAGGTAGGGCTGGTCCGGGTCGTCGAAGCGGCCGATCAGCTCGACGAGGCCGGCGAGGGCGCGGCCGGCGGCGTCCTCGCTCTCCGGACCCGCGGCGGCCCGGGTCTCCACCTTGCCGGCGGGCTTGCGGCCGGTGACTTCCAGATAGGTCAGGTCGCCCGGGCTGGGGCGTCCGAGACCCGGAAAGCCGCCGCCCGCCAGGATCGCGGCGGTGAGGGTGAGCTGGGGCGAGAACCCGGTGGAGACTTCCTTCTTCGAAGGCGCCTTGCCGGTCTTGTAGTCGAGCACGTGCCCGAAGCCGTCCTGGGTGACCTCCACGCGGTCCGCCTTGGCCTTGATGACGAAGGGGCCGGCGACCGTCTCGACCGTGAGGCCGCCCTCCACCTCGACATGGATGGCCCGACCGTCGCGGCGTTCGCCCTCGATCTCCGCCACCCAGGCCACGGCCTCCCGGGCCAGCGAACGCTCGCGGGCCATGGCTTCCGCCGGCATGCCGGCCTCGACCAGGGCGTCCAGATAGAGCCGTTCGAAGATCGCGGCGGCGTCCGGCGGCAGGGCGCCCGGGTGGGCCAGGGCGAAGCGCTCGAAAGCCAGGTGGATGGCCGTGCCGCGCGCCCTGACATCGACCGGCTCATCGGGACGTTCCAGGGCGCGGAGCTTCAGGATATCCCGCGCCCAGACGGCGTAGGGATCGCGGGTCAGGGTCTCGACGCGGGTGACGAACAGCTGGCGCGGGCGGTGGGCCAGGGGCGGGCGCGGCGCGGGACGCTTGGCGGGGGCGTAGGCGTCGGGCGCGTCGAGGGCGCGGACCCAGGCCAGGACTTCGGGCCGGCCGGCGATCGGCGCGCCGGCCCCGCACGCCAGGGTCTCCAGTCGCCAGAGCCAGCGGGACTTCACCGACGGCGATCCCTCGCGCCGTTCGGTGTGCAGCAGGATCACCTCGGGCGCGCAGGCGGCCTGGGCGAAGTCGTGGGCCGAGAGGCCGACGCGGCGCTCGGGCGACGGCAGGCCGAGGCTGGCGCGCATCGGCCGGGAGAGGAAGGGATCGAGGGGGCCGCCCGCCGGCCAGACGCCCTCCTCCAGGCCGGCGACGATCAGCCGGTCGGCGCGCACCAGCCTGGCCTCGATGGCGCCCAGGATACGCAGGCGCGGATGGGTCGCGCCGCCGGTGCGGACGGTTTCGCCGTCCATCAGCTTGCCCAGCCAATCGGCGAAGCCGCGGGGGGTCACGGGGGGCAGGTCCTGGCCATCGTGGATCAGGCCGGAGAGCAGGCGGCCCATGGTCTCGCCGCCGGGCCCGGCCCAGAGGCCGGCCGGATCGGCCAGCGCCTCCATGGCGGCGGTCAGCCGGCGGGCGACCTCGCCCGGGGGGTCGGCCTCATCGGTGAAGGCCAGGGACTCGATGACGACGCGGAGCCGGCGGGCGAGGCCGAGGGCGTCGGGGCCCTCGGCGCGCGCCTCCAGCTCGTCCCAGGCCCGGGGACGACGGCCGCGCAGGGCCTTGCGCTCAAGGGCGGCCAGGGCCTCGGGCGGGGTGTCGACAAGCGGGTGCTTCAGGAGGGCCAGGATCGTGACGGGATCCAGTGGGTCGATGGCCGCCCTGGCGAGCAGACCGGCCAGGGCGCCGGCCCGGCAGCCGGCGAGGCTTTCGCCGGCCGAGGAGTCGGGGACGATCCCCCAACGGCCCAGACGGGCGGTGACGCGGCGGGCCAGGCCCTTGTCCGGGGTGACCAGGGCGGCGGTGCGGCCGGGCGTTTCCAGGGCCTCGCGCAGCAGCAGGGCGGCCGCGGTCGCGGCGGCTTCCTCGGTGGGCGCGTTGAGGAGCGAGAGGCCGGCCAGGCCTTCCGCGATGGGGTCGACCCCTTCACGCGCGCCCTCGGCCCTGAGAGCGGCGATCACCTCCAGCCAGTCGGCGGTCTCCTCGGCGGGACGCAGGGCCTCGTTGACCACCCGACGGCGCCAGCGCCCGACGCTGTCAGGACCCAGGGAGGCCGGCCAGACGGCGACCTCGGCCTTGCGCACGCCGGCGTCGTCCAGCAGGCGCTTGAGCGCGGCCTGGGGATGCTGGACATCGATCGCCGCCCAGGCCTTGTCGGCGAGGCCTTCGTCCAGGCCCGGCAGCACGACGCAGCCTTGCGGGGCGGCGGCGACCACGGCGAGGAGCGCGCGGGCCGCCGGGACCGTGCCGGTGGAGCCGGCCGCGACCAGGACGCCGGGCGGGGGCTTCAGCGACCACGCCTCGGCCAGCCGGCGCAGGAGCGCGACACGCCGGGCGCTGACGTCGGCGACGCCGAGATCGGCGAGGCGCCGGGGCCAGGCGATGAGGGCCGCCTCCAGGAACTCGCGGGAGACCCGCCAATGCTCGGCGAGGTCGGCCTCGACGAGGCCGGCCAGGCGCTCGCCGATCTCCACCTCCTCGATCTGCAGGCCGTCGAGGAAGGCGCCCAGGGCGTCGGCCAGCTCCAGGAAACCGGAGGCGGTGGGGGTGCGTCCGGGTAGCAGGTGGGCGTGGTCGGCGACCAGCCGGGTGAGCTCGAAGCGGCGGCGCAGGGGCTCGATGGCGGCGGGCAGGTCGAGGGCCAGGTCGCCGGGCTCGAAGGGCGGCTCGCCGGCCTCCATGTCGCCCAGCGGCCGCATCTGCGGCGGCAGGATCGCGCGCCCGCCGCCGGCCGCCACGAAGGCGTCGGCCAGGGCCCGGGCGCCCCGGCGGGTGGGGACCAGGACGATGGCTTCGGAGAGGGCTTCCGGGCCGAGGGGCGCCAGGGCCTCGACCAGCCCCCGGGCCAGGTCCTCCGCGAACGGCCGATGCGCCGGGATGTTGAACCAGCGCGGACCGGGCCGTTCGAAAAAGGCGGTCACGTCAGCTTGGCCTCTGCGGCGTCGCGGGCTTCGGGATCGCCGACGTGCATCCAAAAGGCGTCCATCGGGGCCCCGTGCAGCCTGCCTTCGAACTGCAGGCGCCGCCAGATCGGCTGGATCGGAAAGGCGCCGCCAGGCTGACCGTCCAGGACCTGCGGCTTCATGATCCCGAAGCCGATGTTGGCGAAGGGGGCGACGGTGTCAGGTGAGGTCGACAGGGTCAGCCGCCCGCCCTCGTCGCGGAAGAAGCCCTGCGGCCCCTCGTACCCCAGCCCACGGCCGCGGCGGGCCAGCAGGTAGAGGATGTCCATAGCCGCCGGGTCCCAGGCGGCCCTGAGCGTCTCCAGGGGGGGCTCGCCCTCTTCGGTCCAGAGAGAATCGATGTTGGCGACGAACACCGGGTCTTCGCCGAGCAACGGGCGGGCGAGCGCGATGCCGCCCCCGGAATCCAGCAGGGCGGCGCGCTCGTCGGAGATCAGGATTTCCGGGTCTCGCCGGCCGGCGAGATGGGCCTCCATGCGGTCGGCGAAGTGGTGGACGTTGACCACGGCGCGTTCGACGCCGGCGGCCTTCAGCCGGTCGAGGACATGGTCGATCAGGGCCTTGCCGGCCACCTCCACCAGGGCCTTGGGCCGGTCGTCGGTGAGCGGGCGCATGCGCGTGCCGAGGCCGGCGGCGAGCACCATGGCGGTGGTGGGGCCGGGGCTCACGTCCGGGCCTCCGGCGGCACGTGGGCGTCCAGCCAGGCCTTCAGCGGGGCCAGGTCCGGGTCGACCAGGCAGCGGTCGAGGTAGCCCCACATGCGCGGCATCAGCGCGGCGTAGCGGGGCTTGCCGTCACGGGTGGTGAGGCGGGCGAAGACGCCGAGGATGCGGACGATATTCAGCGCGCCGAGCGCATGGTAGTCGGCGACCAAGGCCTCCATGTCGGCCTCCGGCCGAAGGGCGAAGTAGCGCGCCAGCGCCCGAGCCTCGCGCTCGGCCGAGACGTCGCGCCGGGCGTCGTGCAGCAGCATGGACAGGTCCCAGGCCGGGTGGGCCTTCAGGGCGTCCTGGAAATCCAGCAGGCCGGTGCGCGCGGGCCCCTCGCGGTCCGGCAGCCAGATCAGGTTCTCGGCGTGGTAGTCGCGATGGCAGAAGACGCTGGCGCCCTGCGCGCCGCGCCGGCGGATCGGCGCCCAGACATCCTCCCAGCTGGCCAGGGCCTCGGCGCCAAAGGTCACCGGTTTCAGCTTCGGCAGCCATTCGACGAACAGGGCGTCGGCGGTCCGCAGGGCCAGTTCGTCGTAGGTGAGCAGCGGCCAGGAGACGCCGCCCACCTCCAGCACGTCCGGCGGCGCAGTCTCGTGCAGCCGCGCCAGGGTCGCGATGGCGTCGTCGTAGAGCGGGGCCTCGTCCTGACCGGCCTCGATCAGCCGGACGAAGAGGTCGTCGCCGAGGTCCTCCAGGACGGCCAGGCCGGCGGCCGCGTCGTGGGCGAGGATCTCCGGGGCCGACAGCCCCTGGGCGCGCAGCCAACCGGCCGTGGCCACGAAGGCGTCGACCCGGCCGGCGGCCAGGCGGGCCAGGGCGTTGTAGCCGAGGGCCCGGCGCTCATCGTCTGTGGCGTCCGGCGGACAGGGGGCGGTCTCCAGGGCCGGGGGCTGGTCCATGAAGATCAGGGAGCGGCCATCGGGCAGGGTCAGCCGCTCGTAGGCGCGCGTGGAGGCGTCGCCGCCCAACGGCCGGCGGACCGCCGCGCCAAATCCCGACCGGGCCAGGAAACCGGCCTTCAGGGCCTCACGATCCGAACTCAACCTTGCGTCCTTCCCAGGCGCCGTGGGCCGTCAGCCGCGCGCGCCGTCCATCGCCATCGAGCGCAATCTCTATATCGAGTCGGTTGGGCGGAAGCGCGCCCCCAAGCCGCTCCGGCCATTCGATCACCGCCGCGCCCTCGTCCAGCGCCTCGTCCAGCCCGATCTCATAGGCCTCCTCCGGATCGGTGAGGCGGTAGAGGTCGAAGTGGGCGACCTTCAGGCCCGCCCCTTCGTAGAACTGGGCCAGGGTGAAGGTGGGGCTGGGGACCTCCTCCTCCGGCGTGGTCAGGGCCCGCACCAGGGCCCGCGCCAGGGTGGATTTCCCGGCGCCCAGCGGGCCGGAGAGGCACACCGCCTCGCCAGGCCTGAGCAACCCGGCGATCGCCGCGCCGAGGCGCTGCGTGGCCGCCTCGTCCGGCAGGATCACGCGAAGGCCTCGCCGCGCGGCAGGCCGGTCTCGACGTGGGCTTTCACGCGGGCTGTGACGGCGGGGGCCTCGCCCTCCAGGGCGGCGGCCGGGATGGGATCGCCGACGGTCAGGGAGAAGCGCTGGCCGGCCTTGTTCAGCAGCTCATGGAACAGGGTGACGTCGCGCAGCTCCGGCGAGAAACCATGGAAGAAATGGAACAGGGCGGACCAGGGCCCGGCCAGGTGGATGGGCAGGATCGGCGCCTCGTACCGGCGGGCCAGGGAGACGGCGGTGGAGGTCCATTCCAGATCGGCGAGGCCGCCGTCCGGCTGGCGGCGGGAAATGCGCCCGGCCGGGAACAGCACCAGGCAGCGCTCGGCCTCCAGGGCCTGACGGGTGAGCTGCAGGGTCAGCCGCGTGCGCTCGCGGGTGCGCTTGGCCTCCACCCACTCCACCGGGATCAGCACGTCGGAAAGGCCCGGCGAGACCCGGTGGGCGTCGGAGTTGGCGTAGAAGATCAGGTCCGGCCGGACGGCCTTCAGGGCGTCATAGACCGCCAGGCCGTCGGCGATGCCAGTGGGGTGGTTGCAGACCACCACGAGCCGGCCCGCACGGGGGATGTTCTCCAGGCCCCGGGCCTCGACCTCAAGCCGCAGCAGGCCGGCGACGTATTCGAGCGCCGCACGGCCGGGAAGGGGCGCGATGGTGTCGGCCATCCGCCGGGCCTTCTGGTAGTCCAGCAGGGCGTAGAGCGCCGGCCGGACAACCGGCCACCAGGCGCCGCCCGAGAGCCTCGGGGCCCGCTCGGCGATCAGGGTGTCGACGATGTGGTCGTGGAAGCCCCCGCGCGCGAGCGCGGTGGGCTGGGCGATGGTCATGGAGGTGATTTCGCACGCCCTTTCCATCGCGTCATCCCGGGCGGCTCATACCGTGATGACGGGCCGGACTTGCCGGCCTAAAAGATCGGCCATGCGCGATATCACTCACTTCATCGACGGCGCGACGGTCGCCGGAACTTCGGGACGTTTCGGGGAGGTGTTCAATCCCAACACCGGCGAGGTCCAGGCGCGGGTGGCGCTGGCCAGCGCCGCCGAGGTGGACGCCGCCGTGGCCTCGGCCGCCAGGGCCCAGGCGGCGTGGGGGGCGGTCAATCCGCAGCGCCGGGCGCGGGTGATGTTCGAATTCAAGCGCCTGGTCGAGGCGCGGATGGACGAGCTGGCTGAGCTGCTGTCCTCCGAACACGGCAAGGTGCTGGCCGATTCGCGCGGCGACATCCAGCGGGGCCTGGAGGTGATCGAGTTCGCCTGCGGGATCCCGCACGCCCTGAAGGGCGAATTCACCGACGGGGCGGGCCCCGGGATCGACGTCTATTCGATGCGCCAGCCGCTGGGCGTGGCGGCGGGGATCACCCCGTTCAACTTCCCCGGGATGATCCCGATGTGGATGTTCGGTGTGGCGATCGCCTGCGGCAACACCTTCGTCCTCAAGCCCTCCGAGAAGGACCCCTCGCTGCCGGTGCGCCTGGCCGAGCTGATGATGGAGGCGGGGGCGCCGGCCGGCGTGCTGAACGTCGTGCACGGCGACAAGACGGCGGTGGACGCGCTGCTGGACCACCCCGGCGTGGCGGCGATCAGCTTCGTCGGCTCCTCCGACATCGCCCAGTACGTCTATTCGCGCGGGGCCGCGGCCGGGAAGCGGGTGCAGGCCATGGGCGGCGCCAAGAACCACGGGCTGATCCTGCCCGACGCCGATCTCGACCAGGCGGTGAAGGACATCATGGGCGCGGCCTATGGCTCGGCCGGTGAGCGCTGCATGGCCTTGCCGGTGGTGGTGCCGGTGGGCGAGCGGACGGCCGAGGCGGTGCGCGAGAAGGTGCTCGCCGAACTGGAGACTCTGACGGTGGGGATATCGACCGACCCGGCCGCCCAGTATGGGCCTGTGGTTACCGCTGCCCACAAGAGGCGGGTCGAGGACTACATCCAGCTGGGGGTCGACGAAGGCGCCGAACTGGTGGCCGACGGCCGGGGCTTTTCCCTGCAGGGGTTCGAGAACGGCTTCTTCATCGGCCCCACCCTGTTCGACCATGTGAAGCCGCAGATGCGCACCTACCAGGAGGAGATCTTCGGGCCGGTGCTGCAGATCGTTCGCGCCGAGACCTTCGAGGAGGCCGTCGCCCTGCCCTCGGCCCACCAGTACGGCAACGGGGTCTCGATCTTCACCCGGGACGGGCGCGCGGCGCGCGAGTTCGCGAACAAGGTGAACGTGGGGATGGTAGGGATCAATGTGCCGATCCCGGTGCCGCTGGCCTACCATACGTTCGGCGGCTGGAAGCGCAGCGCCTTCGGCGACGCGAACCAGCACGGCATGGACGGCGTTCGTTTCTACACCAAGGTCAAGACCGTCACCGCGCGCTGGCCGGAAGGCGCGGTGGAGGATTCAGCCTTCGTCATTCCGACCATGAGGTAGGCCGATGAACTGGCGCGTCTGGGCTTCGTTGATCCTGATCCTCGCCGTCGCGGGAGCCGGCGGCTGGGCCTACTGGAACTACGACCTGCGCTGGCGGCCGAAGACCATCGACAAGCACCAGGCCGAGATCGCGGCGATCCTGGAATCGTCGGGCTGGGTTTCCCCGGGCCGCGGCGATCGCAAGCTCTACATGATCTCGTTCCGGACCTGCCCGGACTGCCTGCGGTTCAAGTCCGAGGAGCTGCCCGCCATGATGGCGGCGGGCGTGGAGCCGCGGGTCATCGAGGTGGCGCGCCGCGACTTCAACGGGATATCGAAATCGACCCCGGCGGAGCGGGCGACGGTGGCCCAGCTCTGGATCACCCGCGACTGGTCGCTGGCCGAGCGCTGGGAGGACGTCCCGCCCGAGGCCTGGACCGCCGAAGGCATCCCCCCGGCGGACGGCGACGCCGGGCGGATGGCCGTGGTCGAGGCCGGCCGGGTGATGGTCGACAAGCTCACCCCGCTGATGAAGGCCAACGGTGTCAAATTCGCCTATCCGCTGCTGGTCTGGTGGGACAGGGACGGGCGGATGCGCGGCTGCGCCTGCGAGAGGCGCGAGACCTACCGGTTCCTGCGCAAGGAACTCGGGTCGGCGAGCTGAGGCGCCCGTTCCTTGCGCGCCGGTCCGGGCGCGGCTAGGCGAGGCCGCATGGCTTCGGCTCTGCAGACCGCCTACGACACCCGCGTCGCCAACGGGACGATCCGCCCTGATCCGGCGCAGCGGGAAGCCCTGTCCTCCCTCGTCCGCCTGGAGGGTGACCTGGCGGCGATGTCGCCGAAAGGCCGGCTGAAGCGGTTGTTCGCCAAGCCCGAGAGCCAGCGCGGCGTCTATCTCGTGGGACCCGTGGGGCGCGGCAAGTCCATGCTGATGGACCTGTTCTTCGAGACCGCCCCGGTGGAGCGCAAACGCCGGGTCCACTTCCACGTCTTCATGGGCGAGGTCCACCGGCTGATCGACGCCTGGCGCAAGGGCGATACGGCGGCCCGCAAGGCCCGGTTCGGGCAAGCGAAGGGCGATGATCCGATCACCCCTGTGGCCGACGTGCTGGCCGCCGAAGCCCTGCTGCTCTGTTTCGACGAGTTCCAGGTCACCGACATCGCCGACGCCATGGTGCTGGGCCGGCTGTTCGAGGCGCTGTTCGAACGGGGCGTGACCCTGGTGGCGACCTCCAACCGCGAACCGGACCAGCTCTACAAGGACGGGCTCAACCGCCAGCTCTTCCTGCCGTTCATCGCCTTCCTGAAAACCAAGGTGGAGGTCGTGACCCTGGCCGGGCCGCACGACTATCGGCTGGACCGCCTGCGGGCGGCCGGGACCTGGTTCTGCCCGCTGACGCCGCAAAACCAGCAGGCTTTCGACGCCCTGTGGCGCGACATGCTGGGCCCCGACCAGGAAGAGGTCGGCGAGACGCTGGAGGTGCTGGGCCGGCGGATCGCCTTCCCGCACGCGGCCGGTGGCCTGCTGAGGGCAAGCTTCGCCAGCCTCTGCGCGGTGGCCCTGGGACCCAACGACTACGTGGCCCTGGCCGGCCGCTTCCACACCGTGTTCCTGGAGGGCGTGCCGAAGCTGACGCCCGAGCAGCGCGAGGCGGCGCGGCGCTTCGTGATCCTGATCGACGCCCTCTACGAGGCGCATGTGCGGCTGATCGTGCTGGCGGCGGCGGAGCCGGCCGCGCTCTATCCGGAAGGGTCGGGGGCGTTCGAGTTCGAGCGGACGGCGTCCAGGCTGCAGGAGATGCGCAGCGCCGACTGGCTGGCGGAGCGGTAGGCCAACCTCCCCCGCGAGCGGGGGAGGTTGTCGCGAACGCGACGGAGGGGGCGTTGGGGCCGTGCGCCGGCAGCGCCCCCTCCACCCCTACGGGGTCCCCCTCCCCCGCAAGCGGGGGAGGTTATCGCGCGGCTAGGCCCTCAACGTCTCAACCAGTTCGCGGGCATAGGGCCTGAGTTCCTCCTCCGCGCGAATGACGATCCTCAGCTCGCGGACGGCCCAGTCGTCGGAGAGGTCGGCGATGGCGAGGTCCATGCTTTTCACCGCGCGCAGGGCGGTGGTGAGCGGAACGACGCCGACGCCGACGCCGGATTCCACCAGCCGGCAGACCGCGTCGAAGGACCGGAGCTGCACCCGCAGCTTCAGCGGCCGGCCCTCGCGGGCCGCCTTGGCGGTGAGGAAGCGCTGCAGGGAGGACGAGCGCTCAAGGCCGACGAAATCGTAGTCCAGGACCTCGGCGAAACTGACCCGCCGGCGGCCGGCCAGCGGGTGGTCGGAGGCGGTGGCGACCACGAAACGGTCGGTGCGGAAGGGGTAGGTCTGCAGGGCGCCGACCTCCACCGTGCCGGCGACGATGCCGATGTCGCCGACGCCTTCGGCGATCAGGCCGACAATCTCGTCCGACAGCCGCTCCTCCAGGTCGACGGTGACGTGGCGATGGGCGGCGAGGAATAAGGACAGGGCCTCGGGCAGGAATTCGGTCAGGGCGTTGGTGTTGGCCAGCACCTTGACCTCGCCCGAGAGCCCGCCCGCATAGGCCGAAAGGTCCTCGCGCATCCGCGCGCTCTGGGCCAGGAGCGTTCGGGCGTGTTTGAGCAGCATCCGCCCGGCGGGGGTGGGCGTCACCCCCTGGCGGGAGCGGGTCAGCAGGGGCGCGCCCAGGACCGCCTCCATGCCCCGGATGCGGGTGGAGGCCGCGGCGAGCGCCAGGGCGCTCCGCTCGGCCCCGGCGGTGATCGAGCCGGAATCGACGACTTCGCAGAACAGCTTGAGGTCAGTGAGGTCGAACCGCATGCCTTCGCCTTTCGCGAAGGGAACTTAACTGAATGGCGCATTGCGCCAAAGGGGCAAATCCTTCAGCTTCGGCGACCGCGAAGGATGGGCCCGAGGCGCCCGCTCGCGTTTGACAGCGGGTCCGGCAAGCTTACAAGCCTCGGGCTGCAAGGGAGAGGCAAGATGGCGGAAGCAAGCGAGGGGCCGCGCGCACGGCCCATGTCGCCGCACCTTCAGGTCTGGCGCTGGCACATCACCATGCTGACCTCGATCCTCCACCGGGTCACCGGCGTGGGGCTCTATTTCGGCGCCCTGATCGCCGCCGTCTGGGCCCTGTCCCTGGCCAGCGGCCCGGAGGCCTACGCCCTGTTCCAGACGGTGATGGGCTCGATCCTCGGCAAGCTGGTGCTGTTCGGCCTGACGGTCTCGATCGTCTATCACCTCGGCAACGGCATCCGTCACCTGGTCTGGGACCTCGGACACGGCCTGGATATCAAGAGCGCCAACTTCTCCGCCGTCGTGGTCTTCGCCTTCACGGTCACCGCCACCCTGGTGATCTGGCTGATCGCCGCCATGACGGGAGCGCTCTGATGGACGACTTCCGCACACCGCTGTCCCGCGCCCGCGGGCTCGGCAGCGCCAAGCACGGCGTCAGCCACTGGATCTCCGAACGGGTGGCCGCCGTGGCCCTGGTCCCGCTGACCATCTGGGGCATCTACGCGGCCCTGCGGCTTTCGGCCCTGGACTATTTCGGCGCCGTGGCCTGGGTCTCCGACCCGCTGAACGCGGTGCTGATGGTGCTCACGCTCGCCATCACCTTCTGGCACATGCACGCCGGCATGCGGGTGGTGGTCGAGGACTACATCCACACCACCCTGAGCAAGACCGGGCTCCTGCTCCTCAACCTCTTCGTCTGCGGACTGGCCGGCGCGCTCGCCGTCTTCTCCGTGCTGAAGGTCGCGCTGGGAGGCGCGTGAGATGTCGGCCTACAAATTCATCGACCACAAGTTCGACGTCGTGGTGGTGGGCGCCGGGGGCTCGGGCCTCCGCGCCGCGCTCGGCTGCGCCCAGGCGGGCCTGAAGACCGCGTGCATCAGCAAGGTGTTCCCGACCCGCTCGCACACCGTGGCGGCCCAGGGCGGCATCTCCGCCAGCCTCGGCAACATGGGCGAGGACGATTGGCGCTGGCACATGTACGACACCGTCAAGGGGTCGGACTGGCTGGGCGACCAGGACGCCATC
>CANJRI010000024.1 GCA_947476555.1 Caulobacteraceae bacterium
CACATCAAACGCCAGACCATCCAACATCGGCGCTTGCAACACCGCAAAATCGCCGCCTAAATATCAACCCCAGATGAGGCCATCTCTCCGCTAAATCCGGACCCCACCTGTCTCAAAACATCTGACGACGTACAGTGAACTGTAGGTTGGTCGAGCCGGCGCGGAACAGGGTGTCGGCCTGGCGGGCCGAGAGGCTCAGCATCGCCTCGGCCGCCCGCAAGCGGCCCTTGAAGTCCAACTGCTTGAAGTCGGTGCTCATCCGCTTGCCGACCACGTCGAGGCGCAGGTCCGCCGAGCCGTTCGCGCGCCGCCTGAGCGGGTGGGACATGTACAGGCCGGCGGTGTCCGAGGCGCCGGTGGCGCCCAGGTCCGCGAACTCCCGGCCGAGGACGTAGCGCGTCTGGGCCGCCGTCAGGCCGGCCCGCGTTCCGCCGTAGCCCACGGGCGCGCTGGCGTCCAAGGCGAAGGTCCAATAGCCGTTGCCGGAATAGGCGCCGCTGAGGGTCAGGACGTCACCGAGGCCGAGGAGGTTCGCAAGGCTGATGGCCGGGGACACGCGCTGGCGCCCGATCGCGGCCAGGCCGCTGTTGTCGGCGCCCACCTGGCCGGAAATGCGCCGCCCGCCGGCCGCGTCGATCTGCAGGGACGTGGTTCCGGGCGCCTCGCCGGGCGCGAGCTCGTAGGTCGCCTTCACGCCGGGGACCTCCGCCACCAGCAGGCCCGCGCGCTCCAGCTGGCCCGCGCGGATCGGTCCCAGACCCTCGCAGCCATCCGCCCGTCCACAGAGGTTTTCCGAGAAGGTCCGCAGGATCCGGGCGTCGGACACCACCGAGGTGTTGGAGCGCATCTGGATGTCGCCGAAGCGGCCTTCGACGACGGTGATGGTCAAGGTGTTGTCGGCGATGGTCTGGGCCCCGACGTAGGCGCTGGCGACCATGTAGCCGCGCTTGCGGTAATGTTCGCTTACGATCTCGGCCATGTGCTGCATCTGCGGCACGGTGAGGTCCTTGCTTAGCCAGGCGGCGAGCACGCCTTCCAGTTCGCGGGACGGGAGACTGGCGGCGCCCTCGAAGCGGACCGTGTCGATCCGGGTGACGCCGTCCGGCCCGCTCTCCGGGGCCGCCTGGCCGTTCGAGGGGGCCGGCTCTCCGCCCCAGAAAGTAGAGCCAGGACCAATGTTAGTGCAGAACCCCGGAGTCCTTGCCGGAATTCATCCATGGAAAAGTCCGAGGCCCATTCCGGCAGTGTATTGCAAAGTCCATTACCGCCGCGATGCGACCTATCGCCCGGCACAACTGCGCCGCCCGCCCCGGCGCCCAGATCACTGATGGTGGCCTGAAACGACATCGCTTTTCGGCGGCGACCCCCGGAACTCTCGGGAATCTTAGGCCGATTCCTTATTTTTCACCGCCCTCCAAGCGTTCAAAAGCCGGTGTTCGCCGAGCGACGCCATCAACCTAAAGGCGAGTAGCCGCCAAATATTCGCCAGCAAAACCCCAGAGCCGTAGCAACAACGGGAATCCCCGGGCGGGGAAATCTCCGAGGATCGGGAAATGGGGGGGATCGGAACGCCGGGCGCGCGCGCCAGGCCGGCTGTCTGAGCGGGCGCCGCTCAATGCGGGAGCTTCGGGGCGGAGGTCGCGCCCGTCCCCTCATGGCAAGGCGTGGGCGGCCGAGCCGCCCACGCTTCTGGTTGGGCCTATTTCGCGTCGATCTCGGCGAAGACCTCTCTGGCCAGGCGGAAGGAATCGACGCCGGCCGGTACGCCGCCATAGATCGCCACCTGCAGCAGGACCTCCCGGATCTCCTCCCTGGTGACGCCGTTCACCAGCGCGCCGCGGACGTGGGCCTTCAACTCATGCGAGCGGTTGAGGACGCTGATCATCGCCAGGTTCAGCATGCTGCGCGTCTTGCGCTCCAGCCCCTCGCGTCCCCAGCACCAGCCCCAGCAGTACTCGGTCGTCAGTTCCTGCATCGGCATGTTGAAGTCGTCGGCGCTCTGCATCGCCTTGTCGACATAGGCGTCGCCCAGGACGGCGCGCCGGATCTTCATGCCCTTTTCGAAAAGTTCGGTGCTCATCAGGTAGTCCTCTGTGGTTGACGGGTTAGGGATTGGATCGAGGCCGCGCGCAGCAGCTCTCGGGCGTCGGGCAGGTCCGGCAAGGTGGCGATCAGGTCCAGCAGCCGGCGCGTCGGCGCCGCGCCCAGCACCCGCTCGCCGTCGCGCCGGAGGCCGGCGAACATTTCTTCCTCGGTCGCAGGCGTCAGCGCGTCCCGCGTCTCCGAAACCGTCCGTCCGTCGTCCAGAGTGGCTTCGACCCGCGCGCCCTGGCGCGCCGGGAAGGCGGCGGTGAACGCAGGGTCCGCCTCGAGATCGCAGACCCCCACCAGGCGGATCACGTCCGCGTCGCTCAGGGCCTCGAAATCGTCTCGGCGCACTCCGCCGCGGGCCAGCGCCGCCGCCACCCCGAACTGGATGCTCATCTGCGCCTGCAGCGGCCGGTCATAGGGGCCTGTGAAGTCGCAGCCGGGATAGCCCCGCGCCGCCTCGGTCACCGCCACCTTGATCCGGCTCACGCGGCGGTGGTCGAAGCCTGGCGCCCGCGCCACCGCGATCGCCGCCTGCGTCGAGGTCTGGGCGAAATTGCAGATCGGCAGGGCCTTGTTGTAGACGGCCGAGATCACCGGCTCGGCGGTGAACAGGCCAAGGTCCAAGGGCGGGCGTCGCCCGCAGGCGGCGAACAGGCCGCTCTCACCCTCCAGCAATGTCGCCGAACCCACCGCCCCGGCCTGCGCCAGCAACAGCGACCTCACCGCCGTCTGGGCGGCCCGTCCGGCCTGGATGAAGACCTCGTCGCCGCCGGTGCGCGCCCATTGGTTCAGGCCGGAGCTGGCGTCGACCGCCAACGCCACCGCCGCCACCGTCGCATCCTCGTCCAGACCCAGGAAATGCGCGCCCGCCATGGCCGCGCCGGCGGTCGCGGAGAAGGCGCTCGGACGCAGCCGGCTCGCCAGGTCGGCGTCGAACAAAGCCGCGCCCAGCCGGCCCCCGAACTCATAGCCCACCACGCCTGCGGCAAGCAGATCAGCGCCGGACTTCGTAGAGATCCCCGACAGCGCCAGCAGCGTCGGCCAGACGATGATCCCGTGATGGCCGATCGAGGCGGGGTGCATGTCCTCCCGCAGCAGGGCGGCGGCCGCCACCGCCATGGCGAAAGCGGCGTCGGCCGGCGACGACAGGATGTCGGTCCCGAAAACCGGAACCTCGCCGGTGGTGGAGATGATCTGGCGTGCGGCGAGGCTCATCGGCAGGGCCTCGCCCTCCAGCTGGCAACGCAGGGCGTCCACCAGGCAGAGTGCCGCCTTCGCCGCCAACGCCGCGGGAAGGTCGCGCGCCTCGAACCTGCGCGCCTGCCGAACCGAGCGCCGGATCAGGCTGTCGTCCGTCATTTACGGATCTCGACCCCGGTCAACTCCTCCATGAATTTCGCGATGTAGGTGAAGTCGGCGTCCGCGCCGTACTTGGCGTTGATCATCGCCAGCACTTCGCGCACGACCCCGCCGGCCAGCATCGGCACGCCCAGGCCCTCGGCCTCGTCGACGCAGAGCCGGACGTCCTTGTAGGAGAGCCCGATCGCGAACCCGAAGTCGAAGGTCCCCGGGAGCACACAACGCGGAAACTTGTCGCCGGCCGCGCTGTTGCGGCCCGAGCCGGCCTGGATGATGTCGAGCAGCACTTCGGGGTTGAGCCGGGCTTTCATGCCCATCGCCATGACCTCGGTGGTCATGACCATCACCCCGGCCGCCAGGATGTTGTTGGCCAGCTTGGCGACCTGGGCCTGGCCGGGCTCCTGCCCGGTGAAGAAGGTCTTGCCGAAATTGGTCAGGATCGGCTCGACCGTGGCGCGCACCTCTTCCTTGCAGGAGACCATCACCGCCAGCGTCCCGGCTTCGGCGCCCTTCACCCCGCCCGACACCGGCGAGTCGACCCAATCGATGGACCTGTCGGCCAGCCCGGCGGCGACCCGCGCCGCCGCCTTGGGGCCGGATGTCGACAGGTCGACGACGATCTTGACCTTCGAGCCGCTCGACACGCCGTTCTCGCCGAGCACCACCTTTTCCAGGATGTCTGGCGTGGGCAGGCTGACGAGCACGAGGCCCGCCTCGTCGGCCACGGCCTTCGGGCTGGACGCCGCGACCGCCCCAGAGGCTTCCACCCCGCTCAGGGCGGCGGGGCTCGCGTCATAGGCGACGACGCGGAATCCCGCATTCATCAGCCGCCGCGCCATCGGCGCCCCCATGCGGCCAACGCCGACGAACCCGACTGTCGTACTTGTCATAGTGATTTCCTGTTTAGGTATTGCCTGGGCCGTCGCCCGCCATGTGCTCTTCGCGGCCGTAGTCCTTGAGCTGGCAGGCGGCCCAGGTTCCCACGACGCCACACACAGCCAGGAGGCCGGCGACGGCGTAGCCGTTCCCATACTTGGCGGCGAGATAGGCGGCCACGATCGGGACCACCCCGCCGGGAAGGACCGAGCCCAACTGGGTGCTGATCGAGGCGCCGCTGTAGCGCAGTTTCGCCGGGAAGTTCTCGCTGACGAAGGCCCCGAAGGCGCCCCACATCAGGTCGTGAGGGATCAGCGAGAGCACAATCGCCAGGACCACCAGGGCGGGCTCGCGGGTGTCCAGCATGTAGAAGTAGAGGAAGCTGTAGGGGATGACCGTCAGCGCCCCCATCAGGAAGACCGGCTTGCGGCCCCATCGGTCCGATAGCCAACCCGCGAACGGGATGGTGAAACAAGAGAGCGCGGCGCCCGCCATCACGCCCGCCAGAAGCAGGTCCCGCGGAAGGCCGAGCGTCGTGGTGCCGTAGCTGAAAACGAAAGACGTGAAAACGTAGTAGGGGGCCAGCTCGACGAAGCGCGCCAGCATGATCCAGACCATCGGCTTCCAATGGGTCTTGATCACCGCGCTCACCGGCGCCTTCTCGATCTTCTTCTCGTTGACCAACTTGGTGAAGGAGGGCGTCTCCTTGACGCCGATGCGGATGTAGAGCCCGACCAGGATCAACAGGGCGCTGATGAAGAACGGTATGCGCCAGCCCCATTCGAGGAATTCGCTCCCCGAACCCAGCGCGCAGCCCCAGACCACGGCGTTGGCCAGGAAGAGTCCGGCGGGCGAGCCGAATTGCGGCCAGGCCGACATAAGTCCGCGGTTGTTCGACTTCGACCATTCCATGGCCAGCAGCACGCCGCCCGACCATTCCCCGCCGACCCCGACGCCTTGGACGAAACGCAGCACCACCAGCATCCCCGCGCCCCAGATGCCGATCTGGTCGTAGGTGGGCACGAAGGCGACGGCGAAGGTCGCCACGCCCATCAGCGTCAAGGTGGCGATCAACGTGGCCTTGCGTCCGACCCGGTCGCCAAGGTGTCCGAAGATAAACGCCCCCACGGGACGGGCGACGAATCCGACGCCGTAGATCGCGAAGGCCTGCATCGTCCCGGTCAGCGGGTCCGACTGCGGGAAGTACAGCTGGGCGAACACCAGTCCGGTGACCACGCTGTAGAGGAAGAAGTCATACCACTCGATGACCGCGCCGACCGTTCCGGCGATGACCGCGCGGTTCAGCTGGGAGCGCGTCTCGGCGTCGAGCTCTTGCTCGGAGACCGAGCGGACGGGCTCTTTTTCCATTGTCGTTCCCAACCCCGGAGGTTTCGAAGACGCTTAGATTTGGCCTTACAATCTGTCAATCTGGTTGGTATTAGCGCTCGGGTTGGGGCTCGTCCAACACCGCCAGGGCGGCGGTCGTTGCGGCGGCGATATGGCGTTCGCAGGCGGCGCGGGCGGCCACCGGATCGCGGGCAAGGATGGCGGCATGTATTTCGCGGATTTCCGCCAGACTCTGCGCCATGCGGCCGGGCCGGCTCATCGAGGTGACGCGCAGCAGGGTCACCCGATTGTGGATGACGGTCAGCATCTGGCGAAGGAATATGTTCCCGGCCCCATCGATCAGGGCGTTGTAGAACTGGGTCTTGATGGTGATCAGCTCGGTCTCGTCGCCGCCCTTGTCGACCCATCGCGCCAGGGCCTTGGTGGCGTTGGTGAGCGCCCGCCGGTCGGCCTCCGTGCCGCGCACGGCGAATTGCTCTCCGGCCAGGCCTTCCAGCACGGACCGTACGGCGTAGAGCTGGCGGGCCTCGTCGGCGGTGATCGTGGAGACCGTGGGTCCGCGATGATGCTGCGTGGTGACCAGGCCCTCGGCCTCGAGCTGCCGCATCGCCTCGCGGATGGAGGGCCGCGACACCGCCATCAGCTCGCACAGCTGGCGCTCGATCAGGCGTTCGCCGGGCTTGAAGCGTCCGGAAACGATCGCGTTGCGGAGGCGAGCCTCGACGTGCTCACGCAGCGTAATTGCGCGAGGGGCTCTCAGGTCTTCCTCGGTCAAAGACATCGCATCCAGTAAATGCCGCCTATAATGCCTACCCCCTCACCGCAGGGTGAGAAAGCCGGGAATAAATCGATGAGCGAGCTTCCGTCGCCCCCATACGAGCTTTTCGCCATCCGGTATGCAACCCGCGAGGCGCAGCGGCGCGATCATTTCATCGGCGGTGACCCCCACGATGCGCCGATGCCCATGGATTACTTTGTCTGGGTCGCCAAGAATGACCGGCACGTGGTGGTCATCGACACCGGATTTGACGAGCCCATGGCGCTGAAGCGCGGGCGCGACTTCCTGCGTTGCCCGGTCGAATCGCTGCGCCTGGTCGGTGTCGATCCGGCGGCGGTGGAGGACGTCGTCCTGACCCACCTGCACTACGACCATGTCGGCAATTTCGCGAAATTTCCGGCGGCCCGCTTTCACCTGCAGGAACCCGAGATCCACTACGCGACCGGGCGGTACATGCGGTACCCGAACATGTCCCATGCCTACGAGGTGGAGGAGGTCTGCGGCATCGTGCGGCTGAACTATGGGGGCCGCGTCACATTCTATGACGGCGACGCCACCCTGGCGCCGGGGATCAAGCTTCATCTGGTCGGGGGCCATACCGCGGGCCTGCAATTCGTGACGGTGGAGACAGCGCGCGGCCGCGTCGTCCTGGCGTCCGACGCCGCGCACTTCTACGACAACCTGCACCTCGACCGGCCCTTCCCCTACGCGTTCCACGTCGGGATGATGCACGAGGCCTTCGACAAGCTGCGCAGCCAGGCGCCGCCCAGTCACATCATCCCGGGGCACGATCCCAAGGTGATGGCGCTCTACCCCGCGCCGACGCCCGAGCTGGAAGGACAGGTCGTCCGCCTCGACGTGGCGCCGCGCGAGGGCTGAACGTCCGCAGATCAACGAGGTCGCCGGTCGGCCAGAAGACAGTGAGTCAGAAGACAGTGGGAAAGTGATGCAGAACTACGAGATGCTGATCGACGGACGTTGGGCGCCGGCCGCCGACGGCCAGGTCTTCCAGTCCGACAACCCCTTCACCGGCAAGCCCTGGGCGGTCATTCCGCGCGCCGGCCTGCAGGATGTGGATCGGGCGATCGAGGCGGCGTGGGCCGCCTTCCGCGCGCCCGCCTGGCGTGGACTGACCGCCAGCGCGCGGGGTCTGTTGCTCTATCGCCTGGCCGATCTCATCGAAGCCGAGGCCGATCGCCTGGCGGCGGTCGAAACCCGCGACAACGGCAAGCTGATCAACGAGATGCGCGGCCAGCTGCGCTACCTGCCGCAATGGTATCGCTATTTCGGCGGCCTGGCGGACAAGGTCGAAGGCCGGGTCATCCCCATCGACAAGCCGGGGGTCTTCAATTTCACCCGCGAGGAGCCGCTCGGCGTCATCGCGGTGATCACCCCCTGGAACTCGCCGCTCATGCTCGCGGCGTGGAAACTGGCGCCGGCCCTGGCGGCCGGCAACACCGTCGTCTGGAAGCCCTCGGAGTACTCCTCCGCATCTGCGCTCGAGTTGGGGCCGCTGTTCGAGAAAGCCGGATTTCCGCCGGGCGTAGTCAACATCGTCACCGGCTTCGGGTCCGATATCGGCGACCGCCTGGTCACCCATCCCAAGGTCGCCAAGGTCGCGTTCACGGGCGGCGACGCCACGGGCGAGGCCGTCTATCGCGCGGCGGCCAAGCACATCAAGCCGGTGACCCTGGAACTTGGCGGCAAGTCCGCCAACATCGTGTTCGAGGACTGCGTGCTGGATGACGCCGTCAACGGCGTGGTGTCCGGGATATTCGCCGCCAGCGGCCAGACCTGCATCGCCGGCTCGCGGGCCCTGGTCCAGCGGTCAATCTACGATAGTTTCGTCGAGAAGCTGGTCGCCCTGTCCAAGACCGCCCGCATGGGCGATCCCTCGGCCGACACCACCCAGGTGGGGCCCATCACCACCCAGCCGCAGTACCGCAAGATCCTGGAATACATAGACATCGCGCGAGGGGAGGGCGCCACCGCCGTCCTCGGCGGCGCCGCGGCTACCCGCCCGGAATGCGGCGACGGCTGGTTCGTGGAGCCGACCATCTTCGTGGGCGTCAAACCCGACATGCGCATCGCCCAGGAAGAGGTGTTCGGTCCGGTGCTGGCCGTCATCCCCTTCGACACCGAGGACGAGGCGATCGAGATCGCCAACTCTACCCAGTTCGGCCTCGCCGCCGGGGCCTGGACCCAGAACATCGGCCGCGCCCTTCGGCTGTCGGAGAAGCTCGAGGCCGGCACCGTGTGGATCAACACCTACCGCGCGGTCAGCTACCTCTCCCCGTTCGGCGGCTACAAGCGCTCGGGCATCGGCCGGGAAAGCGGCCTGACCGCGATCAAGGAATACCTGCAGGAGAAGAGCGTGTGGATCGACGCCCAGGGGGCGCCATCCAACCCCTTCGTCATGCGCTGAAGACCAAAGCGAAGCACCGTAGAGACGGTCGAGAGGGAGGAAACGTCATGGGAAATCTTGCCCGAACATCCTGGGTGGCCCTGCTGGGCGCCACGGTCCTGGCCGGTTGCAGCCAAGGGGAGGCGCCAAAGGGGGCGCCCGCTAAGCAGCCGGCGGCGGCGGACTGCGGGCCGAACGGGGACGTGGCTTACGTCTGCGGCGTGCAGAACCTGGAAGATCTGGTGCAGGTCCCGGGCAAGCCCATCGTTCTGGCGGCCAGCTATGGCCTGGCCCTTGGCGAACGCAGCTTCACCGTGATCGACACGCCGACGCGCAAGGCCTCGCCGCTGAGGATGCTGCCGGCCAGCGCGCGCCCCGTGGCGCCGTATGGCGCCTGTCCGGGCCCGGTGGACATGGACAAGTTCTCGCCGCACGGCATCGCCCTGCGGGAAAACGCGAACGGTGTGCACACGCTCTACGTGGTGAACCACAGCGCGCGGGAGTCCATCGAGGTGTTCAACTTCGACGCGCGCGGGGAGGAGTTCACGGCCCAGTGGGTGGGCTGTGTGGTGATGCCCGACGGCGTCGCGGCCAATGCGGTCGTGCCGCTCAAGGACGGCGGTTTCCTGCTGACAAAGTTTTTCGACCCGCGGCTCGGCAAGCCGCCGTTCAACCAGTTCCTGGCCAACAAGCGGATCGGGGCGGTGCTACGCTGGCATCCGCGCGACGGCATCAGCCAGGTGCCCGGGACCGCCAGCATGGCCAACAACGGCGCCATCGTTTCCCCGGACGAGACGTGGCTCTATTTCACCTCGTGGGTGGACCGCACCTTGACCCGCTTGCCGCTGAACGGTCCTGGCGAGTCGAAGACCATCAGCGTCGACTTCATGCCGGACAACATCCGCTTCGACCCGAATGGCGCCCTGCTGGTCGCCGGCCAGATCAACACCCTGCCGGGGATCGTGGCCTGCAAGAAGGCGGTCTGCCCCATGGACTGGGCCGTGGCGCGCGTCGATCCGGAAACCCTCGCCGTCAGCTACCTCTACTGGGAGAAGGGAAACCCGACCTTCGCCGCCGCCACCACCGCGCTACAGGTGGGCGACGAGTTCTGGCTGGGCACCTTCGTCGGCGGCTCCCTGGCGGTCGCGCCGGTTCCGGAGAAGCCGCTCCAGTAACCGGCTGATCGGCCTTAGGCGGGCTTCTTGCGATACGTGTCGTGGCAACCCTTGCAGGTGCCGCCGAGCGGGGTCAGCTGGGCGCGGAAATCCTGCTGGGTCTTGGCCCCGCCGGCGGCCAGCGACAGCTTCGCCAGTTCGTCGAAGCGCTTGAGCACGTCGGCCCGGTGCTCCCAGGTGGCCGGGGTGGCGGAGCTGTCGGGGTCGCTCGCCGACTTGGCGGGGAACAGGTCCTTGGACTTCTTGGCGTTGGCGGCCACTGCGGTCATCAGCGCCTTGACCTTGACCGGGTCCCAGGCGGTCTGGCCGGTGGCGAAGCCGCTCGCCTGCTTCATCTGCCCGGCGATCGCCTTCATGGTCGCCTGCCGCGACGAGACGGTGGGATTGGCGGCCTGGCCCGACCATGCGGAGGCGCAGGCGACCAGCGCGACCGTGAGGCCCAGCGCGTTCAACCGCCGACGTCCAAGGCTTCCGCCCGCCTTATCTGAAACCACCATAAGTCCCATCCTGTGCTGACGTCCGCACCTGCGGCCGTCTTCGAAAACCCGGGCCATAGCTGAGGCCGCGATCATGGGGCGAGGATGTGCGGCGGCGCCTGAATGCCCCATGAATGCCGAGAACTGTGGCCGGTCATCCGTTTCGGCCGGCGCTAGCTCGCGCCCTTCAGACACAGGTAGCGCGCCCGGTGGAAATTGGCGGCGCTGTCGACCCAGCCGGTCACCCGCGGGCTGACCAGGTTGGAGTTCACCACGAAATACATCGGGATGAAGGCCTCTTCGTCGAGCATCAGCTGCTCGGCGCGGGCCAGCAGCGCCGCTCGCCGCGCGCCGTCCGGCTCGTTGTCCGCCGCCCCCAGCAGAGCGTCGTAGGCGGGGTTCTTGTAGTCCCCGTAGTTCTGCGCGCCGGTGGCCGAATGCATCAGGCCGAGGAAGGTCACGGGATCGTTGAAGTCGGCGATCCACTGCATCGACCCGACATCGAAGTTCCGGTTGCGATAGGCCGCGAAGGCGATGCCGCCCTCGTTCTGCTCGATGGTCATCTCCACGCCGATGGCCCGCCAGTCGGCCTGGGTGGCCTCGGCCAGCAGCAGGGTGTTGGTGTTGTTGGCGGCCGTGAGGGTCAGCCGCAACGGCCGTTCGGGCCCATAGCCGGCTTCCTTCAACAGGGCCCTCGCCCGCGCCTGCCGCTCGGCGAAGGGCAGGCTGGCCCACGAGAGGCGGGGCCGCTTGGCGGACTCGACATAATTGGCGATCGGCGGCGGGACGAAGGCGTAGGCGGGAGCCTGGCCCGCCCGCATCAGCTTGGTGGTTATGAACTCGCGGTCGACCCCCATGGAGAGCGCCCGGCGCACGCGGATGTCGCGCAGCGCCGGCACGTCGCGGGTGTTCAGCGACATATAGGCCGTGGCCAGCCCGACCCCGGTGTGGGGATAGCCTGGCATGGTTTTCTGCAGCCGCTGGAAACGGTTGGTCTGGAAGCGGGTGTTGAGGTCGAGCTCGCCGCGCGCCACCTGCCGCTCGGCGGTGATGGCGTCCGGGGTCGGGTAGTAGTTGATCCGGTCGATGCAGACGTTGGCGGCGTCGTGGAAGCGGGGGTTCTTGGCGACCGTGATCCGGTCGCCCAGTCGCCAGGCCTCGAGCTTGAAGGCGCCGTTGGAGACATAGCGGCCCGGCTTGACCCAGTCGTCCCCGTACCGCTCCACCACATGGCGCGGCGCCGGGAAGAAGCTCTGATGCTTGGCCAGCTCCAGCAGGTAGGGGACGGGATGCTCGAGCTGGATCTCCAGCGTGAGCCGGTCGATGGCGCGGACGCCCACCGCCTCCAGCGGCGCCTTGCCCTCGGTCACCGCCTGGCCGTTCTTCACGACCGCGACGAGGTAGGCGTAGATCGAGGCGGTCTTCGGGTCGAGCACCCGGCGCAGGCCAAAGACGAAGTCGTCCGCGGTGACCGGCGTCCCGTCGGACCAGACCGCTTCGCGCAGGTGGAACGTCCAGGTCAGGCCATCGGGGCTGGTCTCCCACCGCAGCGCCGCGCCCGGGGCGGGCGATCCGTCCGGCGCGTCGGTGGTCAATCCCTCCATCAGGTCGCTGATCACCGTCGCCTCGTCGACCAGGTTGGACTTGTGGGGGTCCAGGGTCGCCGGCTCCAGGTTGTTGCCGTACTCGAGGCAGACCTCCCCCGCCGGACAGGCCGGACGGCGAGCCGTGTCCTGGCATGCGCCAAGGGCGGCGAAGGCGAGCAGCAGCGCGAGAATCCTCATCCGCCCATCACGCCACGGCGTGGGCCCGGAGGCTAGTGCAGCTTGAATTCCGCTCCGATGGCCTTGAGTTCGGCCGGCTTGATCAGGCGGCTGTGGCCCACCGTCACCTTGAACAGCGGGCCGTCCAGGGTCCGGGTCCAGAAGTCGAGGAACTTCGTCAGCGCGGGAAACCGGGGGAACAGATCGTAGTCCTGCCAAACGTAGGCCTGCAGCAGGGCGGGATGGTCAGGCAACCGATAAAGGATCTCCGCGGTGGTCAGCCCGTAGCCCTCCATCTGCTTACGGAAATCCGGAGACGCTTGCATGGGCGACCTCGTCACTGTTGCGCAGTGACAAGCCTACGCCTGATTCGGTGAAATGTTCCTCATTATCAATGTATTAGCACTCACCTGCGGGGATTGCTGCCAGGCCGCCCGCCCGGCGGGCGCCTGGCCCCCACCGTGCCCGGAAACTCAGCGTGCAGGCACCCGCCACAGGTAGATCGTGTTGCCGCCGTCGAGCTCCACGGTCTGCTCGGGCTGCCAGTCGCCCATGTCGAAGGCGTGGGAGACGATGCGGGTCCCCGGCTTCAGCTCGGCGAGCAGCTTGGGTCGCAGCTTCAGGTTCAGGCTGGGCAGCAGGTAGAGGGTGACCACCGAGGCCTCCGAGAAGTCGGTCGTGAACAGGTCCTGATTCTTGAAGGTGACGAGGTTGGTCACACCGGCCTGTTTCGCGTTGGCGTTGGCCTCCGCGATGCGCTGCGGGTCGATATCGATCCCCACGCCGCGGATCCCGAAGGTCTTGGCGGCGGTGACGGGAATGCGCCCGTCGCCCGAGCCCAGGTCGTAGATCACGTCGCCCGTCTTGACCTCGCCGAGCTTGAGCATGGCGTCGACCACGACCTGCGGGGTGGGTACGTAGATCACGTCCGGCGTCCGGTTGGGCGCGGGGGCGGCCGGCGCCTGGGCGCTGGCGCTCGGGGTGGAAGGCGGCGCCTGGCAGGCGATCAGCACCAGGGCGAGGGTGGCGGCGAACGTCGTGGCTTTCATCGGGCAGGCTCCTTCTTCTGGATGGGGATCAACAGCATCAGACCGACCGCCAGCACCGCCAGCCCGAGGAGGGCGCCGGTCCGGACATAGGCCAGGCTGGAATAGAGCAGATACGCGTTGGTCACGATGAACAGGGCGGGCAGCACGGGATACAGCGGCACTTTGAAAGGCCGGGCGATGTCCGGCTCCCGGGCGCGCAGCACGAACAGCGCCACGCCGACCAGCATGAAGAACAGCCAGAACACAGGGGCGGTGTAGTCCACCGCCGTCTGGAAGCCCTGGCGGGAGGCGGCGCCCGCGGCCACCAGGGCGAGGGCGGCCGCGCCTTGCACCACCAGGCCGCGGCGCGGCGTGGCCGCGCCCTCGTCCCAGCGACCCAGCCAGGCCAGCGCCGGGTGGTCGCGGCCCAGGGCGTAGGCGGTCCGCGCGCCGGTGAACACCGTGGCGTTGGCGCTGGTCAGGGCCGCGATGGCCACGAACAGACTGATCAGCACCGCCCCGCCCTCGCCGAAGGCCCGGCGCATCACCTCCGCCGCCACGGCCTCGGAGCCCGCCATGCCGCCCATGCCCAGGGCGCGCAGATAGGCCAGGTTGGCCAGGACGTAGAGCACGGTGACGATGCCGAGGCTGGCGATCAGCATGGGCGCCATCCGCCGCCGGGCGTCCTTCATCTCCGCCGAGATATAGGCCGCCTCGTTCCAGCCCCCGAAGGTGAACAGCACGAAGACCAGGACCATCTCGATCGGCGGCCCGCCGGCGGGTCCCGGGCCCGGCGCGGCTTCGGGCGCGATGAACAGGCCCGCGCCGATCACTGCCGTCAGCCCCGCCACCTCGGCCAGGGTCAGCCAGTTCTGCAGGGCCGAGCCGGCCCGCACCCCGATCCACTGAACCACGGTGATGATCACCACGATGGCGGCGGCGTAGATCGCCGACGAATAGGGGCCGAGCCGCAGGATCTCGCTGGCGTAGTCGCCGAACACGAAGGCCAGCACCGCGATGGATCCGGTCTGGATCACCGACAGCCGCGCCCAGCCGTAGAGGAAGCCCAGCCGCTTGCCGAAGGCGCGGGTGAGGTAGCGATAGTCGCCGCCGGCCTGGGGATAGGTCGAGGCCAACTCGGCGTAGCAGAGCGCGCCGACCAGGGAGATCAGGCCGCCGGCGACCCACGCCCCGATCATCACTGCGGCGTCGCCGGCGGCGGCCGCCACCAGAGAAGGGGTGCGGAAGATTCCCGCGCCGACCACGATGCCCACCGTCAGGGCGATCGCCTCGCGCATTCCGAGCGTGGCCTTCAGGCCCGCCTCGCCGCCGCCGTCGTTCATCGCGCCCTCCGCGGGCGACCGTCACGCTTGATCTTTGCTGGCATGTGACCGGCTCGCGCGATCACGCCTTCGTGACCCGAAATGAACCAAAGCCGCTGCCGGGGGTTTTGGAGGCCGACGGCGGGGGCCGCTTCGTCCGAGGGACAAGCTTTAGGAGATTTGAGAATGAAGAAACTGATCCTGACCGCCGTCGCGACCGCGGCGCTGACCTTCACCGCCGGCGCCGCCTCGGCCCAGCAGTGGATGCCTATCAACGCCCGCCAGGCGGTGCTTGAGCAACGTATCGACGCCGGCGTCCGCAATGGCGACCTGACCCGCACCGAAGCCCAGACCCTGCGCGGCGACTTCCGCGCCCTGGCCGACATGGAGGCCCGCTACCGCGTCGACGGCCTGTCGATGAGCGAGCGCGCTGATCTCGATCGCCGGTTCGACCGTCTGGAGGCCCGCGTGTCCTTCGAACGGGTCGACAATCAGCGGCGCGACTGGTTCGGCGGCCGCGACGCCTGGACCGACAACCGGGGCCGCTGGGTGAATATCCAGCAGCGCAAGGTCCAGCTCGATCGCCGGATCGACCAAGGCGTGCGCTCAGGTCAGCTGAACGCCCGCGAGGCGGCCCGCCTGCGCGCAGAGTTCAACGGCATCCTGCGCATGGAAGCCCGCATGCGGGTGAACGGCCTGTCGGTGCAGGAACGCGCCGAACTTGACCGCCAATTCGACGGGCTGGCCATGCGCGTTCGTGACGAGCGCCGCGACGGCAACCGCCGCTACGGTTACAACAACTTCTAGGATAGCGGCCCACTGATAGAGAGCGGCGGGAGGGTCAGGCCTTCCCGCCGCTTTCGTTTGCGCGCGCGCCCTCGCCAAGGACTTGCCCTGGTCTGACGGGCGATCCGGGTTATCAAGGTGGACATGGCCGTCGCGCCCACTCCCCGCACCTCGACCCTGCGCCGCCTGATGGCGGTGATCGGCGTGGCGATCCTCCTCGCCCTCGCAGTGGCCTACATCAACCGCCGCACCCTGGCGCGGGAGGCCCTGACCGGCTGGCTTCAGTCCAAGGGGGTCGCCGCCCAAGCCGAGGTGGAGGGCCTCGGCTTTAGCGATTTCGCCGGCCGTATCCGGATCGGCGACCCGGCCCGGCCCGACTTCGCGGCGGAGCGGGTGGCGGTGCGCTATCGGCTGGGTCTACGCGGCTTCGAGGTGACCGAGGTGCGCCTCACCCGGCCGGTGCTCCGGGCCAGCGTGGTCGGCGGACAGCTTCGCGCCGGAGCCCTCGACCCCCTGATCCAGGAATTCCTGCGCCGCCCGCCGCGCCCCGACGTCGCCCAACCCGACGTGCAGGTGGAGGACGGCCTCGTCCTGCTGGCCACCGACTACGGCCCGTTGCGGTTCCTCGCCGACGCTCGCCTGCAGGAAGGCAAGCTGGCGCGCCTTTCCGCCGCCGTCGATCCGGCCCGGCTCGATCTGGCCGGCCACCAGCTCAGCCTCGGCCGGACGGTGATCGGACTGGTCACCAAGGGTGGGGTGGTGGAGGCGCGCCTGGACGCACCCTTCGCCCTGACCGGCGCGACAGCGCTGGACGCCGCGCGCCTCACGGCGATAGCGACGCTGCCCTACCCGGATTTCGTGAAGAAGCGCGGCGACGGCGCCCTGATCCTGCGCGCCGACCTGGCCGCAAAGCGCCTGGCCGTCGCGGGTCAGACACTGAGCGCGCCGCGGGGGTCCTTCGCCTTCTCCGGCCAGGCGAAGGGTTGGATGTCCGACCTTCTGGTGAGCGGGCGGGCGGTCGCCGACCTCGGCGCGGGCTCCGCGGGCTTCGGCCCGGCGCATACCGGAATCCTCAAGGCGGCCGCGGTCTCCGACGACCTGCGCTGGAGCCGGGCGGGCGGAGACCGGGTGACCGCGCCCCTGCGCCTCTCCGGCAGCCTCGAGGCCCTGAGCGCGGGTGACCTGCGTCTGCAGCGCCTGGCCGCGGCCTTCGTCGGGCCGCTCGACGCTGCGCCCGGTCACCTGGCCCTCGACGTCTCCGGCAGCGTGGTGGGGCGGGGCGGCTGGACCGGCCTCGGCCCGGTCCTCGCCGCCGACACCGGCGACATGCCGGCGATCAAGCGCGCCGCGCGCGACTTCCGCCTCGCCGCTCCCGCCATGACCTTGAAAATCCGCGACGGCGCGGCGGGCGTGGCCTTCGCCAGGCCTCTCGACCTGATCCCCCGCACGGGCGGGCGGGTGCGCCTGGCCGGAACCCCAGGCGATCTGCGGCTGACCGCCTCCGGCGGGGCCCTGCCCCAGGTGGACGCCCGGCTGCGGCGGCTCAGCCTCGTCCCCGGCGGGGTGGTCGGCGACGCCGATCTCAAGGCCCGTTTCGCCTTGGGGCCCATCGAGGGCGGCTCGATCGAGACGGCGGGCCGGATTCGCTTCGTTGGAGGCTCGCTGACCCTGACCGCCGCGCGCTGCGCGCAGTTGGCCGCCCGGCGCCTGGAATTCGGCGCCAATGACCTGACACAGGCCTCGATGCGGCTCTGCCCGGAGGACGCGCCGCTGTTCCGGTTCGGGAACGGGGAATGGCGCGTGGTCGGCCGCGTCCAGGCGGTCGAGGCGCGGAGTCCGTCTCTGCAGGTGCGCATCGCCGACGGGGCCGGCGCCGCCTCGCTGGGCGCGGTCGGGGACGAACTCGGCCCGATGGTGATCCTCGTCAATCAGGCCCGCCTCGAGGACGAGGCGCCGGCCCGCCGGTTCAATCCGCTGATCGTGTCCGGGCGCGCGACATTGCTGGACGAAGCCTGGAATTCGGAACTGGCCTTCCGCTTGCCAGCGGGCCGGCAGGTGGCCACGGCGCGCCTGCGTCACGAGCCGCTGACCGGCCGGGGCGGAATGACTATCGACACCGAAAACCAAGTCTTCGCCGAGGGCGGGCTGCAGCCGATCCAGGTCTCCCCCCTGGCGGCCGCCGTGGGCTCGCCGGTATCGGGCCAGGCGCGCTTTACCGGCGCCTTCGACTGGACCCCGACCAGCGTCTCAAGTCACGGCGAGGTCTCCATCCCCAGCCTGGACTTCCAGAGCCCCGCCGGCCGGGTCACCGGGCTTTCCGGCAAAGTCGTTCTGACCAGCCTCGCGCCCCTCACCGCCGCCCCGGGTCAGGCGCTGCGCATCGAGTCCCTGGCCGCCATCGTCCCCGTCACCGACGTGACCGCCAGTTTCGGCGTACGCGACCAGGTGCTGACCGTCTCCGGGGGCGAGGCGGCGCTGGGCGGCGGCCGGGTGCGCATCGAGGCTCTGGAGGTGCCCTTGACGCCCGGCGCCCCGATGCGCGGCGTCCTGTTGTTCGAGGGCGTGCAGCTCCACGACCTCGTCGAGGCCTCACCGTTCGGCGACAAGGTCGAGCTGGACGCCAAGGTCACCGGCCGCATGCCGTTCGAGGTCATCGAGTCGCGGGTGCGGGTGCTGGGCGGCGACCTGAAGGCCATCCAGCCCGGGCGGCTCTCGATCCAGCGCTCGGCCCTCGCCGGTGTCACTGCGGGCGGGGCCACCGAAGGCGCCGCGGCGGTCGCCGCCGCCCCGGACGCCAGCGCCACGGTCGCCGATTTCGCCTATCAGGCCATGGAGAACCTGGCATTCGAGACCCTCGACGCCCAGGTCCGGAGCCGAGAGGACGGCCGCCTCGGGGTGCTGTTCCACATGATCGGCAAGCACGATCCGCCGCAACGCCAGCAGATCCGGCTCAGCCTCGCCGACCTCATCAGCCGTAACTTCCTGGGCAAGCCGCTGCCGCTGCCCTCCAACACCGGGGTCGATCTGACCCTCGACACGACGCTGAACCTGGACGATCTGTTGTCCGACTACGCCGAATACCTTCGGCTGCGCGGTTCAGGTCCGGTTCAGCCCTGAAAGGCCAAGCTGCCCCCAACGATGGAGACGCGTCCATGATCGACCGCCGAACGTCCCTGACCGCCCTCGGCGCCCTGACGGCCGCTGCGTGCACGCCGACCGTGCGGGTCGAGGTGGCGCCCATCACCATCTACGCCAAGCTGGACGCGGACGTCCGGCTGCGCCTCGACGAGGACGTCAAGGCGCTCATCCAACAGAACCCGAACCTCTTCTAGGCGGGGAGAAAGCCATGCTGAGACGCAACCTCATTCTGATCGGCGCCGCCGGCGCCTTGCTGGCCACCGCCGCGGTGGCGCAGTCCGCCAACACCAAGTCCGTCGTCGACGCGGCCAAGGCGGCCGGCGTCGTGGGCGAACAGGCCGACGGCTTCCTGGGCTTCGTCCGGGAAAGCGGCGACCCGGGCCTCAGGGCCGCCGTGAACGAGATCAACGCCGGCCGGGCCCAGCTCTACCGCGAGGCGGGCGCCAAGAACGGCGTCAGCGCCGAGGCGGCCGGCGCGGCGACCTACACCCAGGTCGTCCAGACCCGCCTGAAGGCCGGCGAGTACTATCGACCGGCGGGGGGCGCCTGGATCCGCAAGTAGCCAAGCCTGCCACGGTCCAGCTTGCGTATTCGGCCTCTGCGCTGTTGGATGGCCGCCGCAACGGAAGCCGCAAGGGAGGCTCGGGATGGAAGAGCCCGCTGAAATCCGTATCGGCCGGGGCCAGCGCCTCGCCGAGGCGATGCGCGAGGATCTGGAGCTTTACGGCGTCGTGGAGCTGAACGAGCGCCTGGAGGCCCTGGAGGCGGAGATCGCCCGGGTCCGCGCCCAGATCGCCCGCAAGGAGGCCGGCCGCGCCGCGGCCGACGCCATATTCAACAGGCCGGACTAGACACGCGGTATCTGGCACGGCGGTTGCAGAGCCGCGACCTTAAGGGAAGAAACGTCCAGTCGCAGGACGCTCAAGGATCATGATGCAAGAGATCGACGCCCTGGGACCCGCCTGGCGAAACCACGTGATCCAGGATTTCGCGCGCTCGGAGCTGTTCGAGCGCACCTTCCAGGAAGGTATGGACCTGGTGGAGGAGACCGCCGCCTATCTGGACGGCTCCGGCCGCCAGGAGTCTAAGCTCCTGTCCCGCAACGCCGCCCTGGCCTACGCCGGCGAGAGCATGCGCCTGACCACCCGCCTGATGCAGGTGGCGTCCTGGCTGCTCGTGCAACGCGCGGTGCGCGAGGGCGACATGGCGCCCACCGCCGCCTGCGAGGAACGCTACCGCTTGTCCGAGGAGAGCCCCACCGCCGAGGTCGAGGCCGCCCGCGCCGAGCTGCCCCTGTCCCTGATCGGCCTCGCCGACCGGGCTGAGCGCCTCTACGAGCAGGTGCGCCGCCTGGACCGGCGGATGTATGTCGACGGCAAGGACGCCGAAGGCGCCCCCAACCCGGTGCTCTCGCACTTCGACCGCCTCAAGACCGCCTTCGGCGGCTAGCGGGATGCTCCCCCTAAGGGAGCGGACCCCCTACGGCGTATCCAGTACGATATCGTAGGTCGCGTGAATCGCCCCGGCGACTCTGGGGAGAGCGCTGACATCGAGGAAAGCGGGGTCGTCGCCATAGGTCGGCGCGTTCGGTCGAACGAGCGGCCGCGCGGCGCGGCTCACCGACCGTCCCAATTCCTTGGCGGTCGCGAAGAAGACGGCGGCCGACAGGTGGATCGGCTCTTTTGACGGAACCTGCGCGGTGGCGAGGTAACTGACATGTGGAATCCCCGCCGCGTAGCCCGGGAGGATGGTCTCCAGTCTGTAGACGCCATCGGCGCCGGTTCGCTGACTGCCACGCATCCGGTAGCCGGTCCGGTCGTATTGACCCGATGTGTCCGGCTGCCAGAACTCCAACGTCGCGCCCGCGACAGGTGCGCCATTCCGCGTGAGAACCTTGCCAGTGAGGGTGAGCCGTTCGCCGGCCATGCCAGGCTCGATGAGCGAATTGCGCCTGGGCGGGGTCGGCGATGGCGGAGGGTAATAGCCGCGATAGTCGGGCAGGTCGTCCCATCCAAAGGTCGGGGTGAGCCTGCCGTCCCCCTCCGGCGGGATGTCGAGAACCAGATCGTAGGTGACGTGCAGAACGCCGTCTTTGGGAACGAGCCTTTCCGGGGACAGGAACTCGGGCAAGCCCAGCACATACGATGGCGGCGCGGCGAATTCTTCGGGCGTCGGGAAGTAGATGACGCCCGACTGCAGAGCGGGCTGAGAGCGCTCGCCGCGAGGTGAGGCCAGCAAATAGTGGAAGTGGCGGGCGCCAGCGTACCGGCCCGGCATGATCGTCTCCAGCAGGAAGCGCCCCTGCCGGTCGGTGAGCTGATAGCCGCGAAAGCCGTAACCGCCCTCGTCATAGGACCCGCCAGGGTCGGTGTGCCGAAATCGAGCTTGGCGCCGGCGAGCGGGCGGCCCCGCGTGTCGAGCGCCCGCCCGGTGAGCTTCATCCGTTGGCCCCTGGGCTCCGGCCCGAGAAACGAGGTCCGCTTCGGCGCGCCAGACAGATATTCAGGGATTGTGCCGATGGAGGTTGTCGGCCGCAAAGCCGGCCGTGGCTGGCCGATGGCGGAGGTTGCCGCAACGCCCGCCATCGAGGCGCCCGCCGCGACGACCATCCGACGCGAAACCGGAGCCATGCTTCCCCCCATGTTCCGAAGCCAGCCGGTTGCACTCGGATTCGACCCCTAGCGCTAACACCTTGGCCATAGTCTGGCTACCGAGGCCGGCCCTCCGGCGACCAAGGTGAAACGCCTGGGCGAAGGGCCGCAAAGCGCGGCGCCGGCGTGACCCCATCAATTTTCGGCTCTGCATTGAACCCTCCAGCCGGCGAGGAGAACTAAAGAGGCAGAGGGGACTGGATCATGCTCGGGACGCCGCAGCCGGTTGGAACGCCTGGAGGTCCCTGGCCTCTGAGGCCGTTAGGAACGCTGACCGGATCCGCGGACCGGAGCGCGTGACCTGACCGCCTTTCTGAAGAAATTCCTGCTGGGCGCGCGCGGTTCGCACCGGACCTTCCGTGCAGCCGCCGCTGTTCTGGCGTCGGGCACGCTGGTCGCCGCGCTCGGCTTGGCCGTGACCAACGCTCCGGCCCAGACCCCTGCCGGCGTGTCCCCGTCCGCCATGTCGTCCGCCGCGCCCATGGCCCCCGGCTCGACCGCGACCTTTGTCGGCTCCAAGGTCTGCGCGACCTGCCACGGGCGGCAGACCCAGACCTTCCGCACCACGAAGATGGGCCAGCTCTTCCTGGACAATCCGCACCACGAGAATCAGCAGGCCGGGTGCGAGACCTGCCACGGACCGGGCTCGGCGCACGTGGCGCGGCCGCGACGGGACGACGGCGGCCCCAACAGCATCATGGCGTTCCGCGCGGACTCCCCGCGACCGGTGCGGACGCGCAACGCGGTGTGCCTGACCTGCCACGAGGAGGGGGAGCGCACCCATTGGCAGGGCAGCGCGCACCAGAACCGCGATCTGGCCTGCACGGACTGCCACCGGGTGATGGACAAGGTGTCGCCCGTCGCCCAGCTGTCCAAGCCCACGGAAATCCAGGTGTGCACGACCTGCCACGCGGACCGCCGGGCGCAGATGTTCCGCAGCTCGCACATGCCGTTGCGCGAGGGGGCGATGACCTGCTCGACCTGTCACCAGCCGCATGGGACCCCGAACATGTCGCTGCTTCGCACGGCGACCCCGAACGAGACCTGCTTCACGTGCCACGCCGACAAGCGCGGCCCGTTCCTGTTCGAGCACCCGCCCGTGCGGGAGAACTGCATGACCTGTCACGACCCGCACGGCTCGATCAACGCGAACCTGCTGACGGTGGCCAGCCCGCGGCTTTGTCAGCAGTGCCATTCCGAAGCCACGCACCCGTCCATGCCTCAGGATCCGCTGTCGATCTACGCCTTCAATCGCGGCTGCCAGAACTGCCACGGCCAGGTGCATGGATCGAACAGTCCCTCGGGCGCGCGCTTGCACAGGTAGGTGGGGAGGGACGACGGATGGCCACGCTGCGCGCCCGCCTCCTGACTGGCCTGCTGCTGGCCCCGGCGGCGCTGGTCGTCGCACCCCAGGCGGCCCTGGCGCAGGCCGGCGACCTCAAGGGCTCTATCGAGCTGATGGCGCGGGCCTATAGCAAGCGTCCGCCGCTGGGAGACCGCGCCAAGTTCGAGGAGTACGGCGAGCTGCCGCCGGGCCTGTTCATCAGCGGCCTGGATCTGTCCGCCCGGCTCAACCCGCATACTTCGCTGGATTTCTCGGCGTTCAACGTCGGGCTGAACAACCAGGCCTATCACCTGCGCGCCGCGGACCTGGGGCGGCTGTACCTGAACCTCGACTACGCCCAGACGCCCCACCTGTTCAGCACCCAGGCGCTCACCCTGTTCGGTCCGGTCGGCCCCTCGTCCTTAAGGATTCCCGACGCAACCCGGGCGGCGCTCGCGGGCGCGGCCAACAATACCCAGCGCGCGGCGATCATCGAGGCCGACCTCCATCCGCAGGAGATCGAGGTCCAGCGCTCGAGGAGCCAGGTCAACCTGCGTTGGATTCCCCGTCCCGCGTGGGACGTACGACTCGACTACTCTTACGAGGAGCGGGAAGGATCGGCGCCCTTCGGCGCGCCGCTCAACGGCTTCAATGCGATCGAGCTGCCCGCCCCCGTCTCGACGGTCACCCAGAACTTCTCGGCCAGCGTGCAGTATGCAGGCAGGTTCTCCGAACGGCGCCGGTGGATGGTGGCGCTCGCCTACAGCGGCTCGATTTTTGACGACAACATCGGCTCGATCACCTTCGACAATCCGTTCCGCCTGGCCCCGCCGAACGGCAACAACGGCAGTGCGAACGAAGGACGGGTCTCGACGGCGCCGAGCAACGAGGCCCATCGCCTGACGTTCACCGGCTCCGCCGACCTGCCGTTCTCGGCACGCTACGTGGGCACGGCGTCGATCGCCCGGATGACCCAGAACGACCCGTTTATCCCCTATACGATCAACGCGTCGATCCCCGGCGCCAACGCCGTGAACGACCTGCCCGCCACAACGCCGCTGGCTGACCCGCGCGTGTTGCCGGCCAGCAGCCTGCAGGGCCGGATCGACGAAGTGCTGATCAACAATCAGCTCACGATGCGCCTCGATCCGAAATGGAGCCTGACGGCTCGCGCCCGCTATCTCGAGGTGGATAACCACACGCCGCTGCTCCGCTTCCCGGCCTATGTGCTGGCCGACGGCACGCGGCAGAACGAGGACCGGCAGAACCTGCGCCCGGCCTACAAGCGCGAGAACGCCAGCCTCGACCTGGGCTGGCGCCCGCGGCCGGGCTGGTCGCTGGGCGCCACCGGCCGGTGGGAGAACTACGATCGCGACAACCGCGACGTCGACGTCACCAATGAATACACCGGCAAGCTGTTCGTCGACGCGCGGCCCCGCAGCCTGCCGTGGCAGGGGCGCGCCAGCCTCACCGCGTCCGCCCGCCGTTACGAGACCTACGACAACGCCGGCAATGTCGGGGCGATCGCCATACCCACCGGTTCGGCCGTCATCCCCAACCCGTTGATGCGCAAGTTCGACATGGCCAACCGGGACCGGATCCAGGTCGACGGTTCGCTCGATTTCGTGGTCCGCAACCGCTTCGGCTTCTCCCCCAGCGCCAGTTGGCGGAGCATCGACTACGGGGATGAGGACCCTCACGGCGGGGATCTCGGCCTGAAGGGTGAGGCCTACTGGAGCGTGGGCGGCGTTCTGGCCCTGCCGGTCAACCCGCGTGTGAAGGTCGACCTCAGTTACATGCACGAACGGTATGCGCGGACGCTGATTAACCGCCAGCGGCTGGGCGGACAGGTCTGCCCCGCGACCCCGATCGGCGCCGAGGGGTGCAACTGGGGCAGCGGGGTCCGCGACAATGTCGATACGCTCGAGGCCTCCAGCGTCTTCACCCTGCGTCCCTCCCGACTGACCCTGAACATCGCGGCGGTCTACGCCTCTGCGCAGAGCACGACCGCGACCTATGCGCTGGGTGCGGCGCAGATCACCTCGGACCCGCAGTTTCCCGCCGTCGAGAACCGGTTCACGCGGATCGATGCGAAGCTCGACTATGTGGTCAGCCCGCGCATGACGGTGCAGTTCGCCTATGCGCTCGAGCGCAACCGGATGACCAACTGGCAGATCGACGGCCTGCAGCCTTACATGGTGGCGATCGACGCCGCCGCGAGCCGGTCGCTGTTCCTCGACGCCTTCAATCCCAACTACACCGCCGGCGTGTTCACGACGCGGCTGACCGCGCGATTCTGAGCGGGATCAGGCTTGGCGGGCAACGGAAAACGCCGCGAAGGTTGCCCCTCGCGGCGTCCGAAATCTTGGCTGGGATCCCCGCTTTCGCGAGGGCGCTCACCTATTTGCGCGTGAAGGCGCCGAACTTGGCGTTGAACCGCGAAACCCGTCCGCCGCGGTCGAGCAGCTGGTGACCGCCGCCGGTCCAGGCCGGGTGGGTCTTGGGATCGATGTCCAGGTTCAGGGTGTCGCCTTCCTTCCCGTAGGTGGAACGCGTCTTGTAGGAGGTCCCGTCCGTCATCACGACCGTGATGAAGTGATAATCGGGGTGGGTGTCTTGTTTCATCGCGCGGACGCCTGACGTAAAGGATCGGCCAGAAGGCCAGCCGCCCGCAAAGGCGGCCTGGAAAAGGAAGCCGGGCGTATAGAGAAACGTCGGCCGGAATGCAAGGTGTGAGGCATATGAGTGATCAAGGCCCCGAGGCCGCCGCGTCCGGGCGACCCACGACAGGCCAGGCGCTCGCCCGCAGTCTGAAGGAAGCGGCCGCCCGCCGGGAGCGCAGCCGCAACATCGGCGCCTTGCGTCACCTCGCGCCCTTCGTTCGCAACCACTGGGGCGATGCGAGCTGGTCGGTGGTCTTCCTCCTGGCCTCCACCAGCGCGACCCTCGGCCTGACCTGCGCGGTGCGCGCCATGGTCGACGGCCTGACCGGTGAGCGGGTCGCCGCCGCGGCGGTAGACAGTTGGTTCCTGCTGCTGGGCGGCGTCGCCCTGGCGCTCGCGGGGGCCACAGCGCTCCGCTACTTCTTCGTCACCAAGCTGGGCGAGCGCATCACCGCGGATCTGCGCAAGGCGGTCTACGCCCACATCCTGACCCTCGACCCCTCGTTCTTCCTGAAGACCCGGACCGGCGAGGTGCTGTCGCGCCTGACCACCGACCTGGCCATCGTCGAGAGCCTGATGGCCACCTCGGTTTCGGTGGCGCTGCGCAACCTGCTCAACCTGATCGGGGCCATCGTCCTGCTGGCGTTCGTCAGCGCCAAGCTGACCGGCCTGGTGCTCCTGACCTTCCCGCTGGTGCTGGCCCCGCTGTTCCTGTTCGGCCGGCGGGTGCGCAAGCTGACCGCCCAATCCCAGGACCAGTTCGCCGACGCGGTGGGTTACGCGGGCGAGAGCCTCGACGCCCTGGAGACCGTTCAGGCCTTTGGCCGCGAGCGCTCCGCCGCCGGCCGGTTCGGCGCGGCGGTCGAGCAGGCCTTCGCGGTGTCGATCCGGCGGATGGGCGCCCGCGCGGTGATGACCGCCTTGGTCATCGCCCTGGTGTTCGGCGGGATCGTCGGGGTGTTCTGGCTGGGGGTCCATGCGGGCCTGCGGGGCGAGATGAGCTGGGGCGCGCTCTTCCAGTTCGCCTTCCTCTCGGTCCTGGCCGCCGGTTCGGTAGGCGCGCTCGGCGAGACCTGGGGCGACGTCCAGAAGGCCGCCGGCGCCATGGAGCGGGTGGGCGAGCTGTTGGCCGCCCGGCCCGGCGTCGCCGCGCCGCCCAACCCGACGCCCCTGCCCAGCCCGCCGCGGGGCGAGCTGGCCCTGGAGGGCGTGACCTTCGCCTATCCGGGCCGGCCTGACCTTCCGGCCCTGCGCCGTTTCTCCCTGAACGTCCGCCCGGGCGAGCGGGTGGCGCTGGTGGGCCCGTCGGGCGCCGGCAAGAGCACAGTGTTCCGTCTGCTGCTGCGTTTCTACGACCCGGACGAGGGCCGGGTGACGCTGGACGGGGTCGACCTGCGCCAGGCCGACCCGGTCGAGATTCGGGCCCGCATGGCCCTGGTGGCCCAGGACTCGCCGCTGTTCTCGGGCTCGGCCCTGGAGAACATCCGCTTCGGCCGCGAGGAGGCTTCGGAAGACGAGGTTCGCGCCGTGGTCCGCGCGGCCCAGGCCGAGGCTTTCCTCGACGCCCTGCCGCAGGGCATGGCCACGCCGGTCGGCGATCGCGCCAAGAGCCTGTCCGGCGGCCAGCGCCAGCGCCTGGCCATCGCTCGGGCCCTGATCCGCGAGACCCCGATCCTGCTTCTCGACGAGGCCACGAGCGCCCTCGACGCCGAGAACGAGCAGCTGGTGCAGCGCGCCCTCGACGAGGCCATGAAGGGCCACACCACCCTGGTCATCGCCCACCGGCTGGCGACCGTGCTGAAGGCCGACCGCATCGTGGTGATGGATGAGGGCCGGGTGGTGGAGGAGGGGACGCACGCCGAGCTGGTCGCCCGCAACGGCCTCTACGCCCGCCTGGCGGCCCTGCAGTTCGGACAGGCGGCCTAAGAACCTCCCCCGTTGACGGGGGGGTTGAGTTTAGCGCGCCGCGTCCAGCCGGCTGAGTAGCAGCGGGTGGATCTCCAGGTTGGCGGCGCAGACGCCGCCGGAGCCGAGGATGTCGTCGCCGCCGTCGGCGTCAGTGACCTTGCCGCCGGCCTCGGTGACCAGCAGCAGGCCCGCCGCCAGGTCCCAGGGCTTCAGATCGCGTTCCCAGAACCCGTCGAACCGGCCGGCCGCCACCCAGGCCAGGTCCAGGGCGGCCGCGCCGAAGCGGCGCACGCCGGCGACCTTCTGGGTGATCTGGTGCAGCTCCTTCAGGAACCGCCCGTGCTGGCCGTGCCCGAGGAACGGAATGCCGGTGGCCAGCACCGACTCTTCCAGCCGGCTCCGTGCGGCGACCCGCAGGCGCTTGTCGTTGAGGAAGCAGCCCTTGCCCTTCTCGGCCCAGAACAGCTCGTTGGTGACGGGGTTATGGGTCACGGCCGCCACCACCGCGCCCTCGCGCTGCAGGGCGATATTGATGGCGAAGTGCGGGATGGCGTGCAGGAAGTTGGTGGTGCCGTCCAGGGGATCGACCAGCCAGGTATGGGTCTTGTCGGTGCCCTCGATCAGCCCCCGCTCCTCGCCGTGGAAGCTGTAGCCGGGCCGGGCCTTGGTCAGGGCCTCGAACAACACCTGCTCGGCCTTGAGGTCGGCGGCGGAGACGAAGTCGGCCGGCGCCTTCTTGGCCACCTGCAGCTCGGCCAGCTCGCCAAAGTCGCGGTTCAGCCCTCGCGCGGCCTTGCGGGCGGCGTCGGACATCACTTTCAAGAGGGCGGACTGGGTGGACATCGCAGGGTACTAGTCGCCTAAGGCCCGCGCGGCAACGCCCGCAGCGATCTTGACGCCCAGCGCCTTCACCGCGACCGCCGGCCCGTCGGCGTGGCTCCAGACGCCCGCCGACACCGCCAGGAAGTCGGCCCCGGCCTGGGCGAGGCCCCGGGCGTTGTCCGCCGTGATCCCCCCGATGGCGACGCAGGGGATGATCATATCGGCCTGCCAGCCGGTCAGCAGCTCGGGGCTCGGGCGCGCCGTCGTCGCCTTGGTGGCGGTGGGGAAGAAGGCGCCGAAGGCCACATAGTCCGCCCCGTCCTCGGCGGCCTCCATGGCCAGGTGCAGGCTGTCGTGGCAGGTGACGCCGATCATCGCCTCCGGCCCCATGACCTTGCGGGCCTCGGCCAGCGGCATGTCTTCCTGGCCGATGTGGACTCCATCGCAGCCCAGGCGTGCGGCCAGGTCCGGCCGGTCGTTGAGGATCACCGCCACGCCTCGCGCCTGGGCCAGCGGCATGAGGGCGTCGACGGCGGCGGCCACCACTTCGTCCGGCTGATCCTTGAGCCGCACCTGCAAGGCGGCCACGTCGCCGGCGTCAAGCGCATGGGCCAGCGACCGCCCAAAGCCCGCCAGGTCGTCCAGGCGGGGCGGGGTGATCAGGTAGAGACGGCAAGGCGAGGCGGCCATGGCCCTTCATACACGCTTGAAGCCGCGACGCACGGTCACGGGAAATATGCTGCGAATGACTTGCAAGTGCGTTCGCAAGTGGCTAGGTTAGCTCACGGCATCTGGAGGAAGCGTCCGCCATGTACGTGTGCAACTGCAATGGCATCCGCGAGCGTGAAGTCCGCGCCGCGATCGACGCCGGCGCCGCACGTCCCGCGGAGATCTTCAAGGCCTGCGATTCCGCCCCCCAGTGCGCCCGCTGCGTCTGCGACATGCGCAAGATGCTTCAGGACGGACGCGAAGCGCTCCGTTTCGCCGCCGAATAGGCGAATTCGCCCACTCGTTCGGCGAGTGCAAATCACCTGCAAACATAGGCTTTGACAGTCTCCGCGACGGAGACGAGGTTCCGCCTCGAACGCGGATGACGGAGAGTTTCAGGTGCAGGGCGACAAGGCGATCATCCGGATGTTGAACGCGGTGCTCACCAACGAGCTGACCAGCGTCAACCAGTACTTCCTGCACGCGCGGATGTATCAGAACTGGGGCCTCGCCAAGCTCGGCAAGGTCACCTACGACGAATCGATCGGCGAGATGAAACACGCCGACAAGCTCATCAAGCGCATCCTGTTCCTGGACGGCCTGCCCAACCTGCAGGACCTGCACAAGCTGGCGATCGGCGAGAGCGTGGCCGAGGGCCTGGCCGCCGACCTGGTCCTGGAGCATGGCGGCAGGGCCACCCTGGTGGATGGCGTCAAGCAGTGCGAGACCGCCGCCGACTACGTCTCGCGCAACCTGCTGCGCGAGATCCTGGTCGACACCGAGGAGCACATCGACTTCCTCGAGACCCAGATCAGCCTGATGAAGAGCCTCGGCGAGCAGAACTACCTGCAGAGCGCCATGGGCGAGATCGAGGGCTAGCCCAGCACCCGACATCGGGCGATGCCCGCCGCCGCCGGACGCGGGATGACGCGGCGGCGGTTTGCCCCTAGCCTCCCATCGAACGTCGGGGGGTCGGCCGGATGTCGGAAAAGCGCGTATCCCATGCGAGAGTGATCGCCGGGGCCTCCGTTGGCACCATTTTCGAGTGGTACGACTTCTACCTCTACGGCTCCCTGGCCACCTTCATCACCCAGCACTTCTTCTCCGGGGTGAACGCCGTCACCGGGTACATTTTCGCCCTGCTGGCCTTCGCCGCAGGCTTCGCGGTGCGGCCGTTCGGGGCGCTGGTGTTCGGACGGCTTGGCGACCTCTGGGGCCGCAAGAACACCTTCCTGGTCACCATGCTGCTGATGGGGCTCTCGACCTTCGTGGTCGGCCTCCTGCCCAGCTATGCCGCCATCGGCGTGGCGGCGCCGGTGATGCTGGTGCTCATGCGGCTGGTGCAGGGCCTGGCCCTGGGCGGCGAGTACGGCGGCGCGGCCACCTACGTCGCCGAGCACGCCCCGCCGGGCAAGCGGGGGCTCTACACCAGCTGGATCCAGACGACGGCCACCATGGGCCTCTTCCTCTCCCTGGCCGTGATCCTGCTCGTCCGCACCCAGATCGGCGAGGACGCCTTCAAGGCCTGGGGCTGGCGCGTGCCGTTCCTGCTGTCGATCCTGCTGCTGGGTGTGTCGCTGTGGATCCGGCTGCGGCTGGCCGAAAGCCCGGTGTTCGCCAAGATGATCGAGGAGGGCAAGGGCTCGTCCCAGCCCCTGAAGGAGAGCTTCGGCCGCTGGCCAAACCTGAAGCTGGTCATCCTGGCGCTGGTCGGCCTCACCGCCGGCCAGGCGGTGGTCTGGTACACAGGCCAGTTCTACGCGCTGTTCTTCCTGGAGCGGATGCTGAAGGTGGACGGGCCCACCGCCAATAGCCTGGTCGCCATCGCGCTCCTGCTCGCCACGCCGTTCTTCATCGTCTTCGGGTGGCTCTCGGATAAGATCGGGCGAAAGCCCATCATCCTGGCCGGATGCCTGCTGGCGGCGCTGACCTATTTCCCGATCTTCAAGGCCCTGACCGTCGCGGCCAATCCACAGCTCGCGGCGGCCTCGGCCAGCGCGCCGGTGACCGTCACGGCCGATCCCGCCGACTGCGCCTTGCAGTTCGATCCCGTGGGTCGCACCGCATTCGCCTCCTCCTGCGACGTCGCCAAGGCCGCATTGGCGGGGGCGGGCGTCGCCTACGGCAACACCGCTGCGCCGGCCGGGACTGTCGCCGCCGTCCAGGTTGGCGCCAATCAGGTGATCAGCTTCGACGGCCGTGGCCTGCCCAAGGCTGAGTTCGACGCCCGAAAGGCCGAGTGGGGCAAGGCCTTGGGGTCCGCGCTCGCGGAGGCCGGCTACCCTGCCAAGGCCGAGCCCGCCCTCGTGAACAAGCCGGCCGTCGTCGGCCTGCTCTGGCTGCTAGTGCTCTATGTGACCATGGTCTACGGCCCGATCGCCGCAGCCCTGGTGGAGATGTTCCCGGCGCGAATCCGCTACACCTCCATGTCGCTGCCCTACCATCTGGGCAACGGCTGGCTGGGCGGCTTCCTGCCGACCACGGCCTTCGCCATGGTCGCGGCCACGGGGGATATCTACTACGGCCTCTGGTACCCGATCGTGGTGGCCAGCCTGACGTTCGTGGTCGGCCTCTTCTTCATCCGCGAGATGCGCGGCGCCGACATCGACGCGTAAGCTACTCCGCCGCGACCCGCGCCGCGTCGATCCTCGGAGCCAGTTCGCCGGCCGTATAGCGCTTGGCCATGGCCGAGAGTGGCAGCGGCTTGATCTTCGAGGCCTGGCCCGAAGTGCCGAACTCCTCGAAGCGCTGGATGCAGACCTTGCGCATGGCTTCCTTGGCCGGCTTCAGATAGCCGCGCGGGTCGAACTCGCCGGGCTTCTCGGCGAACACCTTCCGGATCGCGGCGGTGATGGCCATGCGGTTGTCGGTGTCGATGTTGATCTTGCGCACGCCGTGCTTGATGCCGCGCTGGATCTCCTCGACCGGCACGCCCCAGGTCTGGGGCATCTGTCCGCCGTACTGGTTGATCAGGTCCTGCAGGTCCTGCGGCACCGAGGACGAGCCGTGCATTACCAGGTGGGTGTTGGGCAGGCGGCGGTGGATTTCCTCGATGACGTTCATGGCCAGGACGTCGCCGTCCGGCTTGCGGGTGAACTTGTAGGCGCCGTGGCTGGTGCCCATGGCGATGGCCAGGGCGTCCACCTCGGTAGCCTTCACGAAGTCGACGGCCTGGTCGGGATCGGTGAGCAGCTGGTCGTGGCCGAGCTTGCCCTCGAAGCCGTGGCCGTCCTCCTTCTCGCCCATGCCGGTCTCGAGGCTCCCCAGCACGCCGAGTTCGCCCTCGACGCTGGCGCCGACCCAGTGGGCCATGTCGACGACGGCCTTGGTGACGGCGACGTTGTAGTCGTAGTCGGCCGGAGTCTTGCCGTCGGCCTTCAGCGAGCCGTCCATCATCACGCTGGTGAAGCCGTACTGGATCGCCGTCGCGCAGGTGGCCTCGTTGTTCCCGTGGTCCTGGTGCATACACACCGGAATGGCGGGGTAGAGCTCAACCAGCGCGTCGATCAGGCGGGCGAGCACGATGTCGTTGGCGTAGGACCTGGCGCCCCGCGAGGCCTGCATGATCACCGGCGAGTCGGTGGC
>CANJRI010000025.1 GCA_947476555.1 Caulobacteraceae bacterium
CCGGATATCCTTCACCACCCGCTCGCCGGGGGTCGCCTTCGAGGGCAAGGGTTTTGATCTCATCTTCGTTCCTACGTCACTGCGATGAGACCAAAACCCTCCGCTAGCTGGAACCCTGAATCTGTCTCATTGGCGCTGACGGCGGACATGTCGCTCTCCATCCAGAAGGATCGGCTAGGAGACGCGCCGATCGACCGTGCGGTTCCAGCGGCCGCGCTGTTCCGGAGCGATTTTCAAGGTGACCTGCCGGACGGATGTTCTACGGAGCCCTCCCCGATCAGGACGCCCGCGCCCGGGCGAAATAGCCGGCGGCGCACTTGGCGCTGATCTCCACGTCCGCCCGCGCGGGCACCAGGTGGGGGGGGATCTCCAGCTGCTCGACGATCTCGATGCCCGCCTCCGTCAGGGCCGCCGACTTTAGGTTGCTCATCGACACCCAACGGTCGATCCGAGTCACCCCCAGCCAGTGCAGCACGTCCACCGACAGTTCCTGAAAGCGCATGTCGCACACCCCGGCCACGGCCTCGGTGCGGGTAAAATAGTCCCCCGGCGTGTCGCCGGACGCGGCTTGGCCGCGGGCGTTGTAAACCAGCAGCTTTACGACCTCGCCCAGCGCCCGGCCTTCCTTGCGATTGTAGACGACCGCGCCCAACCCGCCATCCTGGGCCATTCGGAGGGCTTCCTCGACGCCATAGGCGAGGTACGGCCGGCAGGTGCACAGGTCCGAGCCGAAGACGTCCGAGCCGCTGCACTCGTCGTGCACCCGGCAGGTGAAGCCGCCGGGCCGCTCGAGCCGCGCCGGGTCGCCAAACAGGTAGACGCTGGTCCCGCCGATAGGCGGCAGGAATACCTTCCGCGCCGGCATCGACAGCAGGGCCGGGTACATCCCGTCCGTTACTGTGAACAGCGCTTGGCGCAGATCGGCTTCGGAGAGGCCCAAACGCCCGGCTACGCCCGGCAGCCACCACACGGGCTCGATGGCGATCTTGGTCACCCGGATGTCGCCGGATCGGCCCAGCACCTTATCGTCGGCCTTCAGCCGGCCGCTGGCGAGGGCGGCGTCGATCTCCGGCATCTGCAGCCGCCCGGGCGTGATCGCGATGCTCGGCCGGATGTCCATCCCCGCCGCCCGTTCACTGGCGAACATCTGACCGACCCGATGGCCCCAGGGATCGAGCGTGACGATGCGCGAGGGATCGGTCCACTGCGGGAAGGGCCCGAACCCGGCCGGCGGCGCAGTCCCGGTCAGATCCGGACGGTGCTGCGGCGATAGCTCGCCCCTGGCCACGGCCAACGCCTGGTAGACGCTGAACGCGCCCGCGTGGACGCCGATGGCGTTGCGGTGCTCGCCCGCGTCCAGGCCCGCCACCACGGGGCCCCTCAACGCCGCAGACCGCGCGCCCCACCGAATGAGCGGAGCCTTGCTCATGCCCCTGCCGCCTTTTCTTGTGTCTTCACAGGACCGAACCCGTGGGGGGCGTCGAGATCGCCGCCGCCGCGCAGGATGTAGAGCAGCTGTTCCGCTCTGCTGAGGCCGACCACGGCCGCCGCCAGGAGCAGCCAGCCATTCCAGCCGGTCAGCACGATCAGGGGCCAGAGCATGAACAGCAGGAAGGCGCCGGCCTTGGCCGACCAGAAATGGAACATCAGCACCCGCCCGCCCAGCAGCCGTGAGAGCGGAAGGTAGGCCAACGGCGCCGCGAACAGCACCACCAGGGCCGTGACGTGGGTCCGCGCCAGGTCCGGGAGCGCCAGGACCAGGAAGGCTAGGATGGCTAGGGAGAAGACGTTGTCGACCGCCGCGTCCAACTGCGCCCCGAAGGCGGAGGCCTGGCCCGTGCGTCGCGCCAGCCAGCCGTCCACGACATCTGTGGCGCAGGCGACAAGATAGACCCCGAGCGCCCGGCCGGGTTGGTCCAGCAGCAGCAGCGCCAGGATCGGCGCGATCAGCACCCCCCGCGTCAGGGTGACAAGGTTGGCGAGCTTCAGCCGCCCGTCCTCCATGATCCACGAAATCATGGCGCCGTCTCCGCTTCGAGGAGGCGGATGGTGGAGCGCTGCGCGATCAGCGTGTCGACGGCGAAGGCGCCCTTGTGCAGCGGGCAGACGATCTGCCCGGCGTCATTGACGAACCCGAACTTCAGCGGCCCGCCGCGGTGCGGGCACTGGTTGACCACAAGATAGAGTTCGCCCCGGTGGCCCAGCAGGAAATACTCTCGCCCGCCCCGCCGGATGGGCGGCAGGTCGCGGCCGATCCACGTCCCGCTCACGCCGCGCCCTCCAGGACCCGTCCGAAGGCGCCTGACGGGAACCCGGCGAACACCGCGGCCTCGACGACGCCCAGTCCGCCGACCTGCACCCGCGCATGGTTCGGCAGGCCCGCCGCGCCGGCCGGCGTCACCGCCGCGTCCAGCCGCTCGAAGGACGGCGCACGCCCGGCGGCGCGTCCGTCGCCGACCGCCGCCTCGAAGGCCCGGCTCAGGGCCAGCATCTGCGCCCCGGTCTCGGCGAAGGCCTGCCGGGTCAGCTCCGCGCCCGCGACGATCTCGAAGCCCACTTCCGGACCGTGCGCGGCCACCAGCGGGGCGGCCACCTCCTCGATCACCATCCGGGTGTGGTGCAGGTCGATGTGGGCGTGCTCGCCGAAGTAACGGGCGTCCACCGCGGGGAAGGCCTCGGACAGATAGCGGAAATGGTCGCGGGTCGAGCGCTGGTAGCTGGTCTCGGCGTGCAGCAGGAACCCCACCTGGAGGAACAGGTGCCGGGGGTTCTGGAACAGGCAGTGAATTGTGTTGTGCAGCCGCAGGGCCGGGGTGTCGAACAGGCTCCAGCAGGCGTTGTATTCGTCGGGCAAGCCGAAGGCCGTCATCAGCGGCCGGTAGAGCACCGCGTGCTTACGGTCGTGGGCGCCGTAGCCGAACTCGTCGATCAGGATGCGGAACAGCGCCGACTGCGCCGGCCCGAACTCGCCCACGACGCCAAGCGCCGAGGCCGAGGCCTCGGCCAGGAGGTCGGCGGAGGATTGCAGCAGGAAGTTGCGGTAGTGATCGGCGGCCAGGGCGCTGGTCCTCAGGAAGGCCGTGAACGCCGACTCCGGCGCCTGCCGCACCGCCCCGACCAACGCCTCCGAATAGGTGGCCCAGTCGCGGCCCTGGGCGGCGGCCCGCGCCGCCTCGATGGACGGGGTGATGAGCTCGTCTTCCAGCTGGCCGCGCGCCGCCTCCACCTGCACCAGAGCCTTTGGATCGTAGCGCCGTCGCAGGCGCTCCACGGTGTCGCCCGGCCCCTCGCTGGGCAGCAGCACGTAACGCGACTGATAGGCCCGCAGCAGCGCCTGATGCCGGATGTGCTCGACCATCGCCGGGTCCGCCGCACGGGCCGGGCAGGCGTCGATCCGCGTGTCCCAGATGGCCGGGCCGCCGGGCTTGTCCAGCCCGGCGAGCTGTTCGCCGATCCGGGCGATGTCGGCCGCCGCCATCATGCCGTGGCCTCCAGCGGCAGATAGGTCGAGATCGCCACCCCGCTAAGGGCGAACAGCTCCTCCAGCTTCCATCGCGACAGGGAAAGCCGCGCACCGTGCTCGCCGGACCGCAGATAGGTGGGGGCCTCCTCGGCCCCGCTGATCACCGGTATGTGCTTGATAATGATCCGTGAGATCAGGCCCAGGGCGTGCAGCGAATGCAGCAGCCGCGATCCGCCCTCGACGATCAAGCTCCGCACCCCGCGCGCCTCCAGCGCCGCCATCAGGCCCGGAAGGTCCACCGCGTCCTCGCCGCAGACCACCACCTCCACATGCGGGCGGGCCCGCAGGGCCTCCACCGCCGTCTCGGTGGCCAGGGCCGACACCGCGATCAGGGTCGGCGCGCCGTCGTTGAGCAGCCGGCAATCGGTGGGCAGGTCGCCGCGCGAGCAGGGGACCACGCGCAGCGGATTCTTGCCGGCCGCGTGCCGCACGGTCAGTTCGGGATCGTCGCTCCGCACGGTTCCGGCGCCGACCATGATCGCGTCATTGGACGCCCGCTGGCCATGGAACCAGGCCCGCAACTCGTCGCCGTAGAAGTCGAACAAATCCTTGCTCGAGGCGCCGGGCCCGAGCGACAACTTCCCGTCGAGGGTGAGCTCGGACAGCGTCGTGATCTTGACCATGCCGCCTTCCCCGCGCTGCGTTAAACTAACGGACAGCTTTGCCGTTTGTTTCCGTCCCCGGTCAGGAGCCGGTCCGGCCTTTCACCCGCGCTTCTACGGCTGCGAGGCCCGCCATAACGTCCGGCGCGCCCTCAAGGGTTCTGTCAAGCGATTGTAGGTCATGGGTGTCGATGCGGCGGACCTTGCTAGGCCGCGTCCATTCGAAGCCAATCTGGCGTCCCAATCGGCAGGCCCTCGCCGCCACCTCGCGGCGCTGGGCCGCCGGCGCCCGCGCCGCCAGGGTGCGCACGACATCGTTCCAGTAGGGCCTGCCGCTCCGACACTTAAGCGCGGGCAGGCCGTTGCACTCCCCGGTCCAGAACCGCCGGTACCAGAGCGGCTGCAGGTCGTCGACGAAGGCTGGGGCCGCCCCTTCGCAAGGCGCCTGGACGTAATTTTGCGCCTGGGCGGCCGGTGGCGTCCCGGCGGCCACCAATGCGGCGGCCACAATGGCCGCCCTTTCGATCCGAAGCTGCCAGGCCAAGCCGTCTCCAATGCGGTTCGGTCTGCACAATACCGCTGGGCGCCGGACGTTCCGCGCACGGTCACAGCCGCACGAATGCCGGTGTGGGTTTCTGTGGAACCGGACCAGACGTCGGCGCCAGATCCACAAACGGACCTCTGCGCTGTCGGGCCTCACCCCTAGTTCAGCCGCATCCGCACCCGCTCGCGGTGCGCTCGCGCCGCCAGCGCCGCACCGCCGTCCAGGGCGCTGGCCCGCGCCAGGGCCTCCAGCGCCCCGGCCAGCGCGCCCTGGCCCTCGCGGGCGGCGGCGACGTCCAGCCACGGCCTATGGTCGGCCGGCTCCAGCAGCGCCCGGCGCATCGCCGCCCGTTCGGCGCTGCAGAAGTCGCCGACGTTGATCGCCCGGGCGTAGACGATGTTCTGCAGGCGCAGCAGCACCGCCCGGTCGCTCACCGGCGCCATCAGCCGGTCCAGCCGGTCGGCGACGTTGGGGGTCAGGCCCGCGTGCAGCGCCCGGCGGGTCAGTTCCGAGGGCAGCACCACTCGGCCCTCCGAATAGGGATCGAGGGCCAGCGGGCCTTCCTCGGTCTCGATCCGCAGCAGGAAATGGCCGGGGAAATCCACGCCCTGCAGGGTCAGGCCGCAGCGGCGGCCGGCGTGCAGGTAGTAGACCCCCAAAGCCACGGCCAGGCCCCGGTGCCGCTCGGCCACGGTGACCACGTCGGCGGCCCCCAGGTCGTCGTTGGCGAACAGGTCGCCGTGCAGGCGCATGTCGCCGGCCATGGCTTCGGCCAGCGCCTCCTCCGGGCTCTCGCGCTTCAGGCGCTGGGACAGCCGCTCCACGGCGGTGGCGGCCAGGTCCCGGGCGGCGGCCGGATCGCGCGCCGGGTCCTCGTGGACCGCGCAGGCGATGGCGGCGTCGAGCAGCGGGAATTCGCCCTCCGGCGCCTTGCCCGCCTCCAGCAACAGACTCTCGGCTTCCTCGCGGTCCATGAATCCCTCAGCCGCCCTTCCAGGCGTCAGGAATATGCCTAGGAAGCCGGCCGGGCGCGAGCGCCACCAGGTCGAGGCGAACCGCCGCACCCTTAAGCGCCGGCCGCCGGTCAGCGATCCCGACGCCGGCCCGACGCAGCCGTTCGCGTTGATCGTGGCCCACCGCCTCCAGGGCGGACTCCAGGCTGGCTCGGCGCTTGACCTCCACCACGGCCAGCACCCCGCCGCGGATCGCCAGCAGGTCGATCTCCGCCTGCGGCGCCTTCAGCCGGAAGCCCAGGATCCGGTAGCCCTTGGCCATCAGCAGCAGGGCCGCCCACACCTCGCCGCGCCGGCCGGAGAGCCGGGCCGCCAGGCCCCGCGCCGCGCGCAGGCTCACCGCTTCAGCTCCATCGCCCTTCGGTAGAGATCGCGCCGCGGCAGGCCCAGGGCCTTGGCCACCTCCGAGGCGGCCTCGGCGGGCTTGAGGCGGGAGAGGGCGTCGGCCAGCGCCGCGTCGGCGTCGGCGGCGGTGGCCTGTTCCTCGCGGCCCGGCCCCACCAGGATCACCAGCTCGCCCTTCGGCGCCTCGAAGCGCGGATCGGCGGCCAGGAGGCTCAACGGTCCCCGCACCACTGTCTCGTAAAGCTTGGTCAGCTCGCGGCAGACCACCGCCTCTCGGTCGCCCAGCACGACCAGCATGTCGGCGAGGCTCGCCGCCAGGCGCGAGCCGCCTTCGAAGAACACCAGGGTGGCGCGGATGCCCGCCAGCTCCTCCAGGAAGGTGCGCCGCGCCGCGCTCTTCGGCGGCGGGAAGCCGGCGAACAGGAACCGGTCGGTGGGCAGACCCGCGATACTCAGGCCCGCCAACAACGCCGAGGCGCCCGGTATCGGAAATACCGCGTGGCCTGCCGCCGCCGCCTCCCGCACCACGCGAAAGCCCGGATCGGAGACCAGCGGCGTGCCGGCGTCGCTGACCAGCGCCACGCGCCCGCCGCCCGCTAGCACCGCCATCGCCTTGGGCATCGCCCGCTCGGCGGCGTGCTCGTCGTGCCGCTCCATCTTCGCGGAAAGGCCGAACGCCTGCAGCAGCTTGCCGGTCACCCGCGTGTCCTCGGCCAGCACCAGGTCGGCTTTCGAAAGGATGTCCAGGGCCCTGAGGGTGATGTCGCGCAGGTTGCCGATCGGGGTGGCCACAACATAGAGCCCTGGCGCCAGCGGCGCGTCGTCGAGCAGAGGCGGGGGCAGGCGGGCCATCGATCAGACGATAAGCTGTGTCGTCAGATGGTCCAGCACGAGGCGGCCAGCCGGGGTGGCGCGCAGGCGTTCCGGGTCGTCGGCCAGCAGTCCCTGCGCGATGAATTCGTCCACCCGTTTCAGGGTCAGGGCGGTGAGTTCGGCGAAGGGCACGCCTTCGGCGATCCGCAGGCCTGACAGCAGCCGCTCCTCGGCGGCTTCCTCGGCGGACAGCGGCTCCGGCGTCACGGCGGGCCATTCGATGTAGTCGCCCGGCCGGCTGGCCGCGAAGGTGGCGTGCCGGCGGCCGTCCAGCGTCAGGCGGCCGTGGGCCCCGGGCCCCACGCCCACATAGTCCCACCCCTTCCAGTAGACGAGGTTGTGCCGCGAGCGGGCCGCCGGGCCGCGCGCGTGGTTGGAGACCTCATAGGCTTCGAAGCCGGCGGCGGTCAGCACGTCCTGGGTGGTCTCGAACAGCGCCGCCCCGGTCTCCTCGTCGGGCGGGCTCCAGGCGCCGCGCCGCACCGCCTTCTGGAACGCGGTCCCGGCCTCCAGTGTCAGCTGGTAGGGCGAGATGTGCTCGGCGCCCAGGTCGATGGCCCGGGAAAGCTCCTCCGCCCAGACGGCCGGCGTCTCGCCCGGCCGGGCGTAGATCAGGTCGAGGGAGAGGCGCGGGAAGACCTTCGCGGCGGTTTCGGCCGCCCGCAGTCCTTCGGCCGCGTCGTGGTTGCGGCCCAGGAAGACCAGCGCCGCGTCGTCCAGCGACTGCAGGCCCAGCGACAGGCGATTGACCCCGGCCTCCGCGAAGGCCGCGAAGCGCCCGGCCTCGGCGTCGGTGGGGTTGGCCTCCAGCGTGACCTCCAGGTCCGCCGCCGGGGTCCAGAGCCGCCGGGCCGCATCCACGATGGCGGCGGCCCAGGCCGGGTCCATCAGCGAGGGCGTGCCGCCGCCGAGGAACACCGAGACCAGGTCCCGCGGCCCGGTCAGCGCCCGCTGGGCCTCCAGGTCGGCGACGATCGCGCCCGCCAGCCGTTCGGCCTCCTGGTCCCGGCCGGCGGCCTTGAACACGTTGAAGTCGCAGTAGGGACAGATTCGGGCGCAGTAGGGCCAGTGCACATAAACGCCCAGGGGTTGGCTCACCCCAGCGCCGCCTTCAGCTTCGCGAACGCCACCGCCCGGTGGCTCATGGCGTCCTTCACGGCCGGCTCCAGCTCGCCGAAGGTTTCCGAAAAGCGCTGTGGCTGGAAGATCTGATCGTAGCCGAAGCCCTTGGTCCCGCGAGGGGGGAACACCAGGGTCCCGTCGATCCGGCCTTCCACCACCACCGCCGGCCCGTCCGGCCAGGCCACCGCCAGGGCGCAGGTGAACCAGGCGGCGAAATCCTCGGCCCCGGCCTCCTCCAGCCGGGTCTCGACCTTGCCCATCGCCAGGGTGAAATCCTTCCCCGGCCCGGCCCAGCGCGCGGAATAAACGCCCGGCTGGCCGCCCAGCGCGGCCACCGACAATCCGGAATCGTCGGCCAGGGCTGTCAGGCCGCTGGCCTCGGCCGCCGCGCGCGCTTTCAGCAGCGCGTTTCCCGTGAACGTGGCCTCGGTCTCGTCCGGCTCGGCCAAGCCCAGCTCGCCGGCGCTCACCAGCTCGAAACGCCCCTCCAGGATCTCCGCCAGCTCGCGGGCCTTGCCGGGGTTGTGGGTCGCCACCACCAGCCGCTGGCCGGGTTCGAGCCTGATCGCCATGGGTTTTCGCCTCCGGCCGCGACCATAGCGGCCCCCCGATTTGGCGCATTACCAAAGTTTCACATCGTTACTCGATATTCATTTGATCGAAAAACGATGTGGCCTTATCGATCATCGACATCGGCGCGGGCCTCTCCCGTGCCCGGAAACCCAGCCGCCCCGGCGGCCCAGACAACGGAGACTTAGAGATGTTCGCCAAGACCATGACCGCCCTCGACAATTTCGTGATGGCCTTCGCCATCCTGCTCGCCGCCAGCCCCGTCCTGGCCATCGCCGGCTCGGCGGTGATCGGCTAGGGTCGGCGGCGACGGAGGGAGGGATTTCCATAATGCGCGCCTTGGGTCCGGGTTCGGTCTCCAGCTTCCTGAAGATCATCCTCGACGTGGTCTATTACGCGTTGTGGATCGGCCTCGGCGCGCTAGGGGTCGTGACGGTGCTGGCGGTCCTCCTGACCTTCAATCCCGCCCTGTTGGAGAACGTCGACGTCAAGGTGATCGTCGTCGACGGCGTCGACCTCGCCCGCCCCTGGCCGCTGCTGACCGGCGGCCTGGCCGCCGCCGGACTCTACATTGGCGGTGTGTTGCTGATCGTCCGCGCCCTGCGCCGGATCTTCGCGACCCTGACCGCCGGCGATCCGTTCCACCCGGACAACGTCCGCCGCCTCAGGGTCATCGGCCTGATCCTCGCGGGCCTGGAGTTGGGCCGCTACCTGTTCTGGATGATCAGCGCCTCGATGCCCGCCGTTAAGGAGGTGGACTCCGACTTCAACCTCACCGCCTGGTTCTCGGTCCTGGTGGTGTTCGTCCTGGCCGAGGTGTTCCGAGAGGGCGCGCGCCTGCGCCGTGAAGCCGAGCTGACGATCTGACCATGCCGATCCGCCTCCGCCTCGACCGCGTGCTGCTCGAACGCCGCATGTCGCTCACAGAACTCGCCGACCGGGTCGGCGTCACCATCGCCAACCTGTCGATCCTCAAAACCGGCAAGGCCCGGGCGGTGCGCTTCTCCACCCTGGCGGCCCTCTGCCGCGAGCTCGACTGCCAGCCCGGCGACCTGCTGGTCTACGAGCCGGGCGCGGACGAGCCGCCCGACGAGGATGGCTAGCGCGCGGCCGCCGTCTGCAGCAGGCAAAGCTCGCCGATCCCCTTGCGGGCGAGGCTGAACAGCGCCTCGAACTCGGCTTGCGAGAAGCCGCGCTTCTCGCCGGTGGCCTGGATCTCGACGATGTCGCCCGCCCCGGTCAGCACGAAGTTGGCGTCCGCCTCGGCGTTGGAGTCCTCCTCGTAGTCGAGGTCCAGCACCGGGGTCCCCGAGAAGATCCCGCAGCTCACCGCCGCCACCTGGTCCAGCATCGGGTCGGTGACCAGCACGCCCTCGTCCAGCAGGTAGCGGGTGGCCAGCCGCAGCGCGACCCAGGCGCCGGTGATCGCGGCCGTACGGGTCCCGCCGTCGGCCTGGAGCACGTCGCAGTCGATGCTGATCTGCCGCTCGCCCAGCGCCTTCAGATCGGTGACCGCCCGCAAGGACCGGCCCACCAGCCGCTGGATCTCCTGGGTGCGGCCCGACTGCTTGCCCTGGGCCGCCTCGCGCCGGCCGCGGGTGTGCGTCGCTCTCGGCAGCATGCCGTACTCGGCGGTCACCCAGCCCTGGCCCTTGCCGCGCAGGAAGCCGGGCACCCCCTCCTCCAGGCTGGCCGTGACCAGCACCTTGGTGTGGCCGAAGCTCACCAGGCAGGATCCCTCGGCATAGCGGTTGACCCCGGTTTCCAGGGCCACGGCTCGCAGGATGTCGGGCTGACGTTCGGACGGGCGCATGGAGAGACCTTTGATGGGATCGGCGCCTTGCGCCGCTTCGGGTGGGGCTTATCCTAGATCGGGAGAGCCCAGTCCATGGGCGCAACTCCGGACGCCACCCACGACGTGACCCATCCGATGTTCCATCGCGGGCCTTCGCTCGCCGAGCTGGACGACCGCGCGCGGGAGATCTTCCGCCGGGTCGTGGACAGCTATCTGGAGACCGGAGAGCCCGTCGGCTCGCGCACCCTGGCCAAGGGCGGCCTCGCCCTGTCCCCCGCCTCGATCCGCAACACCATGCAGGACCTCACCGAGCTCGGCCTGCTGGGCGCGCCCCACGTCAGCGCCGGCCGCATGCCGACCCACGCCGGTCTGCGGCTGTTCGTGGACGGGCTGATGGAGGTGGGTGACGTTGGCGAGCAGGAGCGCCGGGACATCGAGACCCGGCTGAGGGCCCACGGCGGCAATTACCAGGACACCCTGAACGAGGCCTCCTCGATCCTTTCCGGCCTGGCCGGCGGGGCGGGGGTGGTGGTCACCCCGGTGCGCGACGCAGGCGTCACCCACGTGGAGTTCGTGCCGCTGGGCGGCGATCGGACCCTGGCGATCATGGTGTTCGAGGACGGCACCGTGGAGAATCGGCTGATCCGGCAGCCCATGGGGGTCACGCCCTCCGCGCTGCAGGAGGCCTCCAACTTCCTGAACGCCCGGATGCGCGGCAAGACCCTGGCCGACGCCAAGTCCGACCTGCGGGCCGAATTGGACCGCGGCCGCCGGGAGCTGAACGAGACCGCCGCCCGCCTGGTCGAGGACGGGATGGCCGCCTGGGGCGGCGGCGAGGCCGAGGACCGGGCCCTGATCGTCCGGGGCCGCGCCAACCTGCTCGAGGATCGCGAGACGATCGAGGATCTGGAGCGGGTCCGGTCGCTGTTCGAGGACCTGGAGCAGAAGGAACAGCTGATCCAGCTGCTCGACGGGGTGCGCGACGGCCAGGGGATGCGCATCTTCATCGGCGCCGAAACACGGCTTTTCTCGCTTTCGGGTTCCGCCGTGATCGCCGCGCCCTATATGACCGGCTCACAAAGGGTGGTGGGCGCGATCGGCGTGATCGGCCCCGCCCGTTTGAACTATGCCCGGGTCATACCGTTGGTGGATTACACCGCCCGCGTGCTTGGCCAGGTGATGAACGCTTGAGGGTGCGATGAGTGAAGACGAGACGCCGATCGACGGCGTGGATGCCGAGGACGCCGCCGCCGACGTGGCCGCCCTGCAGGTCGAGGTCCAGGCCCTGAAGGACCAGGTGCTGCGCTTCGCCGCCGAAGCGGAGAACACCAAGCGCCGGGCCGAGCGCGAGATGAACGACGCCCGCGCCTACGCCATCACCAAGTTCGCCCGGGACCTGCTCGGCGTCGCCGACACCTTCGACCGCGCCCTGGCCGCCGCGCCCGGCGACCTGGCCGACGGCCCGGCCAAGAACTTCGTGGTCGGCGTCGAGATGACCGCCAAGGCCCTGCAGGGGGCCTTCGAGCAGAACGGCCTGAAGAAGATCGATCCGCCCAAGGGCGAGAAGTTCGACCCCCACAAGCATCAGGCGATGATGGAGCAGCCCGGGACCGACGTGGCGCCCGGCGGGGTTATCCAGGTGCTGCAGCCCGGCTACGAACTGCTCGGCCGACTGGTGCGCCCGGCCATGGTGGTGGTCGCGGCCAAGGCCGGCGCGGCCCCGGATGGCGGCGGATCCAACCCCTACGCCGCCGACGAGGAAGCCGGATCGGGCGGGGCTGTGGACACTCGGGCCTGAGGCCTTCCAAGGCCCGGTAATTCCGCTAATGTCGCAAGTCCCTTCTCATTGGGGGCGTGAGGGCGCGTAATCGATTCGCCCCGCGCTAGGCGAGCCGGGACCAGGGCATGAAGCTGACGATCGAACGCGCCGCGCTGTTGAAGGCGCTGGGCCATGTGCAGAGCGCCGTTGAGCGCCGCAACACCATTCCGATCCTGTCCAACGTCCTGTTGTCGGCCGAGCGCGATCGGCTGACCTTCTCGGCCACCGACCTCGACATGGAGATCATCGACCAGGCCCTGGCCCAGGTGGACCAGCCCGGCCAGATCACCGCCCCGGCCCACACCCTCTATGAGATCGTCCGCAAGCTGCCCGAGGGCGCCGACGTCTCCCTCAGCTTCACGGGCGAGGATCCGCGCCTGACCGTGGCCGCCGGCCGCTCGCGCTTCAACCTGCCGGTGCTGCCGGCGGGGGACTTCCCGGTGATGAGCGCCGAGGGCTTCTCCGGCCGCATGGGCGTCGACGTCTCCGACCTGATCCGGCTGATCGACAAGACCCGCTTCGCCATCTCCGGCGAGGAGACCCGCTACTATCTGAACGGCCTCTACCTCCACACCCTGGTGATCGACGGGGTCGAGAAGCTCAGGGCCGTGGCCACCGACGGCTCACGCCTGGCCCTGGCCGACATGCCCGCGCCTGAGGGTGCGGTCGGGACTCCCGGAGTGATCGTGCCCCGCAAGACCATCGCCGAGGCCCGCCGGCTGCTCGAGGACGCCGGCGAGCAGGTCGACCTGCAGATCAGCCCCCAGAAGGTCCGCTTCGACTTCGGTGGCGCCGCCCTGACCTCGAAGGTCATCGACGGCAACTTCCCCGACTACGGCCGGGTGATCCCCAAGGACAACAACCGCGTGGTGATGGTGGACGCCAAGCTGTTCGCCCAGGCGGTGGACCGGGTGGCGACCATCTCGGCTGAGAAGTCGCGCTCGGTGCGGATGGCCATCGAGTCCGGCAAGGTGGTGCTGACGGTCCGCAACATGGAGGCCGGTCAGGCGGTCGAGGAGCTGGAGGTCGACTACGACGGCGAGCCCTTCGAGCTCTCCTTCAACGCCCGCTACCTCTTGGACATCACCGACCAGATCAGCGGCGAAAGCGCCGAGCTGCGCTTCGGCGGCCCCAATGACCCCGCCCTGGTGCTCGACCCCGCCGACGGCGAGGTCCAGTACATCCTGATGCCGCTCAGGGTCTGACCCGGCCTTAGTGCCCGTGCGGGCCTTCGTAGACGCCGGGGGCCAGGCGCTCGTCCTCCGGACCCTCGCCGTGGCTGAGCACGAACCGGCGGTCGCAGTAGGGGCATTCGACGAAGCGGGCCTCGCCCATCTCCATCCATACGCGCGGATGGCCGAGCGCGCCGCCGCCTCCGTCGCAGGCGATGCGGCCCGTGCGCACCTGGATGACCTCCGGCGCCGGCAGGTTCGGGATCAGCGCCGGCTTCGCGGGCGCCGGTTCGACTTTCGGAGCGACCTTGCGGGCCATTTGCGGACCTTACTTGGCGGGAGGTGAGAGCGCGCCTAGGTATGCGAGGCTGCCTTGCCCCGTCAATCAGGACCCCGATGGACCTTCCCGAATACGCGATCGAGGCTCGGGGTCTGACCAAGACCTACGCAGCCACCAAGACGACGCCGGAGGTCCAGGCGCTGAAGGGCATCGACCTGGCCATCCCCCGGGGATCGGTGTTCGGGCTGCTCGGCCCCAACGGGGCCGGCAAGTCGACCTTCATCAACATCCTGGCCGGCCTCTGCAACAAGACCGCCGGCAAGGTCACGATCTGGGACCGGGACATCGACGAGCGGCCACGGGACGCCCGGGCCGCGATCGGGGTGGTGCCGCAGGAGATCGCCGCCGACCCGTTCTTCACGCCCCGCGAGGCGCTGGAGGTCGCAGCAGGCATGTACGCGGTGCCAAAGTCCGAGCGCCGGAGCGACGAACTGCTCGCCGCCCTGGGGCTCTCCGACAAGGCCAACGCCTATGTCCGCCAGCTCTCCGGCGGGATGAAGCGCCGGCTGATGGTGGCCAAGGCGATGGTCCACAAGCCGCCGGTGCTGATCCTTGACGAGCCCACCGCCGGCGTGGACGTGGAGCTGCGCCGCCAGCTCTGGAACTATGTGGTCGAGCTCAACAAGGCTGGCGTGACCATCGTCCTCACCACCCACTACCTGGAGGAGGCCGAGCAGCTCTGCGACCGGATCGCGATCATCAATCGCGGCGAGGTGGTGGTCTGCGAGCCGACGGCGAGCCTGTTGAAGCGCCTGGACGTTCGCAACGTCATCGTCAGCCCGGAGGAGCCCCTGACCGCCGCTCCGGTCCTGCCGGGCTTCGAAACCAAGCTCCTGAAGTCCGGCGGCTTCTCGGTGAGCTATCGGACCGGCCAGTCCAGCGTCGAACAGGTCCTGGCCGCGATCCGCGCTTCCGGCCTGCACATCAAGGACATCTCCACCGAGGATCCGGACCTGGAGGACGTCTTCGTGTCGCTGACCTACGCGGCGGCCAGCTAGCGGGGCACGTCCTTGGGGGGGAGGGCGGCGATCTCCTCAGGCGTCAGCTTACGGAGCGACCGGGCGATGAGTGGAACCTGGAAGCCCATCCGGTTGGACACCATCAGGTCCAGGTCGAGCGGCGCGCAGATCCAGCGGGAGCCGCGAAGCTGATTGATCAGGAAATCGTCGTGATCCTTGCGCGCCCGGCTGCCCGGGGTGAGCCCGACGCGGTAGACGTCGCGCCGACCTACCCGCAGATAGAGGGCGTCCCCGTCGCTGGAAGCCGTCCAGCCCTCCCAGTCCAGGCTGTGGAAGCAGGATCGCTGCGGGGTCTCGCCGGGCGCCGCGGACGCGGCCGTCGCGAAGGACGCGCTAAGGGCGGCGATCGCAAGGGCGAGGGGGATCGAGTGTCGATACTTGGGCACTGGATTTCTCCGGCCGCCTCCCGCGCACTCCGGGAGCGGAAATCTCATTGTACACCCTTTCCGGCGGCTCGCACCTAGGTGATCGCTCGGATGTCGGCCCAACGGTAGGTCACCTCGAACAGGAGCGCGCCGCCGGGGCCGCGCTCCTGGCGCGGGGTCTCGGCCTCGCCGCCCAGATGCTCGTAGAACCGGCGGGCCGGATGGTTGTCGCGCAGCACCGAGATCATCAGTGAGGTCGCGCCTCGGGCGGCGAGCGCGCGGGCGGTTCCGGCCAGCAGCCGCCGGCCCAGGCCGAAGCCCTGCGCCGCGCGGACCAGATAGAGGGTGGAGACCTCCGCCTCGCCTGGAACCGGCCGGCGCGAGGGCCCGCCCTGCGCATAGCCCAGGATGTCGAAGCGGTCGGCGGCGGCGAGCGTCACCTCGTCCAGCCCGGGCCGGCCCAGGGCCCGGGCGAACCGGCGAGCATGGGCGGCCTCGCTCATCCGGGCCAGGAAGGCGTCGGGCAGGAGGTCGCGATAGGTCTCGCGCCAGGCGCTGACGTGAACCCAGGCCAGGGCGTCGGCGTCCGTGGGGCCGGCGGGGAAGACGACGAACTGCGGCTCGGCCATCCATCCACAGCTTGGGTGTCGCGTCGCTCCGTTCAAGGGCTGCCAGACTCGCATCCGTCCGCTAGCGTCGCCGCGCCCATGAAGCTCGAGACCGCCACCCCAGACCCCGCCGCCGGCGCCTCGCTGGTGATGGCGCAGTTCTTCGAGGCCAAGGCGCGCCAGCCGGACGCCCTGGTGTTCTTCCGCATGGGCGATTTCTACGAACTGTTCTTCGAGGACGCCGAGAAGGCGTCCGCCGCGCTCGGCATCACGCTCACCGCCCGCGGCCAGCACGGGGGCCAGCCGATCCCCATGGCCGGCGTCCCCGCCCATGCCGCCGAGGCCTACCTGGCCAAGCTGATCCGCGCAGGCTTCAAGGTGGCGGTCTGCGACCAGATCGAGAACCCGGCGGAGGCGAGGAAGCGCGGCTCCAAGTCGGTGGTGCGCCGGGACGTGGTCCGGGTGGTTACCCCGGGCACCCTCACCGAGGACGGCCTGCTGGACGCCCGGGGCGCCAACCGTCTCGCGGCGATCTCGGTCCGCGCGGGCTCGGCCGCCGTGGCCAGCGTCGAGATCTCCACCGGCGAGGTGGAATGCCTGGCGGTGAGCCTTTCGGGGCTCGCCTCGGCGCTGGCGGCGCTCGGCCCCTCCGAGATCCTGGTCCCCGACCGATTGTTCGCCGACGAGGTGGTGAACGCGGCCCTGAAATCGGCTGGCGGCTTCGTTCAGCCCTTGCCGCAGGCGCTGGCTGAGCCGGCCGCCTCCGAGGCGCGGCTGAAGCGGCTCTATGGGGTCGAGACGCTCGACGGCTTCGGGCAGCTTTCCGGGGCCGAGATCTCGGCCCTTGGCCTCATCGCCGCCCACCTGGAGACCACCCAGGCCGGCCGCCTCCCGGCGCTCTCCGCGCCTCGCCGGGCGGGCGAGGCCGATGTCATGGTCATCGACCCGGCGACCCGGAACAGCCTGGAGATCGAACGCTCGACCTCCGGATCGCGCGAAGGCTCGCTGTTGGGGGCCATCGATCGCACGGTGACGGCGCCCGGCGCGCGCCTGCTGGCCGCGCGGCTGGCCCGTCCGCTCCTGGACCCCGCCGCGATCGACGCGCGGCTGGACGCCGTGGCCTGGTTCTGCGAGCGGCGCGGCGAGCGCCAGCGCCTGCGCGAGACGCTCAAGGGCGTCGGCGACATGGCCCGCGCCCTGTCCCGCCTGGCGCTCGGGCGCGGCGGCCCGCGCGACCTAGGCGCGCTCAGGGATGGCCTGACGCTCGGCGCCGGCCTGGGGCCCCCGGCTCAGGGCTTGGTGGCCCCGCCCGCCGAGCTGGTCTCGGCGCTCGCGGCCCTGGACCTCGCCGGGCATCCGCAGCTTTCAGCCTTCCGCGACCTCTTGGCCGAAGGCCTGGGCGCCGACCTGCCGGCCCTGGCCCGCGACGGCGGATTCGTGGGCGAGGGCGTGCGACCCGAGCTCGACCAGGCCCGCGCCCTGCGCGATGACAGCCGCAAGGTGATCGCCCAGCTGGAGGCGCGGCTGGCCGCCGAAAGCGGCGTGGCCCTGAAGGTCCGGCACAACGCGGTGCTGGGCTATTTCGTGGAGGCCACGAGCAAGGCGGCCGAGCCGCTGATGAAGCCCCCACTGAGCGCCACCTTCATCCACCGCCAGACTATGGCCGGCCAGGTGCGCTTCACCACCGTGGAGCTGGCCGAACTGGACGCTAGGATCGCCCAGGCCGCCGAGCGGGCCCTGGCCATCGAGCTGGAGACCTTCGAGGCTTGGCGCGAGGCGGCCCGCGCCGTCGCTACGGAGATCCTCGCGGCCGCCGAGGCCGCCGCCCGGCTGGACGTGGCGTCGGCGCTCGCCGAGTGGGCCGACGAGGCCGGCGCCACCCGTCCGGTGGTGGACCGTTCCTGCGCCTTCGAGGCCGAACAGGCCCGCCATCCGGTGGTGGAGGCGGCCGTGCGCCGGGCGGGCGAAGCCTTCACGCCCAACGACTGCCGCCTGGACGGCGCCGGCGTCGGCGGGGCGCGCCTTTCCATCGTCACCGGCCCCAACATGGCCGGCAAGTCGACCTTCCTGCGCCAGAACGCGCTGCTCGCCGTCCTCGCTCAGTCGGGCTGCTTCGTGCCGGCCAAGCGGCTGCGGCTGGGGGTGGTCGACCGGCTGTTCAGTCGCGTGGGCGCGGGCGACGACCTGGCCCGCGGCCGCTCCACCTTCATGGCCGAGATGGTGGAGACCGCGGCCATCCTCACCCAGGCGACGCCGCGTAGCCTGGTGATCCTCGACGAGATCGGGCGCGGCACGGCGACCTACGACGGCCTGGCCATCGCCTGGGCCTGCGCCGAGGCCCTGCACGAGACCAACCGCTGCCGGGCGCTGTTCGCCACCCACTATCATGAGCTGGCGGTGCTGGAGGGCCGGCTGCCCTACGTCGGCAACCTCTCCCTGAAAGCCAAAGAGTGGAACGGCGAGCTGATCTTCCTGCACGAAGCCGGCCCCGGCCCGGCCGACCGGTCCTACGGCGTGCAAGTGGCCAAGCTGGCGGGTGTTCCCGCGCCCGTGGTCGCGAGGGCTCGCCAGGTGCTGGAGCGCCTGGAGCGCGAGGCCGGCGCGCCGGCGCATCTGGAGGACCTGCCGCTGTTCGCCGCCGTCGCCGAGCCTGAGGCCCGTTTCGGTCCCAGCCCGGCCGAGGAAGCCCTGCGCGCCCTGGAGCCGGACGGCATGAGCCCGCGCGAGGCCATGGACGCGCTCTATCGGCTGAAGGGGCTGCTCGGCTAGGGCAGTTCCTTGCCGTAGGGCCTGGTGATGATCTCCAGGAAGTGCCCCGAGGGATCGCAGAAGTAGACGCCCCGCCCGCCGAAATGGGTGTTGATCTGGCCGGGCTTCTTGCGGGCCGGGTCGGCCCAGTGGTCCAGGCCGCGCGCCTTCACCCGCCCGAAGATGGCGTCGAACTCCGCGTCCGAGACCAGAAAGGCGTAGTGGTTCGCCTCGATGGGCGCGGGTCCGGCGATGTAGTCGAGGCTCACGCCGTTGGCGGTGCGCACCACCAGGAACGGGCCGAACGGTTCCGGGTCCGGCAGGCCGAACACTTCGGACATGAACCGCGCCGAGATGACCGGGTCCTCGGCGTGGACGATGGTGTGGTTCAGCTCGACGGCCATCCGCCGATCATACCACTAGGCCGTGAGGCGCGCGGCCGGTTCCTCGGCGGGCGCGGCGGCGCGGAAGATCGCCTCGAGCAGCGGGCCGGGCTCCACCGGCTTGGCCACGGTCCCCGAGAAGCTGAGGTCGGCCAGGCCGCTGCGCGAGAGGGTGTCGGCGTCGGCCGTGAAGGCCAGCACCGGGGTGGTCTTGTTCGGGCCGTCGCCGGCGCGGATGCGGCCAAGCGCGCTGGCGCCGTCCAGCCGCGGCATGCGCAGGTCCATGAGGATGACGTCGAAGGGCTGGCGGGCGGCGAGTTCGACCGCCTCCTGGCCATCGCCGGCCTCCACGACGTCCGCCCCGACGGCGGCCAGGAACAGGCGCACAAGCTCGCGGTTGGCCGGATGGTCGTCGACGACCAGCAGGCGCAGCCCGGCCGAGGCGTGGTCGGGTCCGTTCTCGAGGCTCGCAGGGGCGGTGAAGGTGCGCGCCGCGGGCAGGGAGAATGAGAAGGTGCTGCCCTCGCCTACAGCGCTCTCCACGCCGATCGCGCCGCCCATGGCCTCCACGATGCCCTTGCAGATCGCCAGGCCGAGGCCCGTGCCGCCATATTCGCGAGTGAGCGAGCCGTCCACCTGGGAGAAGCGCTTGAAGAGCCGGTCCATGCGCTCGGGCGGTATGCCGGGGCCGGTATCGGCCACGGCGAACCACAGCTGTTCGGCGGCCTCGTCGTACCGGACGGTGAGGGTGACCGAGCCCGACGAGGTGAATTTCACGGCGTTGCCGACCAGGTTCAGGAGCACCTGGCGAAGCCGGTCGGGATCGACCGTCACCACCACATGGCCTCCGGTCTGGTCGTCCAGCACCAGGGCCACGTCCTTGGCGCCGGCCTGCGGGGTGAACAGATCGAGAGTGCGGGACGCCAGCGGGCCGGGCTCGGTGGGTTCCGGGCGGAAGCTGACCTGGCCGGCCTCCAGCTTGGAGAAGTCGAGGATGTCGTTGACCGTGCAGAGCAGGGCGCGGCTCGCGTCGCCCACGCGGTCCACATAGCGCCGGCTGAGCGGGCTCAGGTCCGGCTGCTCACCCACCAGACGGGTGAAGCCCACCACGCTGGTGAGCGGCGTCCGCAGCTCGTGGCTCATATTGGCCAGGAACTCGGATTTCACCTGTGCGGCCCGTTCGGCCTCGTGGCGGGCGGTGCGGGATTTCACCAGGGCGGACTTCAATCGCGCCTTCAGGCGCTCGCTTTCGTCGCGAGCGGCGGCCAGGGGCACGCTGGTCAGGAAGGCCACCGCCACGAAGAGCTGCAGGCCGATCACCTGATCGACGTAGCCGGCCATCAGGAAAGGACCGTGCCCGGTGAAGGTGGCGGCCGTGGCCATCGTCGCCATGATCGCGGTTCCGGCCAGCGCGCCGGGCAGGCCCATCCGCCAGGTCGGCAGGATGAGCGCCGCGGACACCACGAAAAGCAGCGGGTAGCGCGTGACGAAGAAGATCACCACGGAGACCGCGGTGAGCACCACCAGGGTCCAGGATTCCCGCCACACAGGCGTGGGCGCGGCGCGGCCCCGACGGCTCAGGACCAGAAGGCAGGGGGCAAAGGTCAGCAGGCCCAGGGCGTCGGCCTGTATCCAGTTGCGCAGAACGGCGAGGTAGCCGGCCTCCTCGGTCAGCCCGAGGAAAAGGCTGGCGAGGCCGGCGCTGATCGTTGAGGCGACGATGGCCGCCACGATGAACCAGCCCAGATGGCGGATCCGGCCGATATCGAAGGTCCGGCCGCAGCGATGGCGCAGAAAAGCTGCGCAGCCGACGTATTCCAGGAGGTTGCAGGTCGCCAGGGCCAGGACCGTGACCGGCGGGTCGCCGAAGGCCAGGTTCGCCGTCACGTAGGCGCCGAAGGCGGCTGCGACCAGCGTCGGCCAGCGTCCGGTGGGCGAGCGCAACAGCGCCGCGACCACCAGGGCGTTGGCGATCCAGATCGGCGCTATCCGGCCCTGCTCGCGTGAGAAGAGGATGCAGACATAGGCCGCGATCCCCACCGCGATGGCGAGGAGGAGGCCTGCCGCCAGCGCGCGGCGGTCGGGGAGGAGGGCCCGAAACACGTTCACGGCCAAGCTTTTCGCACGGCGGTTCTGAGAAACCCTTAATGCCGGCGCGCGCGCGGCGGCGAAGTCCCCTATATGTCCGCGATGCCTACCCGCCTCAGGCCCACCCGTCTGGAATACGTCGTCGACGGCGTGAAGCTGCGCACACAGCTGTCGCTGGCCGCGCTCGACAACCTCGGGGACGCGGCGGCCCAGCGGCGAGCGGCGCTGGAGATCCTCAAGGCCGCCCTCTTCCGAGGTCGGATGATCGCCAAGGAGCGGCTGGAAAACGGCGCCGGCGGGATCGAGACCGCGCGCCTCCTGTCCGGCGTATCCGACGAGGTTGTCACCGCCCTCTGGGACTTCACCACCCATCACGTATTCCGCGCCAGCAACCCCACCGAAGGTGAGCGCCTGGCCCTGATGGCGGTGGGCGGTTACGGGCGCGGGACCCTGGCGCCCTTCTCCGACATCGATCTGCTGTTCGTGCGCCCCTACAAGCAGACCGCCCACGCCGAGAGCGTCATCGAGTTCATGCTCTACGCCCTGTGGGACCTGGGCTTCAAAGTCGGCCATGCCTCGCGCACAGTCGAGGAGTGCGTGCGGCTGGCGCGCGAGGACTTCACCATCCGCACCTCGATCCTGGAGGCGCGGCGCCTGGCCGGCGACGAGAAGCTGGCCGACGAGCTGGTCCGCCGGTTCTGCGGGGAGGTGGTCAAGGGCACCGGCGCGGAGTTCGTCACCGCCAAGCTGAAGGAGCGGGATGAGCGCCACGCCAGGGCCGGCGCCTCCCGCTACCTGGTCGAGCCCAACGTCAAGGAGGGCAAGGGCGCGCTCCGCGACCTCAACACCCTGTTCTGGATCGCCCAGTACCTGCATCCCGGCGAGACCATCGAGCACATCATGCAGCTGGAGATGTTCACCGGCCGCGAGGTGCGGACCTTCATCCGGGCCTTCGACTTCCTGTGGGCCGTGCGCTGTCACCTGCACTTCGCCACCGGCCGGCCGGAGGAGCGCCTGTCCTTCGATCTGCAGCCGGAGATCGCCCGGCGCATGGGCTACGGCGACCGCGGCGACGCGCCGGCCGTGGAGCGGTTCATGCGCCGCTACTTCCTGATCGCCAAGGACGTCGGCGCCCTGACCCGGGTGTTCGCCGCCAAGCTCGAGGCCGAGCGGGTCAAGCTGGCCCCCAAGGGCATCTCCCGGTTCCTTCCGGGCCGCAACACCAAGCGCAAGCCCCTCGACGAGCCCGGCTTCCACGAGCTGGGCGGACGGCTGGACGTCGAGCCGGAGGTGTTCGCCACCGATCCGGTCAATCTGCTGCGGCTGTTCCGGATCGCCGACCAGCGCAATCTCGACCTGCACCCGGACGCCTTCACCGCGGCCACCCGGGCCGCCGGCCTGATCACCTCGGCGGTGCGCCGGGACCGGCACGCGGCCAAGGTGTTCCTGGATATCCTGGCCCGCGGCCGCGATCCGCAGCGGACCCTGACGCTGATGACCGAGGCCGGCGTCCTCGGCCGCTACATCCCCGAGTTCGGCCGCATCGTCGCCCAGATGCAGTTCAACATGTACCACTCCTACACGGTGGACGAGCACACCCTGCGGGCGGTGGGGGTGATCTCCGAGATCGCCGCCGGACGGCTTGCCGATGACCATCCGCTGGCCGTGCAGATCATGCCGCTGATCGCCGACCGCGAGGCCCTGTTCCTGGCCATGCTGCTGCACGACACGGGCAAAGGCGGCGCCGGCGGCCAGGAGGTGGCGGGGGCCCGCGCGGCCCGTCAGGCCGGCGAGCGCCTGGGCCTGGATCGCTCCAAGATCGAGCTGGTCGCCTGGCTGGTGGAGCACCATCTGGTGATGAGCGACTTCGCCCAGAAGCGGGACGTCTCGGACCCCCGCACGGTCTCCGACTTCGCGCGCATCGTTCAGAGTCCCGAGCGCCTGCGGCTGCTGCTGGTGCTCACCGTGGCCGACATCCGGGCCGTCGGGCCGGGCGTCTGGAACGGCTGGAAGGGCCAGCTGATGCGCGAGCTCTACAACGCCACCGAGGCGGTGTTCCGCGGCGGTCGCGGCTCCGACGCGGCGGCGGCGCTGCGCCGCTACCAGGAGAACCTGGCCTACGACGCCCGGGTGCGCCTAGCCCGGGCCGACGCCTCGGCCGAGGGTTGGGGCGACTCCATGGAGGACGCCTATTTCAGCGCCTTCACCGACGCCGAGGAGCTGGCCCATGCGCGCTTGGCCCGTGGCCTGGTGGACGGCGCGGCGGCCGAAGGCCGGGTGCGGCCCGACCTCAACGCCGCCGAGGTCGCGGTGGCCGCGACCGACCGCCCCCGCCTGTTCGTCGACCTCGCCGAGGCGCTGACCAGCCTGGGCGCCAACGTCATGGGCGCGCGGGTGTTCACTTCGCGGCAGGGCCTGGCGCTGGATGTCTTCTATGTGCAGGACGCGGCGGGCGAGCCGTTCGGCGGCCGTGACGCGCGGGCCCTGTCCCGGTTGGCCGAAGGCCTGGCCGCCGCGGCCCGCGGCCAGCCCTATGCCCGCGAGGCTCGCCGACCGGGTGACCTGGGCCGGGCCGCGGCCTTCTCCATCACCCCGACGGTGATGCTGGACAACGAGGCCTCCGAAACCTCGACGGTGGTCGAAGCCTCCGGCCGCGACCGGCCGGGCCTGCTGGCCGCCTTGGCCGGAGCCATCTCCGACGCCGGCCTGCTGATCACCTCGGCCCATATCGACGGCTACGGCGAGCGTGCGGTGGACGCCTTCTATGTGATAGACGCCCAGACCGGGGCTAAGCTTACCGACGCCCGCAAGGGCAACGCCCTCAAGTCCGCCCTGCTCGGCGCCCTCTCCGATCCGGACGAGGCCGCGCCAAGCCGCCGGACCAACCTGCAACGCGCCAGGGCCAGCGTCGCGCGCTGAGTTTCTCGAAGGATTATGATGCCGTTCCCGACCACCCACCCCGCTTTAGCCCGGGCCCTCGCCGCGCGCGGCTACCAAGAGCCGACACCCGTGCAGGCGGCCGTCCTTGAGGCCGCGGCCGACCGCGACCTGCTGGTCTCCGCTCAGACCGGGTCCGGAAAGACCGTGGCTTTCGGCCTGACGGCGGCGGACACCCTGCTGGGAACCGCCGAGCGGTTCGAGAAGGCCGGCGCGCCGCTGGCGCTGGTGATCGCGCCCACCCGAGAACTGGCCCTGCAGGTGAGCGGGGAGTTGTCTTGGCTTTTCGCCCCCACCGGCGCGCAGGTCGCCACCTGCGTGGGCGGCATGGATGCGCGGCGCGAGCAGCGGGCCCTGGCGGCGGGCGCCCACCTGGTGGTGGGAACGCCCGGGCGCCTGCGAGACCACTTGGAACGGGGTAACCTCGATCTCTCGGCCCTGCGCGTCGCCGTGCTCGACGAGGCCGACGAGATGCTCGACATGGGCTTTCGCGAGGATCTCGAGGAGATCCTCGACGCCACCCCGGCCGAACGACGGACCCTGATGTTCTCGGCGACCATCGCCAAGGAGATCGCCACCCTTGCCCGCCGCTATCAGAAGGACGCGGTGCGCATCGACACCCTGCGGCGCGACGAGGCGCACGGGGACATCGAGTACCGGGCGATCCGCGTGGCGCCCAACGAGATCGAGAACGCGGTGGTGAACCTGCTCCGTTACTTCGAGGCGCCGGGCGCGCTGATTTTCTGCGCCACCCGCGAGAAGGTGCGCCACCTCTATGGCTCCCTTCGAGAGCGCGGCTTCTCGGCGGTCCAGCTCTCGGGCGAGCTGTCGCAGAAGGAGCGCGCCGACGCCCTCCAGGCGCTGCGCAACGGCCATGCCCGGGCCTGCGTCGCCACCGACGTCGCGGCGCGCGGCCTGGACCTTCCGGACCTTGGCCTGGTCATCCATGCCGAGCTGCCGGCGAACAAGGCCGGCCTGCTCCATCGCAGCGGCCGCACCGGCCGGGCCGGCCGCAAGGGCGTCTCGGTGCTGGTGGTGCCCTACACCAAGCGGCGGCAGGCCGAACGGCTGGTGGAGTCCGCCAACCTGGCCGTCGAATGGTCCGGCGCGCCCACCGCCGAGGAGATCCGCGCCCAGGACCAGGTCAGGCTGCTGGCCGATCCGATCCTCACCGAAGCGCCGACGCCGGAAGACCTGGCGCTCGCCGACCGGCTGCTGGAAGGCCAGACGCCCCAGGCCATCGCCGCCGCCCTGGTGCGCCTGCACCGCTCGCGGCTGCCTGAGCCGGAGGAGATGCTGGACGAGGGCGACCGAGGCCGCGGCCCCGACCCGCGTCCGCAGCGCCCGGAGCGCGGCCCGCGCATCGACTACGAGGCAGGCGACGCCGCCTGGTTCCGCCTGCCGGTGGGGCGCACCAAGAACGCCGACCCCAAGTGGCTGGTGCCGCTGATCTGCCGGCTGGGCCATGTCACCAAGAAGGACATCGGCAAGATCCTGATCTTCGACCGCGAGACCAAGTTCGAGATCACCCGCGAGGCTGAGGGCCGGTTCCGCGAGGCGGTGAAGGCCGCCGGTTCCAGCGGCGACATGCGTGTCGAGCCGGCCGGCGCGCCGGGTGCCCGGCCGGAAGGCCCCCGCCCGCCCCGTCCGCAGGGGCCGCCGCACGGCAAGGGCCCGCCCGCGAAAGCCTACCCGCCCAAAGGGGGCCCGCCCAAGGGCCGAAAGCCGAACCGGCCGGTGAATCGCGGACCGGCTTGACGGCCTGATCGACACAGCGGACCAAACGCAGGTGAGCAAGCCGCCCGCAAAGTCCCGCGACGCCGCCAAGCCGGCCGGCATGCTGCGCTCGTCCGCGATCTTCGCCGGCCTGACCCTGGTCAGCCGGTTCCTGGGGCTGGCCCGCGACCTGGTGATCACCGCCCGGCTGGGCACGACCTTCGCCGGCGACGCCTTCTATACGGCGAACCAGTTCCCGAACCTGTTCCGCCGGATGTTCGCCGAGGGCGCCTTCGCCGCCGCCTTCGTGCCGGAATATTCCCGACGCCTCGCCGGCGAGGGTGATGCCGACGCCGACCGCTACGCCGCCGACGCCCTAGCCACCATGGCGGCGGTGACCGTCGCCCTGGCCGTCGCCTGCCAACTGGCCATGCCCTGGATCATGCAGGTCTACAGCGCCGGCTACATGAGCGATCCGGCGAAGTTCAAGCTGACCGTGATCCTCACCCAGATCACCATGCCCTACCTACCCTGCGTGGTGATGGCCTCCCTGTTCGCCGGCGTGCTCAACGCCCGCGGCCGGTTCGTGGTCGCCGGCCTCTACCCGGCCATCCAGAACGTGGTGATGCTGCTGGCGGTGCTGCCCCAGAAGGACCCGATCCAGGCCGCCTACGCCGCGTCCTGGGCCGCCCTGGTCTCCGGGGTCATGCAGGCGGCCCTGTGCTGGTGGGGCGCCCACCGGACGGGCGCGCGCATCCATCCCAGGCATCTGCGCCTGACGCCGGAGATGCGGACCCTGGCCCGGCGGATGGCGCCGGGAATCCTCGCCTCAAGCACCACTCAGATAAACCTGTTCATCTCCGCGATCCTGGCCAGCCATGTGGCGGGCATGCGGGTCTGGCTGAACGTGGCCGAGCGCTTCTATCAGCTACCCCTCAGCCTGGTGGGCGTGGCCATCGGCGTCGCCCTGCTGCCGCGGCTCTCGACCGCCCTGCAGCGAAAGGACGCCAAGGATGCGCAGGGCGGCATGGACCAGGCGGTGGTCTTCGGCCTGGCGCTCAGCCTGCCAGCGGCGGCGGCGCTGATGGCGATGCCGGCGTTCCTCGTGGATGGGCTGTTCGCGCGGGGTAATTTCACACACCAGGACGCGGCCTCGTCGGCGGCCCTGCTCTTCCACTACGGCTGGGGCCTGCCGGCCTTCGTGCTGATCAAGATCCTGCAGCCGGCCTTTTTCGCCCGGGGCGATACCCGGACGCCAATGATCTATTCGATGATCTCGGTGGCGGTGAACATCGCCCTGGGCGTCTCGCTGTTCTATTCCCCGATGGGCTTCCCGGGCATCGCGGCGGCGACCTCGGCGGCCTCCTGGATCACCGTCATCCAGATGCTGGCCTACCTGCGCCGCAAGCGGCTGTGGACGCCATCGCCGCGCGCGGCGGGCAAGATCGTCCGGGTGGCGGCGGCCAGCGCGGGCCTGGGCGGAGCCGTCGCCTTGGCGGCCCATTACCGGCCGCTGCTGGATGCACCCTTAAGCGGTCTGTCGCTGGGGCCGGTGATCACCGTCCTGGCGGTGTGCCTGGTCGGCGGCCTGCTTTATCCGGCTCTGTTGTTCGCCTTCGGTGGCGTGACCCCGGCCGAGGCCCGCGCCGCGTTCCGCCGGCGCAAGGGTGACGCGGCCTTGCCGCCGACGGACTTGCCCTGATCCCGCGGCTCGGCCAGAAGCCTCTCCCATGACTGACCAGCCTCCGGCCCCCTACGCGGGCGCGCCCCCCTATCTGGGAGAACAGCGCGTGCTCTCCGGCATGCAGCCCTCGGGCGACCTGCACCTGGGCAACTACCTGGGCGCCCTGGTGAAGTTCGTGCGCCTGCAGCATCAGGTCGAGACCTTCATCTTCGTCGCCGACCTGCACGCCATCACCGCCGAGCAGGACCCGAAGAAACTGAAGCAGCAGGTCCGCGAGATCACCGCCGGCTACCTGGCGGCGGGCCTGGATCCCAAGGTCGCCACCATCTTCGCCCAATCCGCCGTCCCCGAGCATGCCGAGCTCGCCTGGGTGTTCAACTGCGTGGCCCGCCTGGGCTGGCTCGACCGCATGACCCAGTTCAAGGAGAAGAGCGGCAAGCACAAGGAGCGCGCCAGCATCGGCCTCTACACCTACCCGGTGCTGCAGGCGGCCGACATCCTGGTCTACAAGGCCACCCAGGTGCCGGTCGGCGACGACCAGAAGCAGCACCTGGAGCTGACCCGCGACATCGCCCAGAAGTTCAACAACGACTTCTCAGCGCCCGGTTTCTTCCCCCTGCCGGAGCCTCTGATCCAGGGGCCGGGCGCACGGGTGATGAGCCTGCGTGACGGCGCGGCCAAGATGAGCAAGTCCGATCCGTCGGACAATTCGCGCATCAACCTCACCGACGACGCCGACGCCATCGCCCAGAAGATCCGCAAGGCCCGCACCGACGCCGAGGTCCTTCCTGAAACCGCCGAGGGCCTGGAGGGTCGGGCCGAGGCCCGCAACCTGGTGGCCATCTACGCGGCGCTGGCGGGGATCACCGAGGCCGAGGTGCTCAAGCAATACGCCGGCCAGGGTTTCGGCGCCTTCAAGCCGGCGCTGGCCGACCTGGCGGTTTCGGTCATGGGGCCGATTGGCGGTGAGATGCGCCGGCTGCTCGCCGACCCCGCTGAGATCGACCGCGTCCTGGCGGACGGCGCCCAGCGCGCTCGCGCCATCGCCACGCCGGTGATGGCCGAGGTTCGCGGGCTCGTCGGCTTCTGGAACTCGTAATCGCGCGCGGATTGCGGCAGCCTGTCGTCATGACCGGCCGACGCAAGTTCCTGGTGGTGGCGGACGACAGCCCGGAATTCGGGACCGCCCTGCGTTTCGCCTGCCGTAGAGCCCGCTCCACCGGCGGGCACGTGGCGTTGCTCCGGGTGATCGAGCCCGCGGTGTTCGAGCACTGGAGCGGGGTGCGCGAGGAGATCGAACGGCAAGCCCGCGAGGAGGCCGAGGCGGCGCTGCAGGCTTCGGCGGAGGTGGTGCTGGCTGAGACGGGCCTGCCGCCGGAATTCCTCATCAAGACGGCCGAATCGGTGCGCGCCGGCCTGCGCGCGGCCCTCACCGAGGACGCCGACATCAAGATCGTGGTGCTGGCGGCCGCCACCGGTGGGCGCGGGCCGGGCCCGTTGGTGGCGTCCATCGGCAAGGATGGCGTCCGCTGGGGCGATCGCAAGGTCCCCGTCACCATCGTTCCCGGCGACCTGACCGACGCGGAGATCGCCGATCTGGCGTGACGCTTGCGTGGCGTGCCCGGAAACGCCACATCTCCGGTCATGTTCATCCAGACCGAAGCCACCCCGAACCCCGAGGTGCTGAAATTCCTGCCCGGGCGGCCGGTGATGGGCGAGGAGTCCCGCGACTTCCGCTCCGTCGAAGACGCGGCCGTCTCGCCGCTGGCGGCCGACCTCTTCGATATCGAGGGCGTGAGCCGGGTCTATTTCGGCTCCGACTTCGTCACGGTCGGCAAGCATGAAGACTATGCCTGGGCGCATCTGAAGGCCCCGATTCTGGCCGCCATCATGGATCACTTCACCGCTGAGCGGCCGCTGTTCACCGGCGAGGCCGGCGGTGACGCCGGCCATTCGACCGAGGTCTACGAAGGCGAGACCGCCCAGATCGTCGCCGAGATCAAGGACCTCCTGGACACCCGCATCCGGCCGGCGGTCGCCCAGGACGGCGGCGACATCCTGTTCGAACGGTTCGATCCGGCAGACGGCGTGGTCTGGCTCAACATGCGCGGCGCCTGCTCGGGCTGCCCTTCCTCGACGGCGACCTTGAAGGCCGGGGTCGAGAACATGCTCAAGCACTATGTGCCCGAAGTGACCCGCGTCGAGCAGACCCTGGGCTAGTGGTCGTCCTGGGCATCGACACCTGCCTGAACGCCTGCTCGGCGGCGGTGCTCGATGGCGACGTGGTGCTCGGGGCCTCCAGCGAAGTGATGGCCAGGGGGCACCAGGAGCGCCTGGCGCCCATGGTCCAGGCGGTGATGGCCCGGGCGGGCCTTCCCTTCTCCCGGCTTGAGCGTATCGGCGTCACCGTCGGCCCCGGTTCCTTCACCGGCCTGCGGGTCGGCGTGGCCTTCGCCAAGGGGCTGGCTTCGGCCTTGGACCTTCCGGCGAGCGGCGTGGGCGTCCTGGAGGCCCTGGCCGCCGAAGCCGATGGTCTTGTGGCGGCCGTCCTCGATGCCCGGCGCGACCAGGTTTATCTGCAGATTTTCGAGGATGGCGCGGCGCTGATGGCGCCCGACGTGCTTCCGATCGGCACGGCCGCCGGCCGGCTTGTCGAACTGTCCATGGGCCGGGCCCTTACCCTGGTGGGGTCGGGCGGGCCGTTGCTGGCTGGCGCGGCCGCCGCTGGATCGCGGATCGTGGCCCGGGAAGGCTGCGACGCCCGCGCGGTGGCCCGCCTGGCGGCGTCCCGGCCGGCGGCGCCGCTGCGGCCGCTCTATCTGCGCGCGCCCGACGCCAAGGCGCCGGCGTGAACCTCCTGCCGGCCACCGCGGACCTGGCCGAGGCCATGGCGGTCGCCCACGCCCAGGCTTTCGAGGGGGCCTGGGACCGGGCGGCCTTCGAAGAGGTGCTGGCCGCCCCTGAAGTCTTCGGCTTCGTGGCGTTGGGCCAGGATCCGGCCGGCCTGGTGATCTGCCGCGCCGTGGCCGACGAGGCCGAAGTCCTGACCATCGCGGTCGCGCCGGCGTCGCGGCGTCGCGGCGTCGCCAGGGCGCTGATGGCCGCCGCCCTGGACCGGATCCGGCTCTGCGCCGCGCGCGAGGTTTTCCTGGAGGTGGACGCGGCGAACGTCGCGGCCATCGGCCTCTATGACAGCCTGGGTTTTAAGCGGGTCGGGGTCCGGAAGGGCTACTACGACCGCGGAGCAGCCGGGCGGGCGGATGCGCTTTTGATGCGGCTCGACCTGGAGCCCAAGGCGCTCTAAACGGTCGGCGAAGTACCGGAGGATCCCGTGGACCGGATCGAGAAGCTCTGCGCCGACAGGGGCATGCGGATGACCGAGCAGCGGCGAGTGATCGCCCGGATGCTGTCGGCCGCCCACGATCATCCAGACGTCGAGGAGCTGCACCGCCGCGCCCACGCCGTGGACCCGCACATCTCCATCGCGACCGTCTACCGCACCGTGCGCCTGTTCGAGGAAGCCGGGATCATCGATCGGCTGGACTTCCGTGATGGCCGCGCGCGCTACGAGGAACACTCGGACGAGCACCACGACCACCTGATCGACATGAAGACCGGCAAGGTGGTGGAGTTCGTCGACGACGAGATCGAGGCCCTGCAGGAAGCCATCGCCCGGCGTCTCGGCTACAAGCTCGTCGACCACCGGCTCGAACTCTACGGGATGCCGGTAGAGGACTAGCAATGTCAGCGCCGGAAAAGCGCCTCTTCATCAAGACCTACGGCTGTCAGATGAATGTCTATGACAGCGAGCGC
>CANJRI010000026.1 GCA_947476555.1 Caulobacteraceae bacterium
CTGAAGATCATCGACGTCTTCATCTGCAAGCTGCGCAAGAAGCTGGCCTCCGCCGCAGACGGCAAGCACCACATCGAGACCGTCTGGGGCCGCGGCTATGTGCTGCGCGACCCGATGGAAGGCATGATCACCGTCGCCGCCTAGGCGCGGTCACTCACAGTACCCGAGGAGCGTTGGAAACGCCCGCCGTCACCGGCGGGCGTTTTCGTTTGGGCGTCGCCGCTCAATGGTGGTGGTGGCCTTCCGCGCTCACCCAGATCGCCTCGACGAACGCGTCGTCCGACACAAAGCCGTTCGGCGCGTTGGAAAGCCCTGCCAGCGGCTTGGCCGCCTTGGCCTGGGCGAGGGTGCGGCCCTGGTCCTTCAGGCGCTCCACGCGCTCCTTGGCGGTCGCGATCATGCCGCGCCAGGCCAGCAGGGCGGCGCGATCGGCCAGCGGCCCGTGGCCCGGAATGATCACCGTGTCGGCGTTGGTCAGGGCGATCATCTGGTCGATGGAGGAGATCAGGTGCCCGACATTGCCGCCGGAATTCACGTCGACGAAGGGAAAGCCCGACCGGTGCATCATCATGTCCCCGGTGTGGAGCACATTGGCGTTGCGCCAGTAGATCAGGCTGTCGCCGTCGGTGTGGCCGCCGCCGGTGTGGATGACGTCGATGGTGTCGCCGTTGAGGTGGAAGGTCAGCCCGGTCTCATAGGTCACAACCGGAAGCGCCACCTTGGGGGCAGGCTCTGTGCGGGCGCCGTTCACCAATCCGCCCGCGGCCATGCGCACGCGCACATTGTCCTGGGCGAAGATCGTTACGCCCGCCTTGCCGAAGTTCTCGTTGCCGCCCGTGTGGTCCGCATGCCAGTGCGTGTTCACCAGGAATTTCACCGGGCTCGCGCCGAGACCGGCGATCGCCGCCTGGATCCGCGCCGTCAGCGGGGCGAACTCATCATCGATGAGGACCGTCCCGTCCTCGCCGTAGCTGACGCCGATATTGCCACCGCTCCCGAACAGCACCGCGACGCCGGGCTTGATCCGTTCGGCCCGCACCTGGACGTTCGAAAGGTCGGCCTGGGCCTGGGCGGCGCCGGCCAGCGGCAGCGTCAGCGCCATAGCCAGGATAAGTCGGCGATAATTCATGGTGGATCCTCCCCTGTCGCACACTAGCCGTTTGGCCCATCGGGTGTCGACAACGCTGACGCTGGCCAAGCTCCTGCCAGAAATCCGCGTTTCCCCACGACGGAAAGCGCTAACCTCCCCTCATGGGACGCCTCATCGCCCTCGTGGCCGCCTTGCTGGCTGGCTGGCTCATCGCCTGGGCCGGCGAGCGGACGCCCCAGCCGAAACCGGCTGACGCCCCCGCCGCCGAATTTTCGGCCGCCCGGGCGATGGCCGACGTGGCCGCGACCTCCCCCCTTCCCCACCCCATCGGCTCGCCCGCCAACGCCCGGGTCCGCGACCATCTCCTGGCGCGGATGCGGGCCCTCGGCCTCGACGCGCAGGTCCATGCCGATGTGGGCCTCGACACCTTTCCCGCCGGCGTCACCGGCGCCCAGGTCGAGAACCTGGTGGGCGTCCTGCCGGGGCGCGACCGCGAAAAGCCCGCCGTCGCCCTGATGGCCCACTACGACAGCGTCCCCGGATCCCCCGGCGCGGCCGACGACGCGGCCGGCGTCGCCGCCATGCTGGAGGCGGTTCGCGCGATCCGCGCGCGCGGCGTCCCCGCCCGCGACGTGATCCTGCTGGCCACCGACGGCGAGGAGCCTGGCCTCCTCGGCGCCAACGCCTTCTTCGCCCGCGATCCCCTGGCGAAACGCATCGGCCTGGTGGTCAACCTCGAGGCCCGCGGCTCGGCCGGCCGGGCGCAGATGTTCCAGGCCAGTCCGGGCAATGGCGGCCTGATCGACCTCTACCGGCGCAACGTGGAGGCGCCCGCCTCCTCCTCCCTGGCGGTCTTCGTCTACCGGCTGATGCCCAACGACACCGACCTCACCGAGGCCTTGGCGGCCGGCGTCCCCAGCCTGAACCTGGCCTTTGTCGGACGGCAATTCGACTACCATTCCGCCACCGCCACCCCGGCCAACCTGGACCGTGGCTCGCTGCAGCATCTGGGCGACCAGGCCCTCGGCCTCGCCGCAGCGGCGGCTTTCGCCCCGGCCCTGCCCGGCAAGGCGCCGGACGTCACCTACAGCCAGCTGTTCGGGCGGCTGGTCCTGGCCTATCCCGCCTGGGCCGGCTGGCTCGTGCTCGCCGCCGCCGCGGCCCTCATCGTCCTCGGCCTGCGCCGGGCCCACCGCATCCAGCCGATCCGGCGGCGCGACCTGGCGCGCGGGGCCGGCGCCCTGGTCTTCGCCCTCACCGGCGCCGTCGCGGTCCTGCAGTTCGCCCGCCAAGCCACCGGCGCGGGTCTCGGCTATCTGGAGCAGCGGTTCCTGCTGGCCCAGGCCGAGCGATGGGAGACCGCGCTAGCTCTCATTGGCCTCGGCTTCCTGCTGTTGGCCGCCGCCGAGCTGGCGCGCGGCCGCCGGGTGGTGGCCATCATCCCCGCCCTCGCCGGGGTCGGGGCCTCCGCCTTCGGAGGGTTCGATCCGCTGGCCCTGGGCTGCGGCCTGGTCGCCGCCATCTTGGCCCTCATCGTCTGCGGCCGGCCGGTGGAGCGCGCCCCGGCCTGGGCCGGCGTCCTGCTCGCCACGCTGCTGCTGGCGATCCTCGCCCAGGCTCTCGCCCCGACCGCCGCCTTCGTCCTGGCCTGGCCGCTGCTGCTCGCCGGCCTCGGCGCCGCGGCCACCGCCTTCACCACCCGGCGCGGGCCGGGGCCCCTGGCGATCCTCGGGGTGCTGGCGACCCTGGGACTGGGCTGGACAGGCGCCTTCGCCCACGCCGCCTTCGTCAGCATGGACTTCATGCCGCTGCTGGCCCTGCCGCTGGTGATGGCCGCCCCCCTGCTCTGGCCCCTCGCCCAGCCCACGGACGGGGCCCCGCCGGAACGCTGGATCGGCGCCGGCCTGCTGCTGGCTGGGCTGGCGACCACTACGGTCGTCCGCTTCGCGGAGCCCTACAGTCCCCGCTATCCCGAGGCGAGCCAGGTGCTCCACCACCTCGACTACGACGCCGGCCGGGCCTTCCGGATCAGCCTCACCCCCCAGTTGCCCGATTGGTCGCGGCGGGCGCTCAGGGGCGGCGGCGGCCGCCTCGTGCGCAGGACGCACTGGGCCTGGGGCCGGACGCTGGACGCCGCGCCTACGCCATTCCTGGCGGCGCCGCCGCCGGTGGTCACCCTGGAGCCTCGCGCCGATGGCGCTCAGGTGCTGCGGATCGAGCCCGCTCCCGGCGGCCGCAGCGTCCAGGTTCGCCTGCGGCCGGACGTCCCCGTCACCCTAGAGAGCCTGGGCGGCGTCGCCGCCCGGACCCGGCTCGCGCCCCGAGCCTGGACAACGGTCCGCTGGACCGGCGGCCCGGCCGACCTCGTCCTGAGGCCTTCGGCGCGCGGCAGCCTTGAGGTCCGTGCGGTGGGCGTGCTGCCGGGCTGGCCGGCCACCGCCGCCGCCCTGCCGCCGCGCCCGGCCGACGTCATGGCCTGGGATATCTCGGATTCCACCGTCGTCACCCGCACCCGCGGCTTTGCCTGGTGAGCCCCAGGCGCTATCGGAAGGCCCCATGAGCGACGTCACCATCTATCACAACCCCGCCTGCGGCACGTCCCGCAACACCCTGGCCCTGCTGCGCGAGAAGGGCGTCGAGACCACCGTGGTCGAGTACCTCAAGGCGGGCTGGACCGAGGACCAGCTCCAGGACCTCATCCGCCGGACCGGCGTCAGCGCCCACGACCTCCTGCGGGTGCGCGGCACCCAGGCCGATGAGCTCGGCCTCTCCGACCCGGCGGCCTCCGACGAGGCCCTGATCGCCGCCATGATCCTCGACCCGATCCTGGTGAACCGCCCGATCGTGGTGACCCCCAAGGGCGCGGCCCTGTGCCGGCCCGCCGAACTGGCGCTCGGACTGCTCTAGGGCGCAAACCCCAGGTCGCGTGACAATTCGCCTGAGCGCGGACGGCGGCGAATCCGGGCATGTTCGCCGCCGATCGGGTTGCGGGGGCGCGCCGTAAGATTTGGCTTTGCGTGACGGATGCCTTAACCGTGCGTCCGCTAGTACGGGGGCGCTATGCAAGACTTCGACCCGAGAGGACCGTCGTTCCGGATCGCGCCTCGCGCTCTGGCGGCGGGCGGCGCCCTGATCGCCCTCTTCTCCGCCTGGAAGCTCACCGACCCCACCGCCGGGCCTCCGGCGCCGCCGCCCCTGCCGCCTGAGGCGGTCGCGGCGTTGCAGCACGCCGCCTTCACCCACTCCGAGGCCCAGCCCGGCTACCAGCGTCCCGAGAACGTCCCGGTGAAGGTTCGCCCCGGCGAGACCCTGGAGAGTGCGGTCGCCCGCACCGGGGTCGCCCCGATCGAGGCCGAGCGGGCCGTCGAAGCCCTCAGCCACAACATGGACACCGTCCACATAAAGGCGGGCCTGGCGTTCGAGGCGGCCATCGCCGAACCTCGAGCCGAGCGCGGCTCCGCCCGGCTGATCGGCCTGTCCCTGCGCACGGGACCCGCCACCGCCCTGACCCTCTCCCGCTCCTTCGACGGCGCCCTGCGCCTGCGCGAGCTCACCGAGAAGACCTCCGAGGAAACCACCGTCGCCGACGGCGAGATCCACGGCTCGCTCTACGAGAGCGCCGCCAAGCTCGGCGCCACCTCCGCGGTCACCGCCCAGGTGGTCAAGCTGTTCGCCCACAAGCTGGACTTCCAGCGCGACATCAAGGCGGGCGATGGCTTCAAGCTGGTGTTCGACCGCACGGTCACCGAGAGCGGCCGCACCGTCGCCGCCGGCGACCTGGAGTACGCCGAACTCAAGGGCGTGAAGTTCTACCGCTTCGAGCGGCAGCCGGGCGACGTCGAGTATTTCGATGAGAACGGGAAGAACATCAAAGGCTTCCTGCTGCGCACCCCGGTCGACGGGGCGCGGCTGACGTCACGCTTCGGCCAGCGCCGCCATCCGGTGCTGGGTTACGCCCGCGCCCACCAGGGCGTCGATTTCGGCGCCGGCCAGGGCACGCCGATCCTCGCCGCCGGCGACGGCAAGGTCGTCAAGGCCAGCCGCTGGGGCGGCTACGGCAACTGGCTGCAGATTCGCCACTCCGGTGGCTGGGACACCGGCTACGCCCACATCTCGCGCTACGCCAAGGGGGTGCGGCCCGGCGCCCACGTCCGCCAGGGCCAGGTCGTCGCCTATGTGGGCACCACCGGCATGTCCACCGGCCCGCACCTGCATTACGAAGTCTGGCAGAACGGCCGCCGCGTGAACCCGGTGGGGGCCAAGGTCCCGCAAGGCACGGTCCTGGCCGGCGCGGAGCTCGGCCGTTTCAAGACCCAGCGCGCGCGGATCGAAGGGCTTCTGACCGGCGAGGCCAAGCCGCAGACCCTGGCCATGGCCCCGACGCCGACGCCCGCCGGCCACCCGTGAACCCCGCCGCCGAGGTCGCCGGCTACGTCCGGGGGATCGTCGGCGGCTGGCCCAAGGCGCCCGGCTTCGACCACCTGAACGAGTTGCTGCGCATGCTGGGCCGCTGGCGCAGCCAGATGATCGCCAGCCGCTACATCAGCCTGGAGGGCGCCCGCGTCTGGTCCGGCCCCTTCGCCGGCATGGACTATGTGCGGGAGGCCACCGAGGGCGCCCTGAGCCCGCGCCTGTTCGGGACCTACGAGTCCGAGCTGCACCCGCATCTGGCGCGCATCGCCGCTGAAGGGGTGGACGTGGTGATCGATGTCGGCTGCGCCGAGGGCTACTATGCAGTCGGACTGGCGCGGATGCTGCCGGGGGCTGTCATCCACGCCCGCGACACCGACCCCGCCGCCCAAGCCCGATGCGCCGACCTAGCCGCCCGCAACGGGGTCGAGGACCGCGTCCTGATCGGCGGCGAATTCAAGCCGGCGGACTTCCAGGCGTTCGCCGGGCTACGCGCCCTGGTCCTGGTGGACGTCGAGGGCGCCGAACTGCAGGTCCTGCGGCCGGACCTGGCCCCGGCGCTGGCCGGCATGCAGGTGATCGTCGAAACCCACGATGTCTATGCGCCGGGTTCGCTCAACGCCCTCGTCGAACGGTTCACCGCCAGCCACGACATCGTCCGGGTCGACCAGCAGCCGAAGGCGTTCCACCCCCCCGACTGGTTCCACAAGCTCGCGCACCTGGACCAGTTGCTCGCGGTCTGGGAGTGGCGCGCCGCTCCGACTCCCTGGCTGGTGATGACGCCGAAGGCCTAGGCGTCGAAGACGATCACCGACCGCGCGATGGCCCCGGTCTTCATCTCCTCGAACGCCGTGTTGACCGCCTCCAGCCGGATCCGCCGGGAGATCATCTCGTCCAGCTTCAGCCGGCCGGACATGTAGAAGTCCACCAGCCGGGGCATATCCACCGGAAAGCGGTTGGAGCCCATCTGCGAGCCCTGGATCCGCCGCTCGCCGAGGAACGCCGTCCCCGGCAGGTTCACGGTCTCGCCCACCGGGATCATCCCGATCACATTGGCCGTCCCGCCGCGCCGGAGCATGCCGAACGCCTGCTCGGCGGTCCTGGCCAGTCCCACGGCCTCGAACGAATGGTCCACCCCGCCGCCGGTCAGCTGCAACACCGCCTTCACCGGCTTGTCCTCCCCCGCCCAGACAAAGTCGGTGGCTCCGAACTGCCGGGCCAGGGCCTCCTTCTCGCGGTTCATGTCCAGGGCCACGATCCGCGACGCCCCGGCGATCGCCGCCCCGTTGATCACCGCCAGGCCCACGCCGCCGCAGCCGATCACCGCCACGGTCTCGCCGGGCCGCACCCTCGATCCATTGATCACCGCCCCCACCCCGGTCATCACCGCGCAGCCGATCAGCGCCGCCCGGTCCAGCGGCATGTCCTTGCGGATGGCCACGCAGGCGTTTTCGTGGATCAGCATCTGCTCGGCGAAGGCCGAGAGGTTGAGGAACTGCGGAATGTCCCGCCCGCCCAGACTGAGGCGCGAGGGCGCGTCCTGCTCACGCTGGGTGTCGGTCGAGGCGCAGAGGTTCAGATGGCCGGTCAGGCAGTCGCGGCAATGGCCGCAATAGGGGGTGAGGCAGGCGATCACGTGATCGCCGGGCTTCACGCGTCGCACGTCCTCCCCCACCTGCTCCACGACGCCCGCCGCCTCGTGGCCCAGTACGGAGGGCGTGGGCAGGGGATACTTGCCCTCGATGAAATGCAGGTCCGAGTGGCAGACGCCGGCGGCGGCCACCCGGACCTGCACCTCCCGAGGGCCGGGCTTGGAGAGCTGGACCTCCTCGATCCGCAGCGGCTGGCCCACTTCGCGCATCACCGCCGCCTTCATCGTCTCTCCTCGCCCCGAATCTTGCCGGGCTTATGGCCTTTCCGGCGAAAGCGGTCGACACGGGGCGCAACCTTTTCCATCTAGTGTGCTGGATTTGAAATTCGCCTTCGTCAGGGTCGGGTGCCGGTGCGAATTTCAAATCCAATAAGCACAATAGAAACAGATACTTCCCTAGTGTCCTCTCGATTCCGAAGTTCGTCGGAGCCCGCCACATGCACATGCGAACTTCGGAATCGGGACACTAGGCCCTGATGGACGCCGCCACGCCGCTCAAGGCTGTCACCCCGCTCGACGTGTTCCTGGCTTTCCTGAAGCAGGGCCTGACCGCCTTTGGCGGCCCCACCGCGCACCTGGGTTTCTTCCGCAAGGAGTTCGTCGAGCGTCGGGGCTGGCTCTCCGACGCCGCCTTCGCCGAGCTGATGGCCATCTGCCATTTCCTGCCCGGTCCGGCCTCCAGCCAGGTCGGCATGGCCATCGGCCTGCGGCAGGCCGGCCTCGGCGGCGCCCTGGCGGCCTTCGCAGGTTTCACGCTACCCGCCGCGGTGGGGATGATCGCCTTCGCCTACGCCGCACCCTTTATCCAGCGCGCCTTCGGCTACAGCTGGATGCACGGCCTGAAGGTCGCCGCCGCCGCCGTGGTGATCCAGGCCCTGGTACAGATGGCCCGCGCCCTGGCGGTGGGTCCCGTGCGCGCCGGCATGGCCATCGGCGCCGCTGTCGGCCTGATCCTCGCGCAGGGATCCTTGGCCGCTATCGCCGCGATCGTGGCCGGCATGGCCTTCGGCGCCGCCCTGCTACGCGACACCGACGAACCCGCTCAAGCGCTCGCGTCCGAATCCGTGGACACCGGCAGCGCCTGGATCGCGCTCGGCCTCTTCGTCACCCTGCTGGTGGGCCTGCCGGTTCTGGCCGTTGCGCTCGGGAATACCGGCCTGGGCCTGGCCAGCGCCTTCTACCGCACCGGCTCGCTGGTGTTCGGCGGCGGCCACGTGGTGCTGCCATTGCTGGAGCGGGAGGTGGTCGGCCGCGGGTGGCTTGATCAGGACACCTTCCTGGCCGGCTACGGCTTCGTCCAGGCCCTCCCCGGGCCGCTGTTCAGTTTCGCCGGTTTCGTCGGCGCGTCCCAGACCTACGGGCCGACGGGCGTGGTCGGCGGCGTCATCGCCCTCTTCGCGATCTTCCTGCCGAGCCTGCTGCTGATCGTCGGGATCCTGCCCTTCTGGGACCGCCTGAAGGCCGTTCCGCACGCCCGGGGCGCCCTGGCCGGCGCGGGCGCGGCCACCGTCGGCCTCCTCGCCGCCGCCCTCTGGAACCCGCTGCTGTTCAGCGCCGTCCAACGCCCGTCCGACTGGGCCCTGGTCGCCGCCGCCTACATCTTCCTGACGGTCGCCAAGCTGCCGCCCTGGGTCGTGGTCCTTGGATTCGCAGCGGCGACGGGCCTGTTCCTGCGCTGACGGATCAGTTGGGTTTCGAGTTGCTGCTCGAACTGCCGCCCGTGGCCCGGTCCTGCCGGCCATCCTGCTTGGTGTCGCGCTTCTCCTGCCGGCACTCGGAGCGGGTTTCGCCGGTGGCCTTGCACGCCTGCTTAGCGCCGCGTGAGTCCTGCCGCGTGTCGCGTCGGTCGTCGCGCCGGCCCATACCCCGGGTCTGCGCGTCGGCCGTCAGCGGGATCGCGCTGACCGCCAAGGGCGCCCCGACGAATGCCAGGACCGCCAGCAGATTCACCGCGTTTTTCATGGTCACCTCCTTCGCTACGCAAAGGAGGGCTTGTAGGCCCGCGCCTAGGGGCCCGCACTCGGGTTCAACCCTGCCGCCGGCTAGGCCGCCTGCGCCTCGCCCTCGCCACCGCGGCCCATCGCCAGCCGCGGCTTCCACAGCGGCGTGATCTTGGGCCAGCGGAAGGTCCAGGCCTGATGGGCGGGGATGCAGCTTTCCAGGGCCTTGATCAGCTCCTCGGCGGGGCCGTCGTTCAGGAAGTGGTTGGCGCCCGCCGTCCGCAGGATTCGGATCGGCCGGCGGGTCGTGGTCTCGGCGGCCAGCCGCTCAGCCGCCTCCAGCGGGGCGAAGTCGTCCTTGTCCCCGTGGATCATGTGAATCGGCATGTTCAGCCGCGAAAGCGCGCGCTTGGCGTGACGCAGTTGCGGCCGCTGGCCGTTCACCTCGATGACCGCGTGGCGCAGATCGCGCGGGATCATCTTCAGGGCCTTGCCCCCCATGTCCAGCAGCCAGCGGGCGGTGGGGCCCGGCTCGCCGAAGAAGCCGGAGAGCAGCACCAGGCTCGCCACCTTGCCGGGATTCAGGTCGGCCATCACTGTGGCGATGGCCGCACCGTAGCTCTGGCCCACCAGCATGATCTTCTGGCCAGGCGCGGCGTCCAGCAGCGGGGCCAGGGCCTGGGCCTGGACGCGGATGTCCGGCACCGGATGCGACGGCTCCGAGCCCGCGTAGCCCGGCCGGTCGACGACGATCATCTCCCGCTCCTTGGGCAGCTCGGCCAGGGTCTCGGCCCAGTATTCCGCCCAGGACGGCGCCCCGGTGATCACCACGATCTTCCAAGGGCACGGCTCTTCGCGGGGGGTCTCGAGGGCGGAGATCCGCCAGTTGTGGCCGCCGCCGGCGATGAAGCTGGTCCGGCGGACGACGGAGTCCGGATAGTCGGCGCTGGTCGGTGCGTGCTCGCGGCGTCCACTGGCTGCGGCCTCGAAACAGGCCCACCCCATCGCCAGAACACCTCTCGGGCGCTTTCTCTGCACGCCGCACTCCTCGTTCGCTACTCTGTCACCTGAGATCGCAAACGCGCGTTTCAAGAGGAAGTTCGGCCGGTTCGGCGGCGAAGTTGCGAAATGAGCGAGACGTGGCCCGCCGGCCACGGCTGAGCTTGCGCTCAGGCGGCCATTCTCGCCTTGAACACCCCGTCCGGCAAACGCGCCGCCCGGCTGGGATGAATGAAGAAATAGTCTTTCCACGGCACGCCCTCCACCAGGGTCGTGCGCTCCTCCAGCCGGTCGCCAGCGACCGCGAACATCCGGTATCCGCGGGTCCGGAAGATCTCCAGCACCGCCTCTCCAGAACCGCCAAACCGGGCCAGCAGCATCACCGGATGGATCTCCAGGAGGACATGCGGCCGATCCCGATCGAGCACCTCCAACGCGCCCTCAAGCGCCTTCTGCTCGGCGCCCTCGATGTCCATGCGGATGAAATCTACTTGGCTGACGCCCCGCTCCCGGCAGAAGCCGTCCAGGGTGATCACCGGCGTCGGCTGCAGCTCCATGCCCTGGTCGTCCAGGTCCGGCCGCGCCTGGCCGTTGGGCGCCGTCTCGGCCACGTAGGCGTAGGCCCGGCCCATCCGGCCGGAGGTCTTGCGCGGCGTGACCAGCAACAGCTCGCCCGGCTTGTCGGCCACGGCGGCGTGCACGGCCGTCACCTGTCCCTTGATCCGGTGCCAGGCGAGGCAGGTCCGCAGCACCTCGAAGGCGAAGGCCGAGGGCTCGAAGGCGTAGATCGTCGCCTTCGGCGCGACCTTGGTCATAACGTAGGAGTGCCGTCCGTCGCTCGCCCCCACGTGCAGGCATACGGGCGCATCAGACAGGAGGTCCGCCAGGTAGGGCGTCTCGGGCTCATGCTTGGCCCACCTCAGGTTCCGCCGCCAGGCGCGAAAGGCGTGGGCGAGCACCCGGAACGAAGGCGCCATCAGGCCGGCTCCCGGACAACGGTCATCATATAGTTCACATCGGTGTCCACCGACTCCCGCCAGCGTCCGGTCAGGGGGTTGAAGGCCACCCCATAAGGTCCATCCACCGCCAGCGGTTCGTCGGCCAGGAATCCGCGCAGCTCGTCCGGCTTGAGGAATTTGGTCCAGTCGTGCGCGCCCACCGGCAGCCAGCGAAGGACGTACTCCGCGCCGATCTTCGCCAGGGCCAGGGCCTTCAGGGTGCGGTTGAGGGTCGCCACGATCATCAACCCGCCTGGCGCGAGCAGCCGTCCGCAGGCCCGGAGGTATTCGCCGGGGTCGGCCACATGCTCGATGACTTCCATGTTGAGGATCACGTCGAAGGGCGGCTCGCCCTCCTCCAGGAGCGCCTCGGCGGTGGCGCAGCGATAGTCGATGGACAGACCCTGCGCCTCGGCATGGGCGCTGGCGACGGCGATGTTGCGCTCGGCCGCGTCCACCGCGGTGACGGAAAAGCCCAGCCGGGACATCGGTTCGGCCAGCAGCCCCCCGCCGCATCCGATGTCCAGCAGTCGCAGGCCATCGAACGGCCGCCGCGCGGCCGGGTCCCTGGCGAACCGGTAGAGCGCCTGCTCGCGGATGAAGCCGAGCCGCACCGGATTGAACCGGTGCAGCGGCGCGAACTTGCCCTTCGGGTCCCACCATTGGTCGGCGATCCGGGCGAACAGCTCGACCTCGGCCGGATCGATGGAGGAATGGATGGTCATCCCCTCCCTTTAGCGGGCATCCCCGCCGGAGCGAAGCGCCGAGGGCTCACGCCAACTCGACCGCCAAGGCCGTGGCCTCGCCGCCGCCGATGCACAGGCTCGCCACCCCGCGCCCGCCCCGCGCCTCCAGCGCCGCCAGCAGGGTCGCGACGATCCGCGCGCCTGAGGCCCCGATCGGGTGTCCCAGCGCGCAGGCGCCGCCGTTCACGTTCAACTTCTCACGGGGGATGGAAAGGTCCCGCTCGGCGATCATCGCCACGCAGGCGAAGGCCTCGTTGACCTCGAACAGGTCCACATCCTCCACGCTCCATCCCGCCTTATCCAACACCTTACGGATCGCCGGGACCGGGGCGGTGGTGAACAGTTCCGGAGCCTGGGCATGGGCGGCGTGCGCGGCGATCCGCGCCACCACCAGCAGCCCCAGCCGTCTCGCCACGCTCTCGCGGGTCAGCACCAGGGCCGCGGCCCCATCGCTGATCGACGAGGCGTTGGCCGCCGTGATCGCCCCGTCCTTGGCGAAGGCGGGCTTCAGGGTCGGAATCCGCGCCGGGTCGGCCTTCAACGGCTGCTCGTCGTTCGAGACCGTGACCGTTCCACCGCGCCCGGAAACTTCGACAGGCACGATCTCCCTGGCGAACGCCCCGGACTCGGTCGCAGCCTTGGCCCGGCTCAGCGATGAGATGGCGAAATCGTCCATCGCCTCGCGGGTGAACTGGTACTGCCGGGCGCTTTCCTCGGCGAACACTCCCATGGCCTTGCCGGTGTAGGCGTCCTCCAGGCCGTCGAGGAACATGTGGTCGTAGGCCGTGTCGTGGCCGAGCCGCGCGCCGGCCCGGTGCTTCTGCAACAGGTACGGCGCTCCGGACATGCTCTCCATGCCCCCCGCGACCGCCAGGTCGATGGACCCGGCCTTAAGGGCGTCGTGCGCCAGGATCGCCGCCTGCATGCCCGAGCCACAGACCTTCCCCACCGTGGTCGCCTGCGCGGACTCCGGCAGCCCCGCCCCCAGCGCCGCCTGCCGGGCCGGCGCCTGGCCGAGGCCGGCGGGCAGCACGCACCCCATCAGCACCTGCTCGACGGCGGCGGGGTCGGCGCCAGCCCGCTCGATGGCGGCGCGGATGGCCGCGGCGCCCAGCTCGGTGGCCTTGACGCTGGAAAGGGAGCCCTGGAATGCCCCCATGGGGGTGCGGGCGTAGGCGGCGATGACGACGGGATCGATGCTCATCCCCGCAATATAGGAGCTATGCGGAGCGGATGGCGCCCGCGATGAAGCCGCCGCCCAGCACCCGGCCCGTATCCTCCGGCGCGTAGAGCACGCAGGCCTGTCCCGGCGCCACGCCCTCCTCGGGCGCGTCCAACAGCACGCCAGGAACGCCGTCCACCAGCCCCAGCCGCCCGGCGACCGGCTCCCGCGTCGAGCGCACCCGCGCCAGCACCGGCCGAGCGGCCTCGCAGGCGGCTTCGATCGACGCCCCGTCGCCCAGCCAGTTTGTCTCCTTCAGGGTCAGGGCGTGGGTCAGCAGCGCCTCCCTTGGCCCGACCACCACCTGCCGCTTCTCCGCGTCGATGCGCACCACGAACAGCGGATCGCCCACGGCCACGTTCAGCCCCCGGCGCTGGCCGATGGTGTAGCGGGTCACGCCCTCGTGCCGGCCAAGCACGCGGCCGTCCTGGTGCACGATGTCGCCGGGCACGGCGCCCTGCGGCCGCAGCCGGTCGATGACCGTGGTGTAGCGACCCTCGGGCACGAAGCAGATATCCTGGCTGTCCGGCTTGTCGGCGACCGAAAGGCCCAACTCGGCGGCGGCGGCGCGCACCGCCGGCTTCGGCAGCGCGCCCAGCGGGAAACGCAGGTAGTCCAGCTGCTCGGCGGTGGTGGCGAACAGGAAGTAGGACTGGTCCCGGGCCGGATCGGCGGCGCGGTGCAGTTGCGGCCCCTCCGGCCCCACTTCACGGCGCACGTAGTGCCCAGTCGCCATCGCCGCCGCGCCCAGGTTGCGGGCCACGTCCAGCAGGTCGCGGAACTTTACCGTCTGATTGCAGCGGATGCAGGGGATCGGGGTTTCGCCGCGCAGGTAGGCGTCGGCGAAATCCTCCATCACCTGGTCCTTGAAGCGGCTCTCGTAGTCGAGGACGTAGTGGGCGATGCCGATGCCTTCGGCGGCCGTGCGGGCGTCGTGGATGTCCTGGCCGGCGCAGCAGGCGCCCTTCTTCTGGATCGCCGCCCCGTGGTCGTAGAGCTGCAGGGTCACCCCCACCACTTCGTAGCCGGCCCGCGCCAGCAGGGCGGCGGTGACGGTGGAGTCCACGCCCCCGGACATCGCCGCCACGATCCGCGTCCCCGCCGGCAAGCCGACAGCGGCCCGCGCGGCCTCGACGAGGCCGTCGGACAGCTTCCCAGGCGCGAAGACGGGGGCGTTCATGGCCGCCTATGTAGCCCTTCGCTCCCCCGATGGGGAGGGCCCCCCCTCAAGCGCAGCGAAGAGAGGGAGAAGGTAAGAGAGCCTATTTCAGGATGTTCAGCAGCGAGGTCTCGGCCAGGCTGGCGAACACGTGAGCCGCCGCCTGCACCGAGAGCTGGGCCTGCTGCAGGTTCGAGGCCGCCTCGGCCATGTCGGCGTCGGTGATGTCGCCCATCATGCCCGCCAGGGCGTTCTGGCGGCTGATCAGCGCCTCCTTGACCGACTCCACCCGCTGCTGGGTCAGCCCATTGCGGGCGGTGAGCGACACCGCGTCGGAGCGCACGCCTTCCCACACGGTGAGCTGTCCCTCCAGGAAGGTCTTTTGGGCGGCCGTCAGCTGGCCGGTGAACGGGCCGGAGCCGCCGGTGTGGAACACCTGCAAGGCGCGATAGGCGTTGAGCAGGTCGGTGCCGATATCCTCGGCCAGAATGCCCGTCGTGACCGTGGTGGCCTCGTCGACCTGGGCGGTGGCCTTGTAGTCGTCGTTGAGGAACAGGTTGGCGATCACCGCCGGCGGCGCCAGCGAGGCCATGTCAGTGGCGGTCACCGGCTTGGTGTCCACCTGGCCGCCAGCGAACAGGTATTTGCCGCCGTAGCGGGCGTTCATGCCCTCGATGGCGTTGCGCAGCTGCGCCTCCAGGTCCTCGATCAGCGTGTCGGCTTGGCCGGAGGCGAGCGCCTCGGCGATGATCTGCTTGGTGTCTCGGGCGGCGTCCGCCACCCGGTTCAGGGCGGTGTCCTGGTTGGCCAGCTTCTCGGCGATGAAGCTGTTCTGGTCGACATAGACGTCCATGCGGCTCTTCAGGGTGCGCATGGCGGTGAGCATGTCGGCGTCGCGGGCGTAGTCCTTCAGGTTCGACCCGTTCTTCTGGGTGGCGACCTTACTGCCGGCGTCGGTTTGCCGCTGCTGGGCGGCGAGCAGATTGGCCAGGACGGCCGAGTAGCTTCCGGAGGTGGAGACGCGGGTGACCATGTTCAGGGTCCTCAGATCATGTTCGTCAGGACGTCGAAGAGTTCCTTCGCGGCCTGGATCATGCGGGCGGAGGCGTTGAACGCCTGCTGGTAGGTGGTGAGGCTGATCAGTTCTTCGTCGAGGTTGACCCCCTCGACCGATTGGCGGCGGGCCGTGGCCTCGGTGGCGACCGAAGCGGCGGCGTCTCGACGGGTCTGGGCGGCGGCCGCCGCGCGGCCGATCGATCCCCCGAATTCGGAGGCGTAGCGCGAAACGCTCATGTTCAGCGCGCCGAGGCCGCCCGCCGCCTGGAAGCCGGTGTTGATGTCGCCTGAATTGGCGAGCGCCAGAGCGCCCCGGCCATCGCCCGGCCTGAGCGTGGGGGGACCGAAGCCCACCGTGAGATCAAGCTGGCCGAACGCCAGGCGGGTGGGGTCGGCGGCGATGCCGGACGCCAACTGGAAGCGACCGGCGCGCGCCGAGCGCTCCTGGACGCCCAGCCCGAACAGCTGGCTGATGGAGGGCCCGCCTGCGCCACGCTGGGTGTTGTCGGTGACGATCGACAGCTCGGCGTCCATCGGCGACGTGCCCTGGAATGTCAGGCGGCCAGCGGTGTCGAGGGTGAAGGCGCCGTAGAGGCCGACGCCGGTGGCGCCGCTGTTCAGCGCCGTCACCAGGTCGTTCATGGTCAGGGCGGCCGGCACGGTGACGGTGACATCCCGGATCGGCCGGCCGTCCGGCTGCGACAGCCGCATGCTGATCTGGCCGCCAGCGGTGAAGCCGTGGGCGTCGATGCCGCGCAGGCCAGTCTCGTAGGTGGTGAAGCTGGTGGAATCCACCAGGTCATTGAGGCCGAAGAAGTGCGAGAAGCCCTTGCCCGCCTTGGACGAGGTGTCCTCGTCGATGGCCACCCCGTTCACGCCGCCCGTGGCCCCGATGGTCAGCGCTCCGCCGGTGAAACTGGCCGTGCCCTGCGCGCCCAGCTGGCCGTTCAGCACCGCCAGGAAGGTGGTTGGCGTGAAGGCCACGTTGGCTCCGCCGTTGGCGCTCATCTGGCCAGTGGTGAAGTTGATATCGACGCGCCGGACCAGGGTCCCGGCCGGATCGACGATCGCCACGGTGGTCTGGCCGGTGAAGCCGGAGGCGGCGGTGAGCATGTCCAGACCGGTGTCGCGGCCGGTCAGGCTGGTCGGGGCGGGGAAGGCCACCGAGGCGTTGTGGGCGGCGTTCAGGCGCTCGCTCGCCCGGGCCATGAACTCCCCGAGTTGGTCCGAGAGCGCCGGCAGCTCGCGGTCGCGCAAGTCCAGCAGGCCGCGGAGCGCCCCGCCCTCGACTTGGATCGATTGCGCGACGGTCCCGCCCGGCGCGAGCGCAGAGATATAGCCGGGTGTGGAGTCCGTGCGCGCGTAGGCCAGCGTCGCCGCCCCCTCGCCCGCCAGCATGACACCCTCGTTGGACCGCACCGTCACCCCGCCCGAGACGCGCGCGGTCACCCGCACGCTCATCAGGCCGGAGAGTTCGTCCAGCAGTTGGCTCTGGATGTTCTCCGAGCCCGAGGCGTCGGAGTTCACCAGCCTGGCGCGGCTGATGTCGCTGTTCAGACGGTCGATCTGACTCAGCAGATCGTTCGCGCGGGCGACGTCTGCGACGATCTTGGTTTCGACCGTGGCCCCCAGTTCCGCAAGCTGGCCATTGATCCGCCCGGCCTCATTCAGGAAGTCCTCGACGTTGGCCAGCGCCTGGGTGCGCAGCAGGCTGGACGACGGATCGTCCGCCGCGGTGGCGAAGCCGGCGTAGATGCTGTCCAGACGGTTGAAGAAGAAGCTGGCGGTAGATGGGTCACCGAACAGGCTCTGGGCGTTGTCGAGGTACTGCGCGACCGCTCCCCAGCGCTCGGACTCCGAGGCCGCGGTGAGGCTGGCGGTCTGCAGGTACTGATCGGTGACGCGCTTGATGCCGTCGATCCGCACGCCCATGCCGACGCCATCCACCACCAGGGGATGCTGATCGACCGCCTTGCGCACATAGCCAGGGGTGTTGACGTTGGCGATGTTGTCCGAGACCGCGCGCAGGCTGGCCTGGGCGGCCAACAGTCCCGACGAGGCGGTCTTCAGTGCGACGTTGAGGGACATCGCTTAATCCTCCGCCCGGCAAAGGCTGCGCGACCCGGCGGTTTCTGCCGGGAGAAATCTGAACGCACACACGAGGCGCCGGGAAAAACCTAAATCTTTCAAAGCCGTCCCATTCTAAGGTCAGCGGTCTGCGAATAGACGGCGCAAGACCGGCGCCAGAACCGCGGATGGGTTGTCGCGGCCGGCAGGGAACGACCCAGGAGGGCCAAGGCGGCCCGGCAAATTCCTCCGCGAAATGCCTAACGAGGCGTTATCAGAGACCCTATTTTCATTTATTTATCAAACACTTGAAGCGGTGGCGCAAAGGTTGCTCCGGGCTGATCGAATGGGCTGCGCAGGAAGCGTGTCCCGCCAATAATCGAGTGACCCCGCGTCCATCCTGATGACCGCCCCCGTACAGAACCTCTTCGCAGCCAACCCCGGCGTCCCCGTCGGCGGCCTGTTCGCCAATCCGGCGGACGGTGGGGCGATGGCGGGCTTCGAGGCGCTGCTGACGGCGCTGTTCGGTCAAGCCGAGACGCCCGCGACCCTGACGCCGCAGCCGCAGGGGCAGGCTGCCCCCGTGGTCCTCGCGCCCACAGATCAAGCGGTCGGCGACCTCCTCACCGCCGGGCCCGAGGCGGAGTCCGAACCGGACGACATCCTGTCGGCCGATCTGCAGGCGCCGATCGAGACCGCCTTCATTCCCCTGCCCAACCTTGCCGTAACCGCCCCACCCGCCCCGCCCGTGGTCCAGGCCGAGGCGTCGCCGCGCCAGGCCAGCACCGGGGCCGTTCACCTGAACACCCCACCCTCTCACCTCGCCGCGCCGGACCCCGACCAGGCTGAAGCCGGCGAAACCGAGCCCCCTCAACCGAAGGCGTTGGAATCCGTCCAGGCGCCCAGGACAGACACGTCGGCGGCTCGACCGATCACGCCCCAGGCCACCGCGCCCCAGGCGCCTTCGCCGGTCGTCTCAACCGCGCCCGCCGCCACGCCGGACCTGGATGCCGCGATCCTGCAGGCCCCACTCGCCGCCGCCCAAATGCCGGCTGCCGAGACCCCGACCCAGCCGGCGCCGGTCGCCGTAGCGCCGGTGATGGCGCCAGGTCCTGCACCTGCTCCCACCCCCGCCCGCGCCTCCGCCAAGGCCGAGCGCGCGAAAGCCACGATGGACTCCGCCGAGACCACGGCTCCGAGGTCGGACCTCTCGCCCCGACAGGCGATGGCGTCAGACGATCGCGCGCCGGTCGAGGCGGTCGCAGGCGAGGCCGAGACGGCCCTGCCCCTGCCAGAGCCCGACGCGCCCGATCAACCGGACATCGGACCCGCTGACACCCGCGCCGCAGCCGCGCCGCCGACCTCCGAGCCCGCCGCCACGCCGGTGCGCGCCGGCTCGGAGACCGTCGCCACCCTGGCCGCCCAGATCGTCAAGAAACTCGAAGGCCGCGCCAGCCGGTTCGACCTTGAGCTGGATCCCGTGGGCCTTGGCCGCGTGGACGTCCGCATCGAGATCGCCGCCCACGGCCGGGTCACCGCCGTGATGACCTTCGACAATCCGCAGGCCGCCGCCGAGCTGCGCGGCCGCGCCGGTGAACTGCAACGCTCCCTCGAACAGGCCGGGTTCGACCTTTCCGGCGGCATCGCCTTCGACGTTGCGGGCGACCGCGGCCAGGCGCGGCAGGAATGGGGGCAGCAGGCTAACGACCACCCGTTCCGCGGTCGCGCCTTCCAGGCCGCCCTCGATAACGCCGGCGAGGCCGACCAGGCCGCGCAGGCCGTATCCCTTCAGCTCAGCCGCGGCGTGACCGCCGGCGTCGACATGAGGATCTGACCATGGCCGACGCGATCACAGCCGCCGGCGCCAGCCCGGACGTCAGCGCCATCGGCAAGAGCCGGCTGGCCGAGAGCTTCGACACCTTCCTGGCCCTGCTCACCACGCAGCTCAAGAACCAGGATCCCCTGTCGCCCCTGGATTCCAACCAGTTCACCCAACAGATCGTGCAGATGACGGGCGTGGAGCAGCAGCTGCTCACCAACGACCTCCTGAAATCGATCGTCTCCAACACCACGAGCGGGATCTCGACGGCGGTCAGCCTGATCGGCAAGGAGGTCCGGGCCGCGACCACCGACGCGCGGATGAGCGAAGGCAAGGCGGAGTGGGTCTACAATCTCTCCGCCCAACCGGCCGTGCTGCGGCTGGAGATCCTGGACTCCGCCGGCAAGGTGGTCCGCGCCCTAGCGCCCGAGGACAAGGCCAAGGGCGACCACACCCTGACCTGGGACGGCAAGGACCAGGGCGGCAACAAGCTTCCGGAGGGCGTCTACGCCCTTCGCGTAACCGCCAAGGACGACGCCGGCGGCGCCCTCACCACCGGGGTCTTCGCCCAGGGCCTGGTGACCGGCGTCGAGCAGTCCAACGGCGACACCCTAATCACGGTGAACGGAACCCAGATCCCCTGGACCCACGTCACCCGTATCAACCAGCCCCCGGCGATCGCCGAGGGCTCCACTGACGACCCGGACGGCACAACGCCGACCCCCGGGGCCTAGTTGGCTGGCTTCCGCAGCAAGCGGGGCCGGCGTGAAGAGCAGGACGGAACCTAGTCATGAGCATCAATTCAGCCATGCTTGCCGGCGTTTCGGGGTTGGTCGCCAACTCCTCGGCGCTGGCGGCGATTTCCGACAACATCGCGAACGTCAACACCATCGCCTACAAGCGTAACCAGGTGAACTTCGCCAACGTCGTCACCGCCCAGGCGGTGTCGGGCAAGTACTCGGCCGGCGGCGTGCAGGGCACGACCCGCAGCTTCGTCAGCCAGCAGGGCCTGATCCAGACCTCCGGCTCCACCACGGACCTCGCCATCTCCGGTGACGGCTTCTTCGTGGTCACCGACAAGGGCGCCGGCCTGACGGCCGCCGACGGGCGTAAGTTCACCCGCTCGGGCGCCTTCAGCGTCGACGCCGACGGCTACCTGGTCAACGACGCCCGGCTCTACCTCCAGGGCTGGCCTGTGCAGGCCGACGGCACGTTCAACGTCAATCCGTCGGATCTGACCGCGATGGACGCCATCAACGTCAAGAACCTGGGCTCGGCGGTTGAAGCCACGACCGACGTGGGGGTCACCGCCAATCTGAACAAGAGCGGCGCCGTTTCCACCGGCGAGGCGGCCTATAACGGGACGACCGTCGCCTCGATGTCCGACTACGCTTCGGACCCGACCACCGGCACCCGGCCCGACTTCGTCATCGAGATGAACGTCATCGACTCCACCGGGGGCTCGCGCAAGGTCGGCATGTCCTTCCTGAAGGATGACGCGGCCGCGCCCAACACCTGGCACGCGGAAATCTATTCGATCCCGGCCACCGACGCGACGGTCGCCGGACGGCCCGGCCAGTTGGCTCGCGGCCAGGTGATGTTCAACCAGGACGGCACGATCAACCTGGCGACCACCACCCTGTTCGGCGCCGCCGGCGCCGCGCCGACCCTGGCCCTCGCCGCCTCCGGCGCCGCCGGTACGCCCCGCTGGGCCAACAGCCTCGGGATCGCGGCGCAGACCGTCGACCTCGACCTGACCAAGCTCAGCCAGTACTCGGCCGCCTCGACCGTCAACTCCATCGCCTCGAACGGCGCCGGGGTCGGCAACGTCGTGGCCATCGAGGTGGACGAAGCCGGCGTGGTCTCGGCGATCTACGACAACAGCCAGATCCGCAAGATCGCCCAGGTGGGCCTGGCCACCTTCCCCAACGCCGACGCCCTGAAGTCGGTGAGCGGCAACGCCTACCGTCCGACCATCCCGGCGGGCGAAATGGTGATCAAGGCCGCCGGCATCGGCGGCGCCGGCTCGATCTCGCCGTCCAGCCTCGAGGCCTCGACCGTGGACCTTTCGGCCGAGTTCACCGGCCTGATCGCCACCCAGAAAGCCTACTCCGCATCCTCGAAGATCATCACCACCGCGGACCAGATGCTCGAAGAGCTGATCAACATAAAGCGGTAATACTTTAGTTAGGTCCGCTTAACTGAGGTAAATTGCTAGTAACCATTAAAAACGTGTCCGGGGGATCGGATGATTAGGTGTTTGTTTACTACGGTGATTCAGCCGGCATTAGGTTCGGAAGCCTATGCTTTCCATCAACAGTGATGGTGGGAAGGCCATAAGAGCCATGCTTCAACAACAGCTGCGCACGAACAGCCGCGGCGAGTCCTATGTCATCGGCCCCACTGGGACGCCGTTGACGGTGAAGGACTTGCCGCCGCCGAATACCGGCCGCTGGGTTATCCGCCGCAAGGCGGAGGTGGTGGCCGCCGTCCGCGGCGGGCTGATCTCGCTCGAGGACGCTCTCGAGCGCTACACCCTGACCAACGAGGAGTTCCTCGCGTGGCAGCGATCCATCGAACGGCATGGAATGGCCGGACTGCGTACGACCCGACTGCAACAGTATCGCTGAACCGACCCCGTTTCCCCCGGACAGGTTCGCGACAATGGCGGCCGCGCCCACCCCCTCCCGGGCGCGGCCGTTTCCTTTTTGGCCAGGCGGTTAGCGCCCAAAAGCCTCGCCCATCGGCCGGTCCGACACTCGCCGCACGGCGACCACGATCCGCTCGCGCTCCCCTGCCCTGCGCTCCACCAGCAACCGTGAAACCTGGGCGTCGTCGTGGAAGGCGTAGCCCTTGATGGCGTCGAGGATCGCCTTGGCCAGGTTGTCGAGGTCGAGCCAGGGCGGATCGCCCACGTACTCCATGGTGATCTCGACGGAGAATTCCCCCCCGTCGCCCCCCCAGGGGGGCGACTGACCAGGTAGGTATACCTGGGTCGCGAGCGACCCAGGGGCCGGGCGTGAGCCGCGCCACGCCTTGCGGAAGAACTCGTAGATCAGCGGCTTGTAGTACTTGGCCTGGGTCGTCAGGCCGTCGACCACCAGTTCGAGCACCTCCCCCGCCTCGCGGGCGCGCACCTTGCCGTGCTGGGTCCAGTCCTCGCTCATCGGCTCTGCATAACCTTGCGCTTGGCGGCCGTCTCGCTAAACGGAGGCCGCCGACTGGAGACACCTATGAGCGCCACCCGCACCGAGACCGACACCTTTGGCCCCATCGAGGTCCCCACCGACCGTTACTGGGGCGCTCAGACCCAACGTTCGCTCGGGAATTTCAAGATCGGTTGGGAAAAGCAGCCGGCGCCGGTGATCAAGGCCCTCGGTGTGGTGAAGCGCGCGGCGGCCGAGGCCAACATGGCGCTGGGCAAGCTGGACCCCGCCATCGGGAACGCCATCATCGCCGCCGCCCAGGAGGTCATCGACGGCAAGCTCGACGACCACTTCCCGCTGGTGGTCTGGCAGACCGGCTCCGGCACCCAGTCGAACATGAACGCCAACGAGGTGATCTCGAACCTGGCCATCGAGATGCTGGGCGGCGAGCGCGGCTCCAAGACGCCGGTCCATCCCAACGATCACGTCAACATGAGCCAGTCGTCCAACGACACCTATCCGACGGCGATGCACATCGCGGCGGCCGAGGAGGTGGCGCGTTCGCTGATGCCGGCGCTGGAGCACCTGCACGCGGCGCTGAAGAAGAAGACCCTCCAGTTCGACCACATCATCAAGATCGGCCGCACCCACACCCAGGACGCCACGCCCCTGACGCTGGGCCAGGAGTTTGGCGGCTATTCGCACCAGGTCGCCATGTCGGTCCGGCGGATCAAGGAGACCCTCTACGGCCTCTATGAGCTGGCCCAGGGCGGCACGGCGGTGGGCACGGGCCTGAACGCCCCCATCGGCTTCGCCGAGAAGGTGGCCGAGCGGATCGCCGCCATCACCCACCTGCCCTTCGTCACCGCCCCCAACAAGTTCGAGGCCCTGGCCGCCCACGACGCCATGGTGTTCAGCCACGGGGCGATCACCGCCGCCGCCGGCGCCCTCTTCAAGATCGCCAACGACCTGCGCTTCCTGGGCTCAGGGCCACGGGCGGGTCTCGGCGAGCTGGCGCTTCCGGAAAACGAGCCCGGCTCGTCGATCATGCCGGGCAAGGTCAACCCGACCCAGGCCGAGGCCATGACCATGGTCTGCGCCCACATCATGGGTAACCAGACGGCGATCGCCTTCGCCGGCTCGCAGGGCCACTTCGAACTGAACGTCTACAACCCGGTGATGGCCTACAATTTCCTGCAATCCTGCCGGCTGCTGTCCGACGCGGCGATCTCCTTCACCGACAACATGGTGGCCGGGACCGAGGCTCGCGAGGACAACATAAAACTCAACCTCGAACGCTCGCTGATGCTGGTTACCGCGCTCAACGGCAAGCTCGGCTACGACGCCTGCGCCAAGATCGCCAAGACCGCCCACAAGAACGGGACGACCCTGCGCGAGGAGGCGGTCGGCGGCGGCTACCTCACCAACGAGGAATTCGACGAGTGGGTGCGGCCGGAGAAGATGATCCACCCGGGTTGAGCCGCCATTGACCGCACGGCCAAAGGGGCGCGTGAAGGTCCATGGCCAAGGAAACCGTCTACATCGTGCAGTCCTACGTCGCCGGACGCGGCAGGTCGCTGAAGGCCGAGCAGCAGGTCGGCTGCAAGACCGCCGAGGAGGCGCGGCGCAAGGCCGAGCGGCTCGGACCGCTCAGGCCCGCCGTGGTGGCGTTCTCCGCCACCGCCGATATCGAGATGGGCGACTACGACGAGAACCCGGTGATCCTGTTCCGCTCAGGGCCCTTGCCGCATCCGTTTTCGGAATAGGCGCCTACTCGGCCGCGTAGACCTCGCGGCGCTCCCACAGGTGGGCGCGATAGGCCTCGAAACATTGTACGCCGCAGATCAAGCGCATCAGCGCGCCCTCGGCGATGTGGCTGGCGCAGTCCGGGTCGGCTTCCACCAGCGGGACCAGGGCCTCGGCGTTCCAGGAATGGGAATGCTCGACGTCGAGATGGGCGTGCAGGGCGAAATACTTGCGGGCCTCGGGAGGCTGGCCGAGCCGCTTCAGCCCTTCGGCCACATGGCCCACCCGCGTGGGCGAGGTGAGCTCCACGACGCCCAACGCGCCGATCGACTGATAGACATAACGCCGGGTGGTGGCGAAGGCGGTCAGGGTGTTGGCCAGACACAGCGACGGCCAGACGGTCGCGTCGATGGACGGATCCAGCGCCAGGGCCTGGATGGTGCGGTCCAGCATCGGCCCGTGCATGCCGCCCGGGTGGCCGCGGCCCATCTCGTCCCAGTAGTTGCGGGCCAGCTCCAGCTTGGGACGCGCGGGCAGCTTCACCTGGGTGAGCGCCACCAGATCGTCGAACCCGGCTTCCCCCGCGGCTTCCTGGGTCAGGAACCAGCGCAGGTCCTCCAGGCTGGCGTCGGCGGCCAGCCACGGAAAGAGCGGATCGCCCTGCCCCGGCCCGGAGTCCTTCAGTCCCTCGAACCAGGCGACGAAGCCGGCCGGATCGCTGGGAACCGCGGCCACCAGGGGAGCGACGCGGGCGCGGAAGGCCTCGATGAACGCGCCCTCCAGGCGCAGCATGCGGAAGTCGGTGTTGAGGTGGGCGGTCCAGTCGGCGCTCGGCACGGCCGGGGCCAGTCGCCGATGGTTCCAGTGGGAAAGGCCGCGATGCAGGGCCGCCGCGTCACCGAACTCCGATGTGAAGGCGCCGATACGCGCCAGATCTATATCCATAGGCATAAGCCACTCTCCCTGGACGCGAGGGAGCGCGTGAACCTAGGCCGGGTTCCAAGGGTGGCGCTTAGGCGCGCCGGGTGACCGCGAAGTCCGCCAATTCCTGCAGAGCGGGTTTCCAGGGGCCGCCGAAACCCTCCAGCGCCGCCTTGGCCGTTCCGGCGTAGCGGACGGCGAGCGCCAGGGTGTCGTCCAGGGCGCGGGTGTCTTTCATCAGCTGGCGGGCGTGGTCGAGGTCGCCGTCGACCTGCTCGCGGCGGTCTACGGCGCGGACCCAGAAATCCCGCTGGGCGGGGCCGGTGCGCGACATGGCCAGCAGCAGCGGCAGGGTGACCTTGCCTTCGCGGAAATCGTCGCCCGGATTTTTCCCCAGGGTGGCGGCGTCGCCGGAATAGTCGAGGGCGTCGTCGACCAGTTGGAAGGCGAGACCGAGATCCTGGCCGAAGCGACGCAGGGCGCGGCAGCGCTCGGGGGTTGCGCCGGCCGAAACCGCGCCGGCCTCGGCGGCGGCGGCGAACAGTTCGGCGGTCTTGGCCCCGATGATCTCGATATAGACATCCTCGGTGAGGTCGATGTCATGGGCCCGGGTGAGTTGCAGCACCTCGCCCTCGGAGATCACCCGGCTGGCCCGGGCGAGGATCTCCAGGGCCGGCATCGAGCCGGCGCCGACCATCAGCTCGAAAGCCCGGGCGAACAGGAAGTCGCCGACCAGCACGCTGGCGGGCGCGCCCCAAATCAGGTGCGCGGCGACCCGGCCCCGGCGGAGTTCTGAGGAATCCACCACGTCGTCGTGCAGCAGGGTGGCGGTGTGGATGAACTCCACGGCGGCGGCGAGCTTCAGGCAGCCGTCGCCTTGGGCGCCGGCCAGGCGGGCCGCGCCGATCGTCAGCATAGGGCGCAGGCGCTTGGCCGAGCCGGCGATCAGGTGATCAGCCAGCGCCGGGATCACCGGCACGGGACTGTCCATGTTGCGCCGGATCAGGGCGTCGACGGCGGCCATGTCCGCCCGCGCGAGCCCCAACAGGGCGTCGATCGAAGGCGGTGATGGAGCGATGGCCGGAGCGGCGTTCACGAGGGTCCTCGGGGTTTGCCGGGACAATGGTGACGCGATGGGGCAGGGTCAAGCGCATGAACACCCTAACTGAGGACCTGTTGCTGGACGGTCGCGTGCGCCTGCGCCAGCCCGCGCGCGGCTATCGGGCGGGCCTGGATGCCGCCCTGCTGGCCGCCGCCTGCGACGCCGGCGATGGCGAGCGTGTGGTGGAGGCCGGATGCGGCGCCGGAGGGGCTTTGCTGGCCGCGGCTGCGCGGCGGCCGCAGACGCGATTCACCGGTATCGAACGGGATGCGGCGGCCCTGCGGCTGGCCCGGGAGAACATCGCCCTCAACGGACTGGAAGGACGCGCCGAGGCCATCGAAGGCGACGTGGCCCTGCGGTTCTCGGGGCTTGGGCTGGAGCCGTTCGACGCCGCCATCGCCAACCCCCCGTTTTTCGACGACGAAGGCGCCCTGCGGGGCCCCGCGCCCGAGCGGCGGGGCGCCTGGGTGGCCGATGACGGACTGGTCGCCTGGACCGGCTTCCTCTCCAAGGCGGTGCGGGAAGGCGGGACCATCACGGTGATCCACCGGGCCGACCGGCTGGCGGACATCCTCGGCCTGCTGGCGCCCAAGGCCGGATCGTTCCAGGTGCGGCCGGTGCACCCGTTCGCGGACGAGCCGGCCAAGCGCGTGCTGGTGCGGGCGGTCAAGACCGGCAAGGCGCCGCTGCGGCTGCTGCCCGCCCTGGTCCTGCACGAGCGCGGCGGGGCCAAGCATAGCGCCCAGGCCGAAGCGATCCTGCGTGGGGAAGTCGGGCTGGACTGGCTCTAGGCCAGCCCGAGCTTCAGCTTGAAGGTGTCGTGGACCACGTCCGCCCACTCCGGGTGCTTCTGGATATAGCCGGCGATGAAGGTGCAGAGCGGGATCACCTTCAGGCCCTGTTCGCGGGCGTAACCCAGCGCCGCCCTGGCGAGCGCGCTGCCGACGCCCTTCCCCTCGAACGCCTCCGGAACCACGGTATGCGGCAGGATGATCCCGTGGTCGACGAGCTGGTATTCGGTGAAGGCCGTCTCGCCGCCGAGCACGACCTCGAAGCGGTGGGCGGCGGTGTTCATCACGACATTGACCGGATCGGGCATGGGGCCTCCTGCACCTCTTCTTGACGCGAAGGGGGCCGGTCGCCAAGGTCCCGGGCCGTGGACACCCCCCTTTGATCACCGCCTACGGCTGGAGCGACGCGCTGGCGCGCGACTTCGAGCCTTACGCCGCCGAGGGCCTGGTCCCCGGCCGGGTGATCGTCCAACAACGCGGCGGCTACCGGCTCATCACCGAACGCGGTGAAGTGGAAGCCCGCGCCGCCGCCCAGCTGATGAAGGAGGCCGGAGAGACCGAGGCCCCGGCCGCCGGGGACTGGGTGGCCGCAGAGATTGTGGGTGACGAGGCTCTGATCCGCCGGGTGCTGCCCCGGTCCACGGCCTTCGTGCGCCGCGCTTCCGGCCCGCGCGGCGGCGCCCAGGTGGTGGCGGCCAACGCCGACGTCGCCTTCCTGGTGACCTCGATGAACGCGGACTTCTCCCTTCGCCGGCTGGAGAGATACCTCGCGACGGCGCACGAGAGCGGCGCCGAGCCGGTGGTGGTGCTCACCAAGGCCGACCTCTCCGACCGGGTGGAGGCGCATCTGGAAGAGGCGCGGAGCGTCGCACTGGACGCGCCGGTGCTGGCGGTCTCGGCGCGAACCGGGCTGGGCCTCGACGGACTGGCCGTCCACCTTCCCCCCGGGCGCACGGCGGTGCTGTTGGGGACCTCGGGCGCCGGTAAATCGACGCTGGTCAACGCCCTGGCCGGGCAGGAGCGCATGGACACCGGCGAGATCCGCGAGGACGACGCCCGCGGCCGCCACACCACCACGCACCGCGAACTGGTGCTGCTGCCCGGTGGCGGCCTGATCCTCGACACCCCGGGCATGCGCGAGTTGGGCCTGTGGCAATCGGAGGCCGGCCTCGCCGTGGCCTTCGCCGACATCGAGGCTCTGGCGGCCGAGTGCCGGTTCCGCGACTGCGGCCACGGAAGCGAGCCCGGCTGCGCGGTGCGCGCGGCCATCGAGCAGGGACGGCTGGACGAGGCCCGGCTGTTAAGTCACCAAAAACTACAGGGCGAACTGGCTTTCGAGCGGCGGCGGGAGGACCCTCGCGCCGAACAGGCCAACCGCAAGCTCTGGGCCACGAAGACCAAGGCCGCCCGCGTCCACATCAGAGCCAAGCGCCGGATCGAGGAGGAGTAGGGTTCGTCCACGAACCCCGCGAAACGAACTAGAATGAGCGGCGTCCCTGTGGCGACCGCTTCAAGAAAAGGGAGAGGAATCCAGGTGTTTCAATCACGAGTGTCCGCCCGCCCACGCCGCGGCCTGCTTCCCGTCATCGCCGCCTTCGCCGGCGCACTGCTCGCTTCAGGTGTCGCCGACGCCCAGCCGTCGCAGAGCGCGCGCCTGGCGCAGCTGACCCACACCGTCGACGGCGCCGAGGCGCTGCGGGCGATCAAGCGCGCCCAGTACGCCTATTCCCAGTTCCAGGCTTTCGGCCTGTGGAACGCGGCGGCGTCCCAGTTCGCCCAGAACGGCGAGATCGTGATCGGCCCGGCCGGGACCACAGTGATCCGCGGCCGCGAGGCCGTGGCGCGCTATCTGCGCACCACCTTCGGCGGCGGGGTCGAGGGCCGGCCGGCCGGGGGCGTGCAGCTGGAGTTCGACATGTCGCCGGTGGTCAACCTGTCGGCGGACGGCGCTACGGCCAAGGGCCGCTGGCACACCATCGCCATGCGCGGGCGTCTGGGCGCCAACGCCGACTGGGACGGCGCCATCCAGGAGAACGACTACGTCAAGGAAGGCGGCGCCTGGAAGATCGCCCGTCTGCACATCTATCCCCAGTGGGCCGGCCCCTATGAGACCGGCTGGCACAACGCCGAGGACGATCTGAAGATCGTGCCCTTCCACTACCGGCCCGATCAGGTCGGCGAACTCGTGCCCGCCGGCTCCAGCGCCCACCCCGCCGCCCTGCCGGCGCTGGAGCGCCGTCTGCAGGCGCTGGCCGACGAGGACGAGGTGCGCAATCTGCAGTTCGCCTACGGCTACTATGTCGATCGCAAGATGTGGGACGACGTGGCCGACCTGTTCGCGGCCGACGGCTCCAGGACCATCGCGGACCTGGGGACCTATGTCGGTCCCCAGAGCATCCGGCGCGGGATGGAGATCGACGGCCCCGCCGGGCTGACCTACGGCCAGCTCAACGACCACATCCAGTTCAACACCATCATCGACGTGGCGGCGGACGGCCGGACGGCCACCGCGCGCGGGACGGAGCTGGGCATGACCAGCGCCGGCGACGGCAAGGCCTACTGGTCAGGCGCTGTGTACGAGAACCGCTATGTGAAGCAGAGCGGGGTGTGGCGCATCCAGGCCATGCAGATCTTCCCGCTGATGAAGACCGACTACGCCCTGGGCTGGGGCAAGAGCGCCATCCCCGTGGCCCAGCCCCCGGCCGCCCTGGCCCCCGACCGCCCCACCAACCTGTCGATGCGGGGGGCCGGCGTCATCCCCGCCTTCTCCTTCGCCAATCCCGCCACCGGCCGCCCCGTGGCCTATCCGGCGGGCTCCAGGGTGATCGCCGGCGCCACGGCCCGTCGCGCGCCGCCGGCGGCGCCTGCCGTCACGGGCTCGATAGAGCAACGCCTAGCCGCCGCCGAGGCGAAGGCCCTCGGCGCCCTGGCGTTCGACGCCACGGAGAACCTGTCGGCCGCCTTCGGCAACTATGTCGACGACTTCCAATGGAACGACCTGGGCCAGGTGTTCGCGGCGCGGGGCGAGCGCGAAGCCCCCGGGATCGGCACCTACATCACCCCCGAACGCATCAGCCGGATGCAGACCATGCGCTACGGCCCGATGCGGACGCCGCGCACCTCCATCCCGATCCACCTGCGCACCCAGGCGGTGGTCCACCCCAGCCCGGACGGCCGCTCGGCCAAGGTCCGCACCCGGCTGCTGCAGTTCAACTCCTCGCTGCGCGGTCAGGGCACGGTGATGAGCGGCATGTACGAGGACGAGGTGGTGCTGGAGAACGGCCGCTGGAAGCTGGCGGTGGTCGAGATCGATCACATCATGCGCACGGTGAGCTACACGGACGGCTGGGCCAAGGTGGGCGACGACGTGGGCCCCGGCTCGGCCCCGCCGGCGGGGCGCCTGTTCACCGACCTGCCGCCCGACCGGCCGCTGGTCGGCGAGCCTTTCGCCACCTTCCCCAAGGTCGGCCGCATGTGGTTCCACTACGCCAACCCGGTCAGCGGGCGCGCGCCGCCGATGACCACCCCCAAGCCCGTGGCGGAGCGAACCCTGGCTGCCGCCCCTGCCCCCGCCCGGTGACGGAAAAAGGCCCGGGATCGCTCCCGGGCCTTTCGGTATCTCGTCTGGATCCCGGCTTTCGCCGGGATGGCTCGTTGCGCGGTCAGTTCCGCGCCGTGTCCACCAGCTTGTTCTTGGTGATCCAGGGCATCATGGCGCGCAGGCGCTGGCCGACTTCCTCGATCTGGTGTTCGGAGGCTCGCCTACGGGTCGCCTTGAAGGAAGGCTGGCCGGCGGCGTTCTCCTGCATGAAGTCGCGGACGAAACGGCCGGACTGGATATCCTCCAGCACGCGCTTCATCTCGGCCTTGGTCTCCGGCGTCACGATGCGCGGGCCGGTGACGTACTCGCCGTACTCGGCGGTGTTGGAGATCGAGTAGTTCATGTTGGCGATGCCGCCTTCGTAGATCAGGTCCA
>CANJRI010000027.1 GCA_947476555.1 Caulobacteraceae bacterium
ACGTCGGCGACGAGGGCGGCTTCGCCCCCAACATCGGCTCGGCCGAGGCGGCGCTGGAGTTCATCGTCAAGGCCGGGGAGGGCGCGGGCTTCAAGGCCGGCAAGGACTTCCACCTTGGCCTCGACGTCGCCTCCACCGAGTTCTTCAAGGGCGGCAAGTACGTCATGGAGGGCGAGGGCAAGAGCGTCGATCCGGCCGGGATGGTCGAGTACCTCGCCGGCCTCGTGGCCGGTTTCCCGATCGTCACCATCGAGGACGGCTGCGCCGAGGATGACTTCGACGGCTGGAAGCTGCTCACCGACAAGCTGGGCGGCAAGGTCCAGTTGGTGGGCGACGACCTGTTCGTCACCAATCCGGCCCGCCTGGGCATGGGAATCGGCAAGGGCCTGGCCAATTCCATCCTGGTGAAGGTCAACCAGATCGGGACGCTGTCCGAGACCCTGGACGCCGTCGATATGGCCCACCGCAACAGCTACACGGCGGTGATGAGCCACCGCTCGGGCGAAACCGAGGATTCGACCATCGCCGACCTGGCCGTCGCGACCAACTGCGGGCAGATCAAGACCGGCTCGCTGGCCCGCTCCGACCGGACGGCCAAATACAACCAGCTGCTGCGCATCGAGGAGGAGCTGGGCGACCAGGCGATCTATGCGGGACGTAAGGCGCTCCGGAATCTCTAGCCTTTTCCCGGGGATGGAAGCGCGGCTTTAGGTCTCCGTTAAGCACGTTCGGGGCATAAGGATTCCCGTGCTCCAGCGTCTGCGCCCCTATATGTCGACCGCCGCCCTGGCGCTCCTGATCTTCTATTTCGGGGTCCATGCCTTCACCGGCGAGGGCGGATTGCTGAGATCCGACCAGCGCGACGCCACCCTGATCGCCAAACAGCGGGAGCTGAACGGCCTTGCGCGGGAGCGTCGAGACCTGGAAGTCCGGGCCAAACTCCTGCGCGACACCTCCATGTCCGCCGACTTATTGGAGGAAAGGGCGCGCTCCCTGCTAGGCTTCGCCGATCCTAGGGATTATGTCATCCGGATGCAGCCGTAAGGCGCCCCGGCGGATTGGCCGGGCGGACAACGGATCGGGAGTGACTGTATGGCGCGCGGGCAAACCGGCGAGGTAGCTCGACGGAAACCCAACGGAGATGGGCGTTTCGCGGCAGACAAGGACGAACTGCTCAGATTCTACCGGGAAATGTTGATGATCCGCCGCTTCGAGGAGCGGGCCGGCCAGCTCTACGGCATGGGTCTGATCGGTGGGTTCTGTCACCTCTACATCGGCCAGGAAGCGATCGCCGTCGGCGTCGAGGCGGTTCGGGAGCCGGGCGACCAGATCATCACCGGCTACCGCGACCACGGCCACATGCTGGCCTGCGGCATGGACCCCAAGGAAGTTATGGCCGAGCTCACCGGCCGGATCGGCGGCTCCTCCCGCGGCAAGGGCGGGTCGATGCACATGTTCTCCATGGAGGCCGGATTCTACGGCGGCCACGGCATCGTCGGCGCCCAGGTCAGCCTCGGCACCGGCCTGGCGCTGGCCAACAAGTACCGCGGCGACGGCCGGGTCAGCTTCACCTATTTCGGGGACGGCGCCGCCAACCAGGGCCAGGTCTACGAGAGCTTCAACATGGCCGAGCTCTGGAGCCTTCCGGCGATCTACGTCATCGAGAACAACCAGTACGCCATGGGCACCTCCGTGGAGCGGTCCTCCGCCCTGGTCGAGCTTTCCAAGCGCGGCGCCTCGTTCAACATCCCCGGCGAGCAGGTGGATGGCATGGACGTCCTCGCCGTCCGTGACGCCGCCCGCAAGGCCGCCGAGCACGCCCGGTCGGGCAAGGGGCCCTACATCCTGGAGATGAAGACCTACCGGTACCGTGGGCACTCCATGAGCGACCCGGCGAAGTACCGCACCCGCGAGGAGGTCGACGAGGTCCGCAAGACCCGCGATCCCATCGACCACGTCGAGGAACTGCTGGAAAAGCACGGCTGGGCCGACGCCGCCGGGCTGAAGGAAATCGATGCGGAGGTGAAGCGCATCGTCGCCGACGCCGCCGAATTCGCGCGCACCAGCCCCGAGCCGGATCCCTCCGAGCTCTATACGGACGTCTACACGGAGGTCCGGGCGTGACCGACATTCTGATGCCGGCCCTGTCGCCCACCATGGAGGAGGGCACGCTCGCCAAGTGGCACGTGAAGGCGGGTGACACGGTGAAGTCCGGCGACGTGATCGCCGAGATCGAGACCGACAAGGCGACCATGGAAGTGGAAGCCGTCGACGAGGGCGTTATTTCCGAGATCCTGGTCGCCGAGGGCGCCCAGGAGGTGAAGGTGAACACCCCCATCGCCCGCCTCGCGGGCGAGGCCGGCGCCTCGCCGCCCGCCGCCGCGCCGCAAGCCGCCGCCGGCGACCCGGAGAAACAGCCGCCCGAAAAGGCCCAGCCCCAGCCGGAAGGCGAGGGCGCTGTGGCGGTCGTCCCGGCCGAGCCCCTGAAGGACCCGGAGCTTCCGGCCGGTGTGACGCTGGCCAAGGTGACCATCCGCGACGCCCTGCGCGACGCGATGGCCGAGGAGATGCGCCGCGACCCAGACGTCTTCCTGATGGGCGAGGAGGTGGCCGAGTACCAGGGCGCCTACAAGGTCTCGCGCGGCCTGCTGGAGGAGTTCGGCGCCCGGCGGGTGATCGACACCCCGATCACCGAGCATGGCTTCGCCGGCCTCGGCGTCGGGGCGGCGATGACCGGCCTGAAGCCGATCGTCGAGTTCATGACCTTCAACTTCGCCATGCAGGCGATTGATCAGATTATCAATTCGGCCGCGAAGACCCTCTATATGTCGGGCGGCCAGCTGAAGACCTCGATCGTGTTCCGGGGCCCGAATGGCGCGGCTTCCCGCGTCGCGGCCCAGCACAGCCAGGACTATGCCTCCTGGTACGCCCACGTGCCGGGGCTGAAGGTGATCGCCCCCTACGACGCGGCCGACGCCAAGGGCCTGCTGAAGGCCGCGATCCGCGACCCCAACCCCGTGGTCTTCCTCGAGCACGAGATGCTCTACGGCCAGGAATTCGACGTTCCGGAGGGGATCGACTGGGTTGTCCCGATCGGCAAGGCCAAGGTCCGTCGGGAAGGCAATGGCGTCACCATCGTCGCCTATTCCCGCATGGTGGGCCTGTCGCTGAAGGCCGCCGAGATCCTCGCCGCCGAAGGTCTGGAGGCGGAGGTCGTCGACCTGCGCACCCTGCGCCCGCTGGATCACGCGACCATCGTGGAGAGCGTCAAGAAGACCGGCCGCCTGGTGACCGTGGAGGAAGGCTGGGGCCCGTTTGGCGTCGGCGCCTACGTGGCCGCCAAGGTGGTGGAGGAGGCCTTCGACTGGCTCGACGCCCCGCCGGCCCGGGTCTGCCAGGAGGACGTGCCGCTGCCTTACGCGGCCAATCTGGAAGCCCTTTCGCTGCCGTCGGTCGAGAAGATCGTCGCGGCGGCCAAGGCGGTCGCCTACCGGTGAGCCAGTCTCCCTATCACTGGCGCGCGGGCGGCTGTCACTGCGGCGGGGTGCGGTTCGAGGTGGCCCTCAGCGATCGCGTCGAGGCCCAGACCTGCAACTGCTCGATGTGCGCCAAGACCGCCTACCTGCACGTCATCGTGCCGGAAAACCGCTTCAGGATCACTGCTGGGGTGGAACGCCTGGTGGAATACACCTTCAATACCCGGGTGGCTAAGCACCTGTTCTGCTCCGAATGCGGGATCAAGAGCTTCTACCGTCCGCGGTCGAATCCGGACGGCTGGAGCGTCAACGCCCGCTGCCTGGACACCGTCGATGGGCTGGATCTTGTGATCGAGGCCTTCGACGGCAAGAACTGGGAGGCCAACGCCCACGGGCTCTCGCACCTTTCCAAGGAGCCCGCGTGACCGACATTCTGATGCCGGCCCTGTCGCCCACCATGGAGGAGGGCACCCTCGCCAAGTGGCACGTGAAGGCGGGTGACACGGTGAAGTCCGGCGACGTGATCGCCGAGATCGAGACCGACAAGGCGACCATGGAAGTGGAAGCCGTCGACGAGGGCGTGGTCACCGAGATCCTGGTCGCCGAAGGCGCCGAGGGGGTCAAGGTCAACACGCCCATCGCCCGTTTGGCTGGCGACGACGCCGTGGCCCCGCCCAAGGCCGAAGCGCCGAAGGCCGCGGCGGCCCCAGCGCCTGCTCCGGCTCCGGCCGCGGCGGCTCCGCCAGCGGCACGCCCTGCGCCGGTTGAAGCACCCGCCAGGCCTGCAGGCGCCCGCCTGTTCGCCTCGCCGCTGGCGCGGCGTCTGGCCCAGCAGAAGGGCGTCGATCTGAGCGCTGTGAAGGGCTCCGGTCCCCACGGGCGCATCGTCGCCGCCGACATCGACGGCGCGCCCGCCGGCCAGGCGCGGCCGGCTCCAGCCGCGTCGCCGGCCTCCGCTCCGGCGGCCGCCGCGCCTCGCCAGGTGCAAAGCCTGGAGCAGATGGGCATTCCCGCCGGAAGCTACGACCTCATTCCCCTGGACGGCATGCGCAAGACCGTCGCCCGGCGGATGACCGACAGCTTCCGCGACATCCCGCACTTCCCGCTGACCATGGATCTGGAGATCGACAACCTCCTGGCCGCACGGGGCAAGATCAACGACGCCCTGTCGGGCAGCGGCGTGCGGGCCAGCGTCAACGACCTGGTGATGAAGGCCGCGGCGATCGCGCTGAAGCGGGTGCCGGAAGCCAACGCCTCCTACACGCCCGAGGGCCTGGCGATGCACCACCACGCGGACATCGCCATGGCCGTGGCGGTGCCCGGCGGCCTGATCACCCCGATCATCCGCCAGGCGGAGCTGAAGTCGATCTCGCAGATCGCCACCGAGGCCAAGGACCTGGCCGAACGGGCGCGGACCAAGAAGCTGAAGCCCGAGGAATTCCAGGGCGGCACCTTCTCGGTCTCCAACCTCGGGATGTTCGGGATCAAGAGCTTCGGCTCGATCCTCAATGAGCCGCAGGGCTGCATCCTGTCGGTAGGGGCGGGTGAGAAGCGTCCCGTCGTCCGTGGCGACCGGCTGGAGATCGCCAACGTCATGAGCGTGACCCTGACCTGCGACCACCGCGTGGTGGATGGCGCCACAGGCGCGAAATGGCTGCAGGCCTTCAAGCTGTTGGTGGAAGACCCGATCAAGATGCTGGTCTTAGGGGCGTAGGGTATGGACTTCGACGTCATCGTGATCGGCGCGGGGCCGGGTGGCTACGTGACCGCCATCCGGGCCAGCCAACTGGGCCTGAAAGCCGCCATCGTGGAGCGCGAGGCGCTGGGGGGCATCTGCCTCAACTGGGGCTGCATTCCCACCAAGGCGCTGCTGAAGTCCGGCGAGGTCTACGAACAGCTGGACCACCTGGCCGACTACGGCCTGTCCGTTGAAAAGCGCGGCTTCGACTTCTCCAAGGTGATCGAACGCTCGCGCAAGGTCGCGACCCAGCTCTCGGGCGGGGTCGCCTTCCTGATGAAGAAGCACAAGATCGAGGTGATCGAGGGCGCCGCCAAGCTCGAGAAAGGCCAGGGCGCGCCGAAGGTGGTGGTGGCCCTGAAGGCCGGCGGCTCGCGTACTCTGCAGGCCAAGCACGTGATCCTGGCCACCGGCGCGCGGGCGCGGACCTTCCCGGACACGGGCCTGGAGCCGGATGGCGAGCGGGTCTGGACCTATCGGGAGGCCCTGGCGCCCAAGACCGCGCCGAAGTCGCTGATCGTCATCGGGTCCGGCGCGATCGGGATCGAATTCGCGAGCTTCTACCGGGCTCTAGGCGCAGACGTTACGGTGATCGAGATGCTGCCGCGCATCCTGCCCGTTGAGGATGAAGAGGTCTCCAAGGCCGCCCACAAAGCCTTCGAGAAGCGGGGGATCAAGTTCCGCGTCCCGGCCAACGTGAAGAAGCTGACCAAGTCCAAGGCCGGCGTCTCGGTGGAGATCGAGGTCGGCGGCAAGGCCGAGACGATCGAGGCCGAGGTGGCCATCGTCGCGGTCGGCATCGTTGGCAATGTGGAGAACCTGGGCCTGGAGGCCCTGGGCGTGAAGGTGGATCGCACCCACGTCGTCACCGACGACCATGGGGGCACGGGAATCCCCGGCCTCTACGCCATCGGCGACGTCGCCGGCCCGCCCTGGCTGGCCCACAAGGCGAGCCACGAGGGCGTGCACTGCATCGAGCACATCGCCGGCCTGAAGCCGCCGGGCGTGAAGTCGCCGATCCCGGGCTGCACCTACGCCCACCCGCAGATCGCTTCAGTGGGCCTGACCGAGGCGCAGGCCAAGGAACAGGGCCGCGAGCCCAAGGTGGGACGCTTCCCGTTCAAGGTGAACGGCAAGGCCATCGCCTCCGGGGAGACCGAGGGTTTCGTCAAGACGGTGTTCGACGGCAAGACCGGCGCCCTGATCGGCGCGCACATGATCGGCGCCGAGGTCACGGAAATGATCCAGGGCTACGTCCTGGCCATGACCCTGGAAGCCACGGAGGCCGAGCTTCACGCCACCGTCTTCCCGCACCCGACCATGAGCGAGGCCATGCACGAGGCGTCCCTCGACGCCTACGGACAGGTGATCCACATCTAGCGCCTCAGGCGCCGCGTCCCAGCTCAGCGTCGACGATGCGCTGCAGGGCGACGTAATCCGTCTTGCCGGTGCCCAGCACCGGGATTTCGCCTGTCCGGATGATCCGGCGCGGCACTGCGATCTCCGGCGCGCCGATGGCCTGGGCGTGGGCCAGCAGGGCGGCGGGGTCGGCGTCCCGCCGGTCGGTGACCAGCACCAGCCGCTCGCCCTTCTTCGGGTCCGCGACCGCCACGACGGCGTGCCGGCATTCGGGCCAGACCGTGGACGCCAGGTCCTCGGCGGCGGTGAGCGAGACCATCTCGCCGCCGACCTTGGCGAAGCGCTTCACCCGACCGAGGATCTTCACCCAGCGGTCGTCGCTGACCGAGACGACGTCGCCGGTGTCGTGCCAGCCCCCGGCCGGGGGCTCGATGCCCCCGCCCGGCGCCAGATAGCCGGCCATGATGTTGGGGCCCCGTACCATCAGCCTGCCGCCACCGGGAATGCCAGGGACCGGATCAAGGCGATATTCCACGCCGGGCAGCAGGCCACCCACGGTCCCGTGGCGATTGTCGTCCGGCTTATTGACCGCGATCACCGGCGAGGCCTCGGTGGCGCCGTAGCCTTCCAGCAGCGGCACCGGCCCGAAGCGGTCGGCGATCAGCCGGTGGGTCTCCTCGCGCACCCGTTCGGCGCCGCAGACCACGAACTGCAGATGGGCCAGCTCGTCGCTCTCCGAAGCGCGGGCGTACTGGTTGACGAAGGTGTCGGTGGCCAGGAGCACCGAGGCTCCGCAATCCTTCACCAGGCCCGGGATCACCTTGGCGTGCAGCGGCGAGGGATACTCGAAGGCTTTCATGCCCTCCAGCAGGGGCAGCAGCACCCCGCCGGTCAGGCCGAAGACGTGGAAAATCGGCAGGGGATTGAAGAAGGTCCAGGCCGGGTCCAGGGCGATGTGCGCCGAGATCTGGCGGACGTTGGAGACGAGGTTGGCGTTCGTCAGCACCACCCCGCGCGGCGCGCCGAAGCTTCCCGAGGTGAACAGGATCACGCCGGGGTCGGAGGGCGAGGTCGGGGTGCGGAACCGGTAGGGCAGGGCTCCGGCGGCGAGCGCGAACAGCTTGTCCGGCAGGCCGATGGTCCGGCGGACGTCCTCCAGGTAGGTGACCTCCGCGATGGTCTCGAGGGCGTCGATCAGGTCGTGGAGCTTGCCCTGCTCGACGAAGCGGTGGGAGGTCAGGACCCGCTTCACGCCCGCCAGGGCGCAGGCGGCCTTCAGGTTGCGGATGCCCGAGGTGAAGTTGAGCATGGTCGGCACCCGGCCGAAGGCGTGCAGGGCGAAGAAGGTCACCACCGCGCCGGCGCTGGAGGGCAGCATGACCCCCACGTGCTCGCCCCGCTCGGTCAGGCCAGCGATCTTGCGCCCCAGAGCAAACGAGGCCCGGATCAGTTCGAGGTAGGTGAGGGGCTTACGCTCCTGGTCCTCCAGGATGGGCTTCTTGAGGCCATGCGTCCGGGCCGCCGCCAAAAGGGCGTCGAAGAGCGAGACCTGCGCCTTGGGGGCGTCGAAAGAACGCAAGGAGGAGCCTTCCACGGTGGACGTCGGCGGGGAGGCTATCTTCCGGGCGCCGGTATGAAAAGCTTGCTGCGGCCGCCTTGCGGCTTGATCCGGAGGGCGGGGAGGGCGATCTAGGCGCCATGGCCGTGGTCATCGACAACCTCACGCCTCGCCCCCGGCATCCGGAGAAGCAGGCCAATCCCGACACGCCGCTCCTGCGCAAGCCGGAGTGGCTGAAGGTCCGCGCGCCGGGCTCGCCGGGCTATTTGGCCACCCGCCAGATCGTCAAGGAAAACCGCCTCGTCACCGTTTGCGAGGAGGCGGGGTGTCCCAACATCGGCGAGTGCTGGGACAAGAGCCACGCCACCTTCATGATCATGGGCGAGACCTGCACCCGGGCCTGCGCCTTCTGCAACGTCGCCACTGGCAAGGCGCTGCCGCTGGATCTCGGCGAGCCGGGCAGGGTGGGCGAGGCGGTCGCCAAGATGGGCCTGAAGCACGTGGTCATCACCTCGGTGGACCGGGACGACCTGGCCGATGGCGGCGCCGCCCATTTTGTGGCGACCATCCAGGCGATCCGCGCCGCCTCACCGGCCACCACCATCGAGATCCTGACCCCCGACTTCGCCCGCAAGCCAGTGGCCGCGCCCCTGGCGGTGATCGACGCCCGCCCCGACGTCTTCAACCACAACCTGGAGACCGTGCCGCGCCTCTACCTCTCGATCCGGCCGGGCGCCCGCTACTACACCTCGCTGCGCCTGCTGGAACGGGTGAAGGAGCGCGACTCCGCCCAGTTCACCAAGTCCGGCCTGATGGTCGGCCTCGGCGAGACCAAGGAGGAGGTCATGCAGGTGATGGACGACATGCGCGCCGCCGGCGTCGATTTCCTGACCATCGGCCAGTATCTCCAGCCCACCCGCAAGCACGCCGCCGTCGACCGCTTCGTGCATCCGGACGAGTTCCGGGCCTACGAGGAGATCGCCCGGTCCAAGGGCTTCCTGATGGTCTCCGCCAGCCCGCTCACCCGCTCGTCCCACCACGCGGGCGAGGACTTCGCGCGCCTGCAGGCCGCACGCCGGGCCAAGGAAGCGGCGGCCTAGGGGCCCCGGGGCGATGCACCACCACGTCTCCCGCGTCCTGCCCTACAGCCCCGAGCAGCTGTTCGAGCTGGTGGGGAACGTGGCGCTCTATCCGGATTTCGTGCCGTGGATCACCGCCATGCGCACCTGGAACGCCCGCGACCTGGGCGAGGGGCTCAGCACCGTCGACGCCGAGGCAGGGGTGGGGTTCGCCTTCCTGCGGGAGCGGTTCTCCACCCGGGTGCATCGGGACGAGACCACCCGGCAGATCGACGTCCACCTGTTGTCGGGGCCTTTCCGCAAGCTGACCAACCGCTGGCGCTTCCTACCGGACGAGAACGGGACCCGGATCGAGTTCGATATCGACTTCCAGTTCAAGTCGCGGCTGCTGGAAGGCCTGCTGCGGGCCAATTTCGCGCACGCCGTGGACCGCCTGATGGAGTGCTTCGAAGCCCGGGCGAAGGCGATCTACGACTAGGCCAGTCGGTCCCGCAGGATCTGCAGCGCGACCTGGACCGCCGCCATCTGCACGCCTTCCCGGGTTTCATGCTCGAACGCCTCCAGCCGGTGCATGACCGCCGCGTTCGAGCGGGCGGTGGCGAAGTGGACCGTGCCCACAGGCTTCAGGGGCGTGCCGCCGCCCGGCCCAGCCACACCGGTGATGGCGACCGCCAGATGGGCGCTGGACGCTTCGAGGGCGCCCTCGGCCATCATCCTGGCGACCGGTTCGGACACCGCGCCCAGGTCGGCGATCAGGTCGCCGGGCACGCCCAGCATCTCCTGTTTGGCGCGGTTCGAGTAGGTGACGAAGCCGCGTTCGAAGACGTCGGAGGCGCCGGAGACGCTGCAGATGGCGGCCGCCACCAGCCCGCCGGTGCAGCTTTCAGCGGTGACGATGCGCAGGCCGCGCTCCCGGGCCTCGTCGACGAGCAGCCGCGCCAGCGTCTCGATCTCCAAGGAAAACATCGGCGCGCGCCCTCATTCCCGCTAAAGCGGAATCAGACAGCATTGCTCGTCACGTCGGATCAAGGCCTAACGACCGCATGACCACGCTCGCCACGGACCCGGCTCACCGGGCCTATCCGCCGCCCGCGCTCTTCGCGGTGACCATCTTCACCAGCGCCGGTCTGGTGTTCCTGGTCCAGCCGATGGTCGCCAAGCTGGTCCTGCCGTTGCTGGGGGGGAGCCCGTCGGTCTGGAACACCAGCATGGTGTTCTTCCAGCTGGCCCTGCTAGCAGGCTACGCCTACGCCCACGCCTTGCAACGGATCGCTAGCACCCGCACCCAGGCCATGGTGCATTGCGCGGCGCTGCTGGTCGCCGCGGTGGCCCTGCCGCTGCGGGTGAACGGGCTGATCGGCGCGCCGTCGTCGGACCACCCGAACCTCTGGCTGCTGAGCGTGCTGGCGCTTTCCATCGGCGCCCCCTTCGCGGTGCTATCGGCCACCGCGCCCCTGGTCCAGGCCTGGTACGCCCGAACCATCGGCGCCGCCCAGGGCAAGGAACCCTACGTCCTCTATGCGGCCAGCAACCTCGGCAGCCTGCTGGCGCTCCTGGCCTATCCCCTGATCGTTGAGCCCGCCTTCACGCTCAGCGGCCAGCGGCTGGGCTGGACCGTGGCCTATGGGGGATTCTTCCTGTTGATGGGCGGCCTCGCCCTGGCCGTCGGAAGGTCCGCCATTGAGACACCGGTCCAGGCGTCGTCCGAGCGGGCGCCGACATCCTGGCGCGACCGGCTGATCTGGATCGCGCTCGCCGCTATCCCCTCCAGCCTGATGCTGGGGGTGACCACGCACATCACGACGGACGTCGCCTCGGCGCCCTTCCTCTGGGTGGTCCCGCTGGCGCTCTACCTCGTGACCTTTATCATCGCCTTCCAGGCCAAGCCGCTGATCCCGCCGGACGTGACCCTGGCGCTGCAGGCGGTGTCGGCGGCCGGCTGCGCGGCTCTTCTGCCGTTCAAATCCTCCTTCTTCGTGATCCAGTTCGCGGTCCACCTGCTGGCCTTCTTCCTTACGGCCCTGATGTGCCACCAGAGGCTCGTGGCCCGCCGGCCGGAGCCGGCCCGGCTCACCGAGTTCTACCTCTGCCTTTCGATCGGCGGGGTTGTGGGCGGCGCCTTCAACGCCCTGCTGGCGCCGATGATCTTCGACAATGTTTGGGAATACCCGTTGGTGCTGGCGCTCGCCTGCTTCGCCCGCCCGTGGGGGCGGCTGGACAAGGTCGAGCCGTTCGCCTGGGCCATGCTGATCGTTGGCTCGCTGGCCTGTCTGGCCACCCCGATCGCCGTGACCCTGGGCGCCAGCCAAGGCGGCTACGCCGACGTGGTGGGGTCGCTCAACAGCTCGGAACTCTATGACCTCGCCATCAAGGGCCTGCTGGTGCTGGCCACCATGGCCGCCTTCCTGGTGAGCTCCCGCGCGCTGTTCTTCTTCCTGCTGATCGGCCTGATATCGATCAGCTCCGAGGTCGCCGCCGACCGCACGGACACCCATCAGAGCTGGCGCAGCTTCTTCGGCGTGCTGCGGGAATCCGAGACGATCGTTCCTTCCTTGGGCGGCCAGGTCCGGATGCTCGCCCACGGCACCACCCTGCACGGAGCTCAGGCGCAGGTTCCGGAGTATCGATGCAATCCGCTGGTCTACTACACCCCGGCCTCGCCGATCGGGCAAGTGTTCACCGGCCTGCAGGCCCGGGGCGCGCCGATGCGGATCGGCGCGGTCGGGCTAGGCACGGGCTCGGTCGCCACCTACGCCCGGGCCGGCGATCATCTGACCTTCTTCGAGATCGATCCCCTGGTGGTGCGGATATCCACCGATCCGGCGCACTTCAGCTACACGACCGAGTGCGCCAAGGGTAAGATCGACTATGTAATCGGCGACGCGCGCCTGACCCTGGCGAAACAGCCGCCCGGCGCATTCGACCTGCTCCTGATCGACGCCTTCTCGTCCGACGCCGTGCCCGCCCACCTGCTGACCGTCGAGGCTGTCCAGGGCTACCTGGCGCGCCTCAAACCCGACGGGGTGCTGATCCTGCACCTCTCCAACCGCAACCTCGACCTGATGCGGCCGGCGCAGGCGGTGGCGCGAAAGGCCGGCGGCCATGTCCTGACGCAGTCCTACCGCCCGGGCGGCGACCCCGCGGGAAGCTGGGAATCGGCCGAGGACGCGGTCATCCTGGCCAGGACGCCGGAAGCCCTGGCCGGTTTCGCCGCCGATTCCCGCTGGACCCGCGGCAACCCATTCGAGGCGAGGCCCTGGACCGACGACTATACGAACCTCGCGAGCGCCCTCTACGGGCCGCTCAAGGAACGCTGGCCGATCCTGCCCTAGCTGGTGGCGCGAGGGCCGCCGGCCTCCGTTGCCTTGACGCCATAAAACCCGCAGGTGATGCTCCCTGACGAGCGCGTATTAGAAGACGCTTGGGAGGCGACAATGAGCATTCCTGGGCGGATTTTTCTAAATGTCGGCCGCCTGGCGGGCCTCGCGCTGCTGTCCCTGGTGTTCCTGTTCTCGGCGGCGTTCAGCATAGAAGCGAAAGCTGCTGCCCGGGGCCACGCCTATTCAGCCTCGATCCGGCTGACAGAGCATGGTTTTCCCCACGTCAGGGCGAAGGATTACGCCGGACTGGGGTATGGCGTCGGCTACGCCCAGATCAGACAACGCGAATGCGAGGTCTTCGACCGGATGGTGGTCACCCAGAGCCGGCTGGCCGAGATCAATGGGCGCGGCGCGGCGGACCAAAACCTCAACAGCGACCACTATCACGCCTGGCTGCGCACCAAGGTCGAGGGCTGGTTGGCCGAGCCGCCCGGCTCGCTCAATTCCCCCTCACGGGAAGCGCGTGATCTCATTCGGGGTTGGGCCGCGGGGATCAACAGATACGTCGAGGAGATCAAGGGGCCGGACGGGATTTCGGACCCCGCGTGCCGGGGCAAGCCGTACATCGGCCCGATCACCGAGCTCGACGCCTGGATGCATGTGGCGACCTATAACTCGGCCGCTGGCGGCTCCACCGGCTGGGCTCCCATCGCCGCGGCCGTTCCTCCCGACTCCGCGCCGCCCAACCAATGCCTCACCGGGCGGACCGCGGCGCTGCCCAGCCAGGCGATGGTCCTGGCGGCCGCGGACCGTGACGCCGCCGTGCCGGACGGGGAGGGCAGCAACGCCTATGGGATCGGGCGTCTGGGCATGAAGGGCGGAAGGGCCGGCATGCTCGCCAATCCGCACTGGGCTTGGAAAGGGCCGCTGCGTTACCACGCGATCCACGTGTCCATCCCCGGCGTGATGAACACCATCGGCATCACCAAGGACACCCTTCCCGTCATCTGGGTCGGCCACAACCAGACGGTCGCCTGGACGGCGACGGTCTCGACGGCCGTTCGCTTCGGCTATTGGGGGCTCCAGCTGAATCCCGCCGACCCCACACAATATCTGTATGAGGGCCGGTACGAGCCCATGACGGTGACCTGCGTGACCGCGCGGGTGAAGGAACCGGACGGATCCATCTCGACCATCGCCCGCCCCATCTACGAAACCCGCTGGGGGCCCATCGCCCGGACGACGGCGCTGCCGTGGACCGGCGCCAAGGCCTACGCCTATCGGACGGCGATCGGCGACACCGAAGGCGTGCGGGTGATCGACCAGTTGCTGACGTTCCAACGCGCCAAGCGCGTCGACGAGATCGTCACGGCTTTGAGCAAATATGGCGCGACCGGGCGCAACACCACGATCGTTGGAGACGACGGCAAGGTCTTTGTCGGAGACGTTGGCGGTGTCCCTAAGCTGACCGACGCCCAGCTTAGCGGCTCGACCGGTCAGGGATGCCTGGACCGCGATGTCGGCGCCGAGTTCTGGGACCGCCGCATTCCAGTGCTCGATGGAAGTCGCGCGCACTGCGCCTGGGGAAATGACCCGGACGCTCCGCCCGGCCTGGCTGGCCTCGCCAGCAGCCCGCACCTTTTCCGCGACGACTACACCTCGCAGTCGAACCAGAGCTACTGGCTGATGCACGGCAAGGTGCGCGTCGAGGGCTTTTCGCGATTGTTTGGTCTTGAGAGGTCCGACCCGGGCCTGCGTGCGCGGCTTGGCATCGAGATGGCGGAAGATCGCCTGAACGGTCGCGACGGACTGGCCGGCCGGGGCTTCGACATGGCGACCATGAAGTCGGTGATGTTCGGCAACCGGGTGCTGAGCGCAGAGATGGGCCGCGACGTCGTTCTAAGGCATTGCCGGGCGGCGCAAGCCATGCCCGATGGAGCCGACCTCCGGCCGGCCTGCGACGCGCTGGCGGCCTGGGATCTGCGGTACAATAACGCCAGCCACGGCGCGGCGGTCTGGCGTCAGTTCATGACCTATGAATCGCTGACCTTCCCCTTCGACGCCGCAGACCCCACCGCGACGCCCAGCGCCGTGGTCGCCTCGCCCGCCAAGGTGGTTGAGGCCCTGAAGGCCACGGTGAGGGACCTCAAGGCCGCGAACATCGCGCCCGACGCGCCGCTTGGACAGGTGGCCACGGCCACCCGGCAGGGCGTGCGCATCCCGATGCACGGCGGTTCCGGCGCCGAGGGCGCCTACAACGTGATGACGTTCAACCCGTTGGACCCTCGGGCTGGGTGGACCGTCAACGAGGACGCTGGCGGCGCCAGCTACATCCTGGCCCTGGAGTTCACGAAGAATGGGCCCATCGGTGAATCGGTGCTCGTCTATTCCCAGTCGGCGAACACGGAATCCGAATTCTACAAGGACCAGACCCAGGTATATTCGGACTATCGCTGGATCAGGCAGCGCTATCGCTGGGCGGACGTCGAGCGCTATGCTGTCTCGAAGGCGGATATCAGCGGAGACTGAGCGCGCCTCGCCATGTGCGTGGCGATGTAGGGAGGTGAAGACATGTCGTTGAAAAAGACCGTGATGGCCGCGCTGGTCATGGGCCTGCTGGGCTGGACATCCGGGGCAGGGACCGCGTTCGCCGCGCCGCTCACCACCCAGGACTACATCGACATCGAGCAGACCTACTCGCGTTTCTACCGCGCGTACGACAACAGCGATGCGGTGGTCTGGGCCGACACCTTCACCGAGGATGGCCTGTTCAACGGCGTCAAGGGTCGTGCGGCGCTGATCAAGGACCGCACCCGCGAGCCCCTGAAGGTCCGGCACGTCATCGCGCACCTGATGATCACGCCCACGGCGGAGGGCGCCAGCGTCAGGCACTACGCCTTCGTTTTCGACACCCAGGTCGTGCCGCTGAAGATCAACTCATACTCGCGGTACGACGACACCCTGGTGAAGACGCCCCAGGGTTGGCGGTTCAAGACCAAGATCCGCTCCTCGGACACCACGATAAAATAGAGCTAGTCGTCCGCGACGCTTCGCAGCGCGGCTGACAGATCGCCGCGTCGGAAGGCGAAGCCGTAGGCGGTCTCCACGGCGTCAATCGCGGCGGCTAGCTCCCGACCGTCCCTCCGGCTGGCCCAGAAGAGCGGCCCTCCGCGATAGTCGGGAAAGCCGAAGCCATTGACCATGACGAGGTCGATGTCGGAGGCCCGCTTGGCGACGCCTTCGTCCAGCACCAGCGCGGCTTCGTTCACGATGGCCGCCATGGCCCGCATGACGATCTCTTCGGACGTGAATGTCCGCCGGACGATGCCCTTCCGGGCCGACGCCGCCTCGATCAGGCCGCGCGCCTCGTCATAGGGTTCGCCCCGGCGCGCGCCAGGCGCATAGGCGTACCAGCCGCGGCCGGCCTTTTGGCCGGTGCGACCGGCCTCGCAGAGCTTGTCGAGAATATCCACATAGCGGGCGCGCGGATCGCGGGTCGCCGCCAGCCGCGCGCGCATGCGCCAGGCGATATCGAGCCCGGACAGATCGCCGACGGCGAACGGCCCCATGGCGAAGCCGAACGCCTCCAGAGCCGCGTCGATGTCCTGCGGATAGGCGCCTTCCTCCAGCATGAATTCACACTGGGTTCGGTAGGCGTTGTAGATGCGATTGCCGATGAACCCTTCGCCCACCTGGGCCACGACGCCGACCTTGCCCAGGCGTTTGGAGAGCGCCAGCGCTGTGGCCATGACGTCGGGCGCCGTGGATTCGCCCTGCACGATCTCCAGCAGGCGCATCACATTGGCGGGGCTGAAGAAGTGCAGGCCCACCACGTCGGCGGGGCGGCCGGACGCGGCGGCGAGGAGGTTGAGGTCGAGATAGGACGTGTTCGAAGCCAGGATCGCCGACCGCTTGGCGATCTTGCCCAGGGCGCGCAAGAGGCCTTGCTTGGCCTCAAGGTCCTCGAAGATCGCCTCGACGATCAGGTCGACGTCGCGCAGAGCTTCAAGAGGGGCGGGGGCGATGAGCGCCACGCGGCGCTCCGCCTCTGCGGCGGAAATCTTTTGGCCGGAGACCAAGCGGTCATAGTTCGCGCGCACGCGGGCCAGGCCGCGCTCGAGCGCGGGGGCGTCGCCTTCCACAAGCGTCGTTGGCAGGCCCGCGTCCGCGAAGGCCAAGGCGATGCCGATGCCCATGGTTCCGGCGCCGACGACGCCGACTGAGGTCACGGGCCTCGGCTCCTGGCCCTCCAGCCCGTCGATCCGGCTGGCGCGGCGCTGAGCGAAGAACAGATGGCGCAGGGCGGCCGCTTCCTCGCCGTTGCGGAGTCGCTGGAAGGTTTCCCTCTCCTGCTTCAAGGCCTCGGCGAACGGGACGGAGGCGGAGGCGCGGATCGCTGCGATCGCTTCCTTCACGGCAGGGCGCCCGCGACCTTTCTTCAGTGCGGCCTGCTCGGCTTCGGCGATCCTCTGCTCCGGCTCATCGGGCACGGCGCGCTGGGCGAGGGGCCGCTTCCCATCGGCCCAGGATTGCGCGACGGCCACCGCGCCGCTGCGCAGGTCGCCGTCCAGGATCGCATCGATCAGGCCAAGGCCATGCGCCTCACGCGCCGAAACGCGCCGGCCCGAGGTGATGAGCTCAATGGCCGCCGCAATCCCGGCAAGCCGTGGCGTGCGCTGGGTGCCGCCGGCGCCGGGGATCATCCCCAGCTTGACCTCAGGTAGCCCAACGACCGCGTCCGGCGAGGCCACGCGCCCATCGCAGCCCAGCGCCAGCTCGAATCCGCCGCCCAGCGCCTGGCCGTGGATGGCGGCGATCACCGGCTTCGGACAGGCCTCGATCGCGGCGATCACCGCCGGCAGATGCGGCTCGGCCAATGGCTTCCCGAACTCCTTGATGTCCGAGCCCGCCATGAAGGTCGTCCCCGCGCCCATCAGGACGACGACGGCGATCGCGGGGTCATCGCCGACAGCCTTAAGGCGTTCCACGATCCCCGCCCGAACCGCGGCCGAGCCGGCGTTCACGGGCGGGTTGTCGATGACGATGAGGCCGACCGATCCCTCGGTCTCGAGGTGAACCGCGTCAGCCATCAGCGTCCCTTGAAGACCGGGGCGCGCTTCTCGACGACCGCGCGGGTCGCCTCACGCGCGTCTTCGGTCGTCATCAGCTTGATGCTGTAGGTCTGCTCGAGCTCGTAACCCTCCTCGACCTGCATGAACTCGACGCGGTTGAGCGATTCCTTTCCCAGACGCAGTCCGAGCGGCGCTTTCGCCGCGATGGTCTCGGCCAGGGCGGTGGCCGTCGACATCAGTTCAGCCGGCGTGGTCACCTCCTGCACGAAGCCCACGCGCCAGGCCTCCTGCGCGCTGATCGGCTGGCCGGTGAACGTCATGCGCCGGAGGAGACCTTGCGGCAGGTGGCGGCCCATGTGCGCCGTGCCTCCGCAGCGGCCGACATTGATCTCCGGCAGCGAGAACGTGGCCTTGTCCGAGGCGAGGCGGATATCGCAGACCGATGCGAGCACGCAGCCCGCCCCAAGCGCCGGTCCGTTGACCGCGGCGATAACCGGGATGGCGCAGGTGCGCACCGTCTTGAAAAGACGTCGCACGATCACGGCGCGCGCCGGATCGTCCTCCACTTTCGCGGCGAGGAATTCATGCAGGTCCAGCCCCGCGCAGAACGCCCGCTCTCCACGCGCCGTGAGGATGACGCAGCCGAGGTCGTCGCGCGCGCCCAGCGTCTCGAACGTGTCCGCTAACTCCTCATACAGGGCCAGGGTCAGGGCGTTGACGGGCGGACGGTCGAGGGTGACGACGGCGACATTGCCGGCGATCTCCACGCTGATTTCACTCATCACGAACCCCTTGGATCAGAACGGCCGCACGTCGCCTAAAGGCCGAGTTCGCGCAGGATTTCCTCGGTGTGCTGGCCCAGCAGCGGCGGCGGCCTGTCGAAGGCCAGCGGCGCTTCGCGAAACCGCATGGGACTTACCACCTGCGGCACCACGCCGGACAGGGGATGAGGCAGATCGCGGCGCATCTCCCGGTGGCGGACCTGTTCGTCCTCGAACACCGTCGCCACGGTGTTGATCGGCCCGCAAGGCACGCCGGCGGCCTCCAGCGCGCTGATCCACGCGGCGCTGTCGCGCTGGCGCAAGGCCTCGGCGATGAGGGCCCGCAACACCGCCACATTCCGAACCCGGTTGGCGTTGGTCCTGAACCGGTCGTCCTGGGCGAGGGGGGCCAGACCCGCCACGTCGCAGAACTTCACGAACTGGCCATCATTGCCGACCACCAGAACGATGTGGCCGTCGGCGGTCTGGAAGACGTCCTGGGGCTGGATGTTGGGATGGGCGTTGCCGGTGCGCGCCGGGTTCTTGCCGGAGACCAGATAGTTCATCGCCTGGTTGGCCAGGAACGCCACGCCGACGTCGAGCATCGCGATGTCGATATGGTCGCCATGCCCGGTTTCGCCCCGGCGGCTGAGGGCGGCCAGGATCGCCGTGGAGGCGTACATGCCCGACATGATGTCGATGATCGGCACGCCGACCTTCTCCGGGCCGCCGCCGGGACGATCGTCCGGCTCCCCGGTGACGCTCATCAGGCCCGACATCGCCTGGATCATGAAGTCGTACGCCGCCACTTCCCGGCGCGGCCCCGTCTGGCCGAAGCCGGTGATCGAGCAATATATCAGGCGGGGATTGACCGCCTTCAGGCTTTCATAGTCGAGCCCGTAGCGGGCGAGGGCCCCGTACTTGAAGTTCTCCAGCACGATATCGCTTCGCGCGGCGAGGGCACGAACCACCGCCTGTCCCTCGGGCTTGTCGAGCTCGATGGCGATGGAGCGCTTGCCGCGGTTGACCGAGAGGTAATAGCCCGCCTCCGCCGTGTCCGAGCCGTCGGCCCGTTTCAGGAAAGGCGGACCCCAGCCGCGGGTGTCGTCGCCCACGACGGGCCGCTCGACCTTTATGACGTCCGCGCCGAGGTCGGCGAGGATCTGGCCAGCCCACGGCCCGGCCATGATCCGGCTGAGGTCGAGTACGCGGATGTGGGACAAGGGACCGGGCATAGTGTGAATTTCTCTCAGGTAGGCGTCGCTCAGCCCTAGTGGGCGCCCTGGTGGGCGTCCTTGGCGAGCGCGGCCGCCGGGCCACGCTCGCCGACCAGGGCGAGCAGCACCAGGCTGATCGTCAACATGACCGCCGCGAACAACAGGCCTGCCGAGAAACTGCCGGTCGCATCTCGCAGATAGCCGACCACAACCGGGCTGAGCATGGCGCCGGCGGTGCCGGCGGCGTGGATCATCGCGATGCCCGCCGGGCGATGGCGTTCCGGCAGGACCTGCGTCACCAGCGACCAGAAGACGCCGTAGCCGCCGTAGGCCCCCATCGAGCACATGATCAGGCCGGTCAGCTTCAGCCACGGGATCTCGGTCGACATCGCCAACAACAAGCCGCCCACCGAGAAAGCCGTGGCGATCACGATATGCCACTTGCGTTCGTTCTTGAGGTCCGATCGCCGGGCCCAGACCGGGATCGTGATCGCGGCCGCGAGCGCCGGCAGGGCGGCGATGAAGCCGAACAGGGTGAAGCTCTCGTTCGGAACCACGGTGCGGACGATCTGCGGCGCCCAGCTCGTCAGCACGGCGAGGGTGATGAAGACGCCGAGGTTGGCGATCGCCAGGAACATCACATCCCGGCTGAACAGGGCGTGCGCCCAGCCCAGGCCCTTGGCCTGCGTTGTCGCGGCGGCCTGGGGCCGAGCCTCGGCCAGCGACGCCGTGAGCGCGGACTTTTCGGGGTCCGACAACCAGCGGGCGCGATCAGGCCGGTCCGTGAGGTACCAGGCCCCGGCGATACCCATCAGGATCGACGGCGTGCCGAGCAGCAGGAACAGCCATTGCCAACCCGCCAAGCCCAGGGCGCCGTTCAGATCGAGAATGGCGCCTGAGAGGATCGCGGTGACGACGCCCGCTACCGGCATCGAGACCAGCAGCCATCCATTGGCGCGCGCCCGATAGGCGCGCGGGAACCAGTAGGTGAAATAGAGCAGTAGTCCGGGAACCATCCCGGCCTCGGCGACGCCCAGCAGGAAGCGGATGACCAGCAGGCTCTGAGGGCCGGTGGCGAACATCGTGGCGACCGACGCGAGGCCGAGGGTGATGGCGATCCGGCTGAGCCAGATGCGCGCGCCAACCCGCGCCATGACGACGTTGCTCGGGATCTCGAAGATGATGAAGCCGACGTAGAAGATGGAGACGGCGAGGCCGAAGACCGTGGCGCTCAGGCCCAGATCCTGCCGCATGGTCAAGCCGGCGAAGGCGATGTTGTGCTTGTCGATCTGGGCGAACAGAAGCAGCGCGAATGTGAAGGGGAGAATCCGTCTCCAGACCTTCCTGACGGCCTCGGCTTCTACGGGAGACACGATAGCGTCCGGTTGCATACGTATCTCCTCCAGGGCGGGTTGTTCTGATTATCGTCCCGGCCAACGCTGTTTGGCGAAGCCTAGCCCGCCGGCGCATGACGTCAACCAACCTGGCGGTTTCCGCCAAGAAAGGGCCTAAAGCGGGGTCTCGACGGAGACGATCGCCTGGGCCATCAGGCCTTCGCCCCGCCCGGTGAAGCCCATGCCCTCGGTCGTGGTGGCCTTCACGCTGACCCGGTGGACCGGCAGTCCCAGGAGGTCGGCGATCCGTTCGCGCATGGCCTGCCGGTGCGGCCCGATCTTGGGACGCTCGCAGATCAGGGTAAGGTCGGCGCTGAGGATGCGACCGCCCTGGGCCGCCACGCGTCCCACGGCATAGGTCAGGAACTGGTCCGAGGAGGCGCCCTTCCAACGGGGGTCGGTGGGCGGGAAATGCTCGCCGATGTCGCCGTCGCCGATGGCGCCCAGGACCGCGTCGGTGAGGGCGTGGAGGCCGCAGTCGGCGTCGGAATGGCCCACCAGCCCCAGATCGTGTTCGATGCGGATGCCGCCCAGCCACACCACATCGCCCGGCCCGAAGCGATGGGCGTCGATCCCCTGACCCACCCGCAGGATCCGTCGCCCCGCCGCGAGCTGCTCGGCCATCAGGAAGTCCTGGGGGTAGGTGAGCTTCATGAGCAGCGGATCGCCGGGGGTCATGGCCACGTGGCCCCCCGCGCGTTCCATCACCGAGGCGTCGTCCGTGGGTTTCTCGCCGGTCGGCCACCGGCGATAAGCGGCCTTGATCCGCCCGATCCGGAAGGCCTGCGGCGTCTGCGCCCGCCAGAGGCTCTCGCGGGAGATGGTCGCCTCCACCAGGCCTTCGCCCCGCTTCAGGGTGTCGGGGACGGGGAGGACGGGAATCGCCCCGTCGGCCAGCTCCAGGGCCGCCAGCAGCCGGTCCACATGCTCGCGGGTGACAAACGGCCGGGCGGCGTCGTGGATCAGCACCGGCTGATCGCGACGGCCGGTGAGCGCGGCCAAGCCGGCCTGGACACTCTCGGCGCGGGTCTTGCCGCCGGTGACGGCCTTCCAGCCCTTCAGGCCCTCCAGCGCCGCATCGGCGTCGGACAACCGGTCGCGGGCGACGACGACGATGACTTCCCGCGCGCCGGCGGACAGCAGGCCTTCGACCGACCAGCGGACCAACGCCCGGCCGCCCACGTCGCGCCAGGCCTTGGGCTCGCCAGGACCTGCCCGGGCGCCCGCGCCCGCCGCCACCACGACCGCCGAAAAACTCATGCCTCCCTCATAGGAAACTGCGGGGCTTTCTTCCAGCTTTACGGCGCTGCACAAAGTGCCTAAAAAGGTGGCGGGGGTAGTGATTACAAAATGAGCAAACAGCTCGCGTTAGGTAACTTGCCCGTGAAGGGCCGTGTGTGGATCGCGCCGATGACCGGCGTATCGGACCTGCCGTTCCGGCGGGCCGCGAGCGCGCTTGGCGCGCCCTATGTGGCGACGGAGATGGTCGCCTGTGCGGAATTCTCCAAAGGCCGTCCCGATGTGGTGCGCAGGGCGGCGGTGGGCGAAGGCCTGCCGCTGATGGTCGTGCAGCTCGTCGGCCGCGATCCGGCGCATGTGGCGCGCGGCGCGCAGCTGGCGGTGGCCGCCGGCGCCCAGGTGATCGACCTCAATTTCGGATGCCCGGCCAGGGAGGTCACCGGCCAGGCCGCTGGCTCGGCCCTGATGCGCGAGCCCGAACTCGCGGCGGACATCCTGCGCGCCGCCGTCGAAGCGGTGGATGTCCCGGTCACGGTGAAGATGCGCCTGGGCTGGGACGATCAGTCCCGCAACGCGCCGGAACTTGCCGCCCGGGCTGAAGCGATTGGGGTCAAGGCGGTGACCGTGCACGGCCGGACACGGTGCCAGTTCTACAAAGGCCGCGCCGACTGGGCCGCGGTGCGGGCGGTCAAGGAGGCCGTGGGTGTGCCGGTGATCGTCAACGGCGACATCGTGGACGGCGCGAGCGCCCGGGCCGCGCTTGAGGCGTCCGGGGCCGATGCGGTGATGATCGGCCGCGGCGTCTATGGCCGGCCCTGGATCGCCACCCAGATCGAGGCCGAGCTGGATGGACGTCCTTTCGAGGAGCCCCGGGGCGAGGCGCGGCTCGCAATCGCCCTTAGCCATTTCCACGACAGCCTTGAATTTTATGGAGAACGCCTTGGCCTGCGGATCTTCCGCAAGCACCTGGCCGCCTACATCGAGAACGCGCCCTCGCCAGGATGCGCGCAGGCCCGGCGGGACGCCCGCTCCGCCCTGTGCCGGCTGGACGACGCGGCGTCCGTTGAGCAGGGCCTCACCGCCCTGTGGCGCTCTTGCGAGGGGAGGCTGGCCGCATGAGCGGTAGCATCAAGAGCCAGATGAGGAGCATGGATTCCGCGGCCCTGAAGGCGGCCGCCTTCGAGCTCAGCCCCGATCCCGCCCTGGTGGTGGATTCCGAGGGCTCGCTGGTCGCGGCCAACGAGGCGGCCGAAGCCCTGTTCGGTCAGGGGCTGGGTCTGCTGGCCCGGGGCCGGTTCCGTGCCGCCCTGCCGCCGGGATCGGCCCTGGTTTCGCTGTTGAACCGGGCGCTGGAGTCGGGGACCCGGGTGCGTGAGCGCGGCGTCCACATCAGCCTGTTCGGGTTGCCGCCCTTCGAGGCCGACGGCGCCGCGGCGCCGCTGGGCGACGGATCGGTTCTGCTGACCCTCACCGTCAAGACCGGCCTCGGGGGCGATCGCACCGCCCAGGAGGCGGCCGGACTGCGCTCCCTCGTGGGCCTGGGGCGCATGCTGGCGCACGAGATCAAGAATCCCCTGGCGGGTATCCGTGGAGCCGCCCAACTGCTGAAGGGCGGCGCCAAGGCGGAGGACATCCCCCTGGCCCAGCTGATCGTCGACGAGACCGACCGGGTTCGCCGTCTGGTGGACCGGATGGAGGCGTTCTCCGACGACGCCCTTCCCGTGGTCGCCCCGCTCAACATCCACCAGGTCCTGGATCGGGTGCGGGCCCTCGCGGCCAATGGCGTCGCCGACGGCCTGACTTTGCGCGAGCGGTTCGATCCCTCGCTGCCGCCCGTCCTGGGCGACGAGGACCAGCTCATCCAGGTGTTCCTGAACCTGGTGAAGAACGCCGCCGAGGCCGCGCATTCGCGAAATGACGGACAGGGCGAGGTGCAGATCCATACCGCGTACCGGCATGGGGTGCGGGTGCGGGCGGCCAAGGGGCAGGCCCTGCGCGGCGCGCCGCTGGAGGTCCGAATCCAGGACAACGGTCCGGGCATCCCCGATCACATCCGCGAAAGCCTGTTCCAGCCCTTCGTCACCTCCAAGGTGAACGGGGCGGGCCTGGGCCTGGCGTTGGTGGCCAAGCTGATCGCCGGTCATGGCGGTCTGATCGATTTCGAATCCGAGCCCGGGCGGACCGTCTTCCGGGTGCTCCTGCCTATCGTTTCGTTTGAGGAAGGCTCCGCATGAACGCGGTCTCTAAGAAGATCCTGATCGCCGACGACGATTCCTCGATCCGGTTGGTCCTGTCCCAGGCCTTTACGCGTCTCGGCTATCAGGTGCGGGCCACCGGCAACGCCGCCACCCTGCTGAAATGGGTGACCGAAGGGGAGGGCGACCTGGTGGTCACCGACGTGGTGATGCCCGACGAGAACGTCTTCGACGTCCTGCCCCGGATCAAGAAGCAACGCCCGCGCCTGCCGGTCATCGTGATGAGCGCCCAGAACAACCTGATCACGGCGGTGAACGCGGCCGAGGTCGGGGCCTTCGAATACATCCCCAAGCCATTCGACCTCGACGACATGACGGCCGCGGCGCGCCGGGCCTTGGCGCGGCCGGCGGACACCGAGGCGTCCAAGGCCCAGGCGCGGGCCGTGCGCGACGACCGGTTGCCGCTGATCGGTCGCTCCGCGCCCATGCAGGAGGTCTACCGGACCATCGCCCGGCTGGTGGGGGCGGACCTCACGGTGCTGATCACCGGTGAATCCGGCACGGGCAAGGAATTGGTGGCCCGGGCGCTGCACGACATGGGCCGGCGTCGCGACGGCAAGTTCGTGGTCATCAACCTGGCCGCCACGCCCCGCGAGCGGGTCGAGACCGAGCTGTTCGGCAAGGAGGACGGCGACGCCGGCAAGCTCGCCGAGGCCGACGGCGGCACCCTGTTCCTGGACGAGATCGGCGACATGCCGCTGGACGCCCAGACGCGTCTGCTGCGGGTCATCGACGGCTCCGAGCCGGCGCTGAATCCCCGAACGGGCCGACGGCCCAACGTGCGGGTCATCGCCGCCACCAACCGGGACCTGCGGGCGCTGATCCAGCAGGGCCTATTCCGCGAGGACCTGTTCTTCCGGCTGAACGTCGCGCCCCTGCGCCTGCCGCCGCTGCGCGACCGCTCCGAGGATATCCCGGATCTGGCCCGCGCCTTCCTGCTGCGCGCCAACCGCGAGGGCCTGCCCTCGAAGACCATCGACGCCAGCGCCCTGGACCGGCTCAAGCTCCACGCCTGGCCGGGCAACGTCCGCGAGCTGGAGAACCTGGTCCGGCGGATCTGCGCGCTTTACGGCGAAGACCTGATCACCGCCCGGATCATCGAGAAGGAACTGGCCGATCAGCAGCCAGTGGTGGCGGGGCAGGAAGGGCCGGCCACCCTGGCCCAGCTCGTCGAGCAGAAGCTCTCGTCCTATTTCGCCGATCAGCCGGACGGAATCCCGCCGGTTGGCCTCTACGATCGGGTGCTCGAGGAGGTGGAGCGGCCGCTCATCCAGCTCACCCTCTCGGCCACCCGCGGCAACCAGGTCCGCGCCGCCGAGATCCTCGGTCTCAACCGCAACACCCTGCGCAAGAAGATCCAGGACCTGGGGGTGGAGATGGCGCGCGGCCGGCGTTAGCCGCGCGGCCTAGAGCGCCGCGGCGATCTCGCAACGGACGCCGTCGCGTCCGAACTGGAGGTTGGCGCGGCCATCGAGCTCGCGCATCAGCCCTTCTTCCAGCAGGCGGCTGCCAAAGCCGCGCCGCTCTGGCGGCGTCACGGGTGGGCCACCACTTTCGGTCCAGTCCACCCGAAGCTGCCCGTCAGCAACGCTCCAACCGATACGCACCCGTCCCTTGGGTATGGAGAGCGCGCCGTATTTGGCCGCGTTAGTGGCGAGTTCGTGCAGCGCCAGCGACAGGGCCAGGGCATGCTTGGGCGAGACCTCGAGGGACCCTCCGGTCAGTTCGAACTGATCGACCACGAAGGGTTCGATCGCGCGGCCGACGACATCCGCCAGGTCCGCGCCCGACCAATTCCGGGCAGTCAGCAGGTCGTGGGCCCGCGCCAACAGCCCGATGCGGGCGTCGATGGCGATCCGCGCCGACTTCAAGTCGTCGGCGCCGCGTAGCGTCTGGGCGGCGATGGATTGGGCGGTCGCCAGCGAGTTCTTCACACGGTGATTGAGCTCGTTCACCAGCAGGCCCTGCAGCTCTTCGGCCCGCTTCATTTCGCTGAGATCGCGGCTGGCGCCCGCAATGGCCACCGGCTTGCGGTCCGGCCCCGGGCCGTCGAACTCGACAAGGCCCCAGGCGCTGAGCCAGCGCCAGCTGCCGTCGAGTTGCTTAACCCGGTACTCGACGTCGTAGCGGCCATCGCCCTGCGGATCGATCGCCTTGCCCACCCGCTCCCACATGAGCGCCATGTCGTCGGGGTGGAACTTGGCCTTCACCCCCTCGTCGTCGTGCAGGAACCGTCCCTCGGTCAGGCCATAGAGGCCCTGGGCGTTCTCGTCATAGACGCAGATGTTGTCGGCCATGGTGTAGCGCCAGGTGCCCATGCGCGAGGCGACCATCGCTAGGTCGAAGGTGCGCTGTTGGCGTTCCAGCGCCAGGCGCATGTCATGCTCACGGCTGACGTCCTGGAAGCAGTTTATCGCGCCGACGACGGCGCCCTGGGGATCGCGAAGCGGGGCCACGGTCACGCGCGCCACCCACCGCCGGCCGTCGGGATTGCTGACCACGGCTTCGGCGCCTTCGAAGCTCTCGCCGTGAAGCACAGCGCGGGCCATCGGGGTTTGGTCCGGCGGGATGAACCCGCCGTCGAGACTTTCGACACTGAAGGAGCCGCAGAACCGTTGGGTGGCGTCCATGAGGCGGGGCGTCTGCCCCCACAGCTCGGCGGCCTTGCGGTTTACCCGCAGTATGCAACCGTCGGCGTCGCAGGCGTAGACCCCAAGTGGCAGGGCGTCGAGCACCGTTTGGTCGAGATCGAGGAGCGATTCCAGAAGCGGCGACGGCGGCCTATCGCTTAGTTTAAGACCTTGCGACACATGCGCCCCCTCATTCGCCCGAGCGCGAATAACGGCTGAGTCGGGCCTGTGGTTCCCGACGGCGGACGTCAATTTCGGAAACCGTGGTTTCGAAGCGTGACTGTGCAGCGACGCAACATTGGTGTTGATTTCAGAGCACAGCCGCATAGGCTCCGCCCCAATGGCGACCTTCAGCCTTCCCGTATCCGGCCGCGCCGTCCTGCGGTCCCGCCTTGTGCTGGGCGTCGCCTATGGAGTCGCGGCCGGCCTGACGGGCCTGGCCATCCTGCTCACCGTCTCGCCGCCCTCGCAGGGGCCCCTCGGTCCGACCAGCGCGCTGATTCTCACGGTGCTGGGTCTGAACCTGGTGCTGATCCTGGCCCTGATGACCTCGGTCGGACTGCGCATCCTGCAGCTGGTGGATGCGCACGACGCTGGCGCGCGGCTGCACATGCGTTTCGTGAGGCTGTTCGCCCTGGCCGCCGTGGTTCCCGCCGCGGTGGTCTTCCTGTTCTACGGCGTGCTGGTCAGCCGCGGCGTGGAGAACTGGTTCAGCGAGCGCGTGCAGACGGTCGTGGAGAACTCCGCCACCGTCTTCCGTTCCTACATGGAAGAGCAGACCGGCTACCTGGGCGAGCACGTCACGCCCATGGCCCTGGACCTCAACCGCGAGGCCGGCAGCCTGGAGGGCAAGCCGGAGAACCTCACCATCTATCTGGAAGCCCTGTCGCAGTACCACGGCTTCCCGGCGGCCTATGTGATTGACCGGCGAGGCAAGGTCATCGCCCGAAGCGAGCGGGAAGGGGCGCCGCCCTACGTCGCGCCGCCGACCACCAGCTTCGCCGCCGCCGACCAGAAGGAGATCTGGGCCGACTTCTCACCGGCCGATGTGATGTACGCGGTCTATCGCCTGACCAGCTACGGCGAGGCCTATCTCTACGTCGCCCGGCCGATGGAAAAGGGCATCATCGACAACCTTCGACAGGCCGAGAGCGCGCTCGCCTCCTATCGCGACATCGCCCAGAACCGGGCCAGGGTGCAGACCATCTTCGCCCTCAGCTATGTGGAGACCGCGCTCCTGGTGCTGGTCGGCGCGGTTTGGCTGGGGCTCGGCGCGGCCAACGCCATTTCCGCTCCGGTAGCGCGGCTTGTCCAGGCCGCGGGCCGGGTGGCCGCTGGGGACCTCGACGCCCGCGTCGACGCCGACAACGATCCCGACGAGATCGCGGTGTTATCCCATGCATTCAATAGTATGACTCATGATCTTCAGGCGCAGCAGGAGGCGCTGCGGCGGGCGCGTGAGGAGGCCGAAAGCCGCCGCCAGTTCATCGAGACCGTCCTCGCGGACGTCAGCGCCGGGGTGATCGGCCTCGATCGCGACGGTCGGGTGTCGGTCGCCAACCGGCAAGCCGGCCAGTTGCTGGCCCTGCCGGCGGACCTGGGCCGCGGCCGACGGCTGGCCGAGGTGGCTCCCGAGTTCGTCCAGGTGGCCGCGGGCGCCGGACGGGGCGTCTCCGAAGAGGAGATCGATGTCACCCGCGGTCGCGAGACCCGCCGCCTGAGGGTCCGCGCCGGCCAGAGCGAGAGCGGCCTGGTGTTGACCTTCGACGACATCACCCGCCTTGCCGCCGCGCAGCGCAACGCCGCTTGGCGCGACGTGGCCCGAAGGATCGCCCACGAGATCAAGAACCCCCTGACCCCGATCCAGCTGTCGGCCGAGCGCCTGCGCCGCAAGTACCGCAAGGATATCGCCCCGTCCGAGCTGGAGACCTTCGATCGCTGCACCGACACCATCGTGCGCCAGGTGGGGGACATCGGCCGGATGGTGGACGAATTCTCGGCCTTCGCGCGGATGCCGGCGCCGAAGTTCACGGCGCAGGACGCCGCGGAGCTGCTTCGTGCGGCGGTGTTCGCCCGCCGTGTCGCTTCGGCCGACATCACTGTCGAAATGGAGGAGCCGGCGCCGGAGATCACCCTGATGGCCGATGGCCGGATGATCGCCCAGGCCCTGACCAATGTGCTGAAGAACGCCGCCGAGGCCGTGGAGGCGCGGAGGGCGGGAGCGCCGCGACTTAAAGGACGGATCCGGGCCCGCCTGTCGGTCGAGGACGGCGCCGCGATCTTCGAGGTGCAGGATAACGGTGTCGGCCTGCCTGCCACGGATCGCGACCGACTCGCCGAGCCCTATGTGACAACGCGCGAGAAGGGCACCGGCCTCGGCCTGGCCATCGTCAAGCGCATCCTGGAAGACCATGGCGGCGAGCTGCAACTGGCCGACGCCAGCGGCGGGCAGGGGGCCTTGGCCATCCTGCGGCTGCCGCTGCCGACCGCGACCTCGGTCGCCGGGCCCGATCGTGTGAAGGAAGAACAGTCATGAGTTCAGACGTCCTTGTGGTCGATGACGAAGCGGACATCCGCGATCTGGTGGCGGGTATCCTGACCGACGAGGACTATGCGGTCCGCACCGCCAACGACTCCGAGTCCGCGCTCCGCGAAATCCGCGCCCGCAAGCCGGCGCTGCTGATCCTGGATATCTGGATGGCCGGCGGCGGGATGGACGGATTGGCGTTGCTCGACCTGGTCAAGGAGCTCGACGCCGACCTGCCGGTGATCATCATCTCCGGCCACGGCAACATCGAGACCGCG
>CANJRI010000028.1 GCA_947476555.1 Caulobacteraceae bacterium
GATGGTGAGGCCCGGCTGCGTGCGGCCCTGCTCAGGGCCGACCACGTGGACGATGCCGTTGCGGATGTCACCCATGGCGAAGAACTCGATGCCGTTGTCCTTCACGTTGCGCTCAAGCGTCTGGAGCTGCAGGCGGGCCTCGTCGTCGGCGACGGCGGCGACGCCCAGGGCCTGGCCTTCGGTGGGGACGTTGTGGTCGGCGACCGCCAGGGTGCGGTCCGGCCGGCGCACCTTGCGGCCGGCGGCGCGCAGGCCGGCGAAGGCCTGGGGCGTGGTCACCTCATGGATGAGGTGCAGGTCGATATAGAGGATCGCCTCGCCGTCCTGTTCGGCGACGAGGTGGGCGTCCCAGATCTTGTCGTAGAGTGTCTTACCCGGCATGCGTCGCATGTAGTGTCGCGGCATGGGGTGCGTCTAGTGCGCGGGCGCCGCACAGGCGCGGTTAGGGACATCCCGAAACGCAAACGGCGGCCGGGTCGCCCCGGCCGCCGCGTGAAATTCGTGGTTGGAAGCGTTTAGGCTTCCGAGGTCTCGGCGTCTTCGCGGGGGGCGTTGGTCTGCCGCTCGGCGATACGGGCCGACTTCCCGCGGCGATCGCGCAGGTAATAGAGCTTGGCGCGCCGGACGGCGCCGCGGCGCTTCACCTCGATGGATTCGATCATCGGCGACAGGACCGGGAACAGACGCTCCACGCCCTCGCCGAAGGAGATCTTGCGGACGGTGAAGGTCTCGTCGACGCCGTGTCCGCCGCGGGCGATGCAGACGCCCTCGTAGGCCTGGACGCGCTCGCGCTCGCCTTCCTTGATCTTCACGTTCACGCGCACGGTGTCGCCGGGGCGGAACTCGGGGACCTTGCGGGCCTCCAGCAGGCGGTCGGCCTCTTCCTTCTGGAGCTGTTCGATCACGTTCATGGTCTTCGTCCTTTACTGGGCTTCAATCGCCCTTTGGCTGTTGATTGGCGGGGTGCTTCGACCAGAGGTCCGGCCGCTGCTCCCGCGTAGTCCGTAGTCTCTCCGCCGCGCGCCACTTGCGGATGTCCGCGTGATGGCCCGATAGCAGCACCTCGGGAATGTCCAGCCCTTCGAACGTCCGCGGCCTCGTGTACTGCGGGTGCTCCAGGAGACCGTCCTCGAAGCTTTCTTCACTGAGGCTTTCGGCCTGTCCCAGGACCCCCGGGACCAACCGTACGCAAGCCTCGATCGCCACCATCGCCGCCGCCTCGCCACCGGCCAGGACCGCGTCGCCGACGGCGACTTCTTCGAACCCCCGGGCGTCGAGCACCCGCTGATCCACCCCCTCGAACCGCCCGGCGAGGACGATCAGTCCCGGCCCGGAAGCCCATTTACTCGCCAGCGCCTGGGTGAGGGGGCGGCCCCTGGCGCTCATGTACAAAAGCGGCCGATCGCGTCGCTCGATGCTGTCCAGCGCCGAGGCGATCACGTCCGCCCGCATCACCTGTCCCGGACCTCCACCCGCGGGGGTGTCGTCCAGGAAGCCGCGCTTATCTTTGGAAAAGGCCCGAATGTCCACCGTTTCCAGGGACCAGAGGCCCTGCTCGCGCCAGGCGGTCCCGATCAGCGAGACCCCCAGCGGGCCGGGAAAGGCCTCGGGGAACATGGTCAGGACCGTGCAGGCGAAGGCCATGCCTCTCGCCTATTCCGTCTCTTCGGGCGGCTGGGCGATGATCCTGCGCTCGGCCATCCGCACCTCGGGCACGGCCGCCCGGGTGAAGGGCAGCCACCAGCTGGGGCCTTCGGGCGGCTGGATCTCCAGCAGGTCGCCGGCGCCGAAGTCGCGGACGTCCTTCACCTGGCCGATGGCCTGGCCCTCGGCGGTCTCCACGGCGAGGCCGATCAGGTCGGTGACGTAGAACTCGTCCTCGTCCGGCTCGGGGAGCGCCTCGCGAGGCACGAAGAGCTGCAGGCCGCGCAGGGCCTCGGCCTGTTCGCGGGTCTCCACCTCCTGCGCCCGGACGACCACCCCGCCCTTGGCGGGACGGCCGGAGCTGAGCGTCAGGCCGGGCGAGCCGTCCTGACGCAGCAGGGTCTTGTAGTCCAGGAGCGCCAGGGGCTCGGCGGTGAAGGCGGTGAGGCGGACCTCACCCTTCACGCCGAACGCCCCGGCCACGCGCCCGACGAGGATCATGCTCACGATCCCCTCTGGACGATCCTTAAGCCTGCTCTTCGCCGCTCTCGGGAGCGGCTTCGGCGGCAGGCGCCTCCTCGGCGGCGGGCTCTTCAGCCGGCGCGGCCTCAGCGGCGGCTTCCTGAGCGGGGGCCTCCTCGGCGGCGGTTTCCTCAGCCGGAGCGGCATCGACGGTTTCCGCAGGCGCCTCTTCAGCCGGAGCGGCTTCAGCGGCGGGGGCTTCCTCGGCTACGGGCTCTTCGGCCACAGGCTCTTCAACCGGCGGCGGCGCGGCGGCGGCGGCCGCGGCGGCGTCAGCGGCTTCCTGGCGCGCGGTCTCCTCGCGGGCGGCGCGATCGGTCTCGCGCTGGGCGCGTTCCTCGACGCGCTCCTTGGCCTTCTGGCCGGGCTCGCCCTTCTTCGGGTTGTTGCCGTGTTCCCACTTCACGATGCCCAGCTTGGACAGCTCGCGGGCGACGCGGTCGGTGGGCTGGGCGCCCTTGCCGAGCCACTCGGAGATACGCTCGGCCTTCAGGACCACGCGGTTGGGGTCGTCCTTCTTCAGGAGCGGGTTGTAGCTGCCCACCTTCTCGATGAAGCGGCCATCGCGGGGCGAATGGCTGTCGGCGACGACGACGGAATAGTAGGGGCGCTTCTTGGTGCCCCCGCGGGCGAGACGGATCTTCAGCATTGTAGTGTCCTTACTTCTTGAAGGGGTTGAACCCGCCGGGCATGCCGCCCAGTCCGGGGAGTTTCGGGGCGCCAGGTCCGCCGAGGCGGTTGGCGATCTGTTGCATCTGTTCTTCCGTCGGCATCTGGCCGCCGCCCAACTGGGCGAGCTTGGCCGGGTCGAGCCCGCCGCCCGCGCCGCCGCCGAGCATCCTGGCCATCTGGGCCATGCCCTTGCCGCCGTTCTTGGTCAGGGCCTTGAAGGCGTCGGCCATCTGGCGGTGCTGCTTGAGCACGCGGTTGACCTCGGCCACGTCCACGCCGGCGCCGGCGGCGATGCGGCGCTTGCGCGACGCCTGCAGCACGTCCGGCTTCTTGCGCTCGGCCTTGGTCATCGAAGAGATGATTGCCATCTGGCGCTCGAAGCTCTTGTCGGTCAGGCCGCTCTCGCTGATCTGCCGCTTCATCTTCTGGACGCCGGGGAGCATGCCCATCAGCCCCTCCATGCCGCCCATCCGCTTCATCTGGGAAAGCTGCTCGGCCATCATCTCCAGGTCGAACTGGCCCTTGGCGAGCTTGCGCGCCATGGCCTCGGTCTTGGCGGCGTCCAGCTCCTGGGCGGCCTTCTCCACCAGGGCGACAACGTCGCCGCGGCCGAGGATGCGACCGGCGACCCGGTGGGCGTCGAAGGCGTCGAGGCCGTCGATCTTCTCGGAGACCCCGAGGAACTTGATCGGCAGGCCGGTGACGGCCCGCATGGAGAGCGCAGCCCCGCCGCGTCCGTCGCCGTCGGCCCGGGTGAGCACCAGGCCGGTGAGCGGCAGGCGCGCGTGGAAGGCGGTGGCGGTGCGCACCGCGTCCTGGCCGGTGAGGGCGTCGGCCACCAGCAGGGTCTCGGAGGGCTTGGCGATCTTCGCGATCTCGGCCGCCTCGGCCATCATCGCCTCGTCGATGGTGGTGCGGCCGGCGGTGTCGAGGATCAGGACGTCGTAGCCCTGTAGCTTGGCGGCCGACATGGCGCGCCGGGCGATGTCCGGGGCGGTCTGGCCGGCGACGATGGGCAGGCTGTCGACCTCGGCCTGCTTGGCCAGCATGGCCAGCTGTTCCATGGCGGCCGGGCGGCGGGTGTCCAGCGAGGCCAGCAGGACCTTCTTGCGCTCCTTGGACAGGCGCAGGGCCAGCTTGCCGGCGGTGGTGGTCTTGCCCGAGCCCTGCAGGCCGGCCATCAGGATCACGGTGGGCGGGTTGAGCGATATGTTGAGGCCGGCGGGTTCGCCCTCGCCGCCCAGCATCTCCACCAGGCCGTCATAGGTGATCTTGATCACCTGGTCGGCGGGGCGCACCGAGCGGATCACCGCCTCGCCGGTGGCCTGTTCCTTGGCCTTGGCGATGAAGTCGCGCACCACCGGCAGGGCGACGTCGGCCTCGAGCAGGGCCACGCGCACTTCGCGCATCGCCTCGTCGATATCCTTGTCGGACAGCACGCCACGACCGGAAAGCCGGTCGAAGACCCCTGTCAGCCGCTCGGATAGCGCGTCGAACAAACTCGAACCCCTAGACCTCAAACGCAATCGACCCCCGTGGACGATTGCGTCGACGGGGGGCCTCGCCGCCCTCGTCCGGTTGGTCCAGGGCTACCTGGCCGGGGTCGTGGCGGTGGAGGGCGCTGACCGAAGTTGGCGCCGGAAGGGCGCGCTTATGCGCTCAAGGGGGTGAGAGGTCAAGAAAGGCCCCAATTGGCGGGGTACCGGAGCCGGTGGAGCAATGCGAACAAAGCTAAAAAGATAAGCCCGGTGGACCAAGCGATCGCCGGCCATCGCAGGGTGGAAAGCGGCGTTGGTTGCTTCGTCCTATATGTCTTGAACACTCGCCAATTGAAGCGAAGGATCAGGGCCGCGGCCCAGAACCAACTTCCCAGAAACGCCACCAGCGCCACTCGCAGGGCGATATCCAGCATCGGCCCAGACATTTTTCCTGCGCCCCATTCCACCTAGCTGTAGTGAAGATCGCTCACAACTTTTGCGTTGGCCAGCCTCGCTAGGGTTCGAGAATCTAAAAGGGAGCGCGACTCGTGCCGGACTGGATCTACGCCGTCATCCTGGGGGTCATCGAGGGCCTGACCGAGTTCATTCCGGTCTCGTCGACGGGGATGATGCTGCTGGCCAAGCACGGGATGGGGCTGACCGATCCCTTCTGGAACACCTTTGCGGTGATGATCCAGCTGGGGGCGATCCTGGCGGTGGTGGCGCTCTATTTCCGCAAGCTCTGGGGGGCGGTGATCACCCTGCCCAGCGACCCGGCCTCGCGGCGGTTCGCCCTATCGGTGCTGGTCGCCTTCATCCCCTCGGTGGTGCTGGGCCTTCTGCTGCACGACTTCATCAAGGGGGCGCTGTTCGACAGTCCCGTCGCCCAGTGCGTCTCGCTGATCATCGGCGGGATCGTGCTGTTGCTGATCGACAGGATGGCGCCGCCGCCGGTCCACACCGAAGCCGACCGCCTGCCGCTGAAAACCTCGCTGATCATCGGCCTATTCCAGGTGATCTCGATGATGCCGGGGGTGTCGCGCTCGGGGGCGACCATCGTCGGCGCCATGCTGATGAAGGTGGAGAAGCGGGCGGCGGCCGAGTTCACCTTCTTCCTGGCCATCCCCACCATGACGGGCGCCTTCGTGCTCGACGCCATTGAGAGCCGCGACCAGATCATGGCCGGCGGCAACCTCGGCCTGCTGGCCATCGGCTTCGTGACCGCCTTCCTGGTGGCCATCGTGGTGATCAAGGCGATGCTGGCGATCGTCACCCGCCGGGGCTTCGCGCCCTTCGGCTGGCTGCGGATCGCGATCGGCGGGGCGGGCCTGGCGCTGCTGACGCTGGGTTAGCGCGCGGCGGCCAGGGTTTCCTGGTCGGCGTACTGGCCGCCCTTGCGGTAGCGGTAGAGGTAGGTGGGCAGGACGGCCTGCAGCGCCGTGGGCGTGATCCCCAACTCGGCGAGGCCCGGATGGTCGCCGCCGACCACGTTGTCGGCCTTCAGCAGCAGAACCTGGTCGGAGGTGACCGGCGGCCGGAGGATCCCGGCCACCAGGTCGCCCGCGGCGCCCAGGACGCCGGCCGTCGGGAACGGCAGCGGGAGCAGGAGGCGGCGACGGCCGGTCTCGGCCAGCATCATCTCCATCAGCTCGCGGAAGCTCGCGGTGGATGGCCCGCCCAGTTCGTAGGTGCGGCCCGCGGCGGCCGGGTCGGAGAGGATCCTGGCGAAGGCCAAACCCACGTCGCCAACGAACACCGGCTGGAAGCGGGTGTGGCCGCCGCCGATCAGCGGCAGGGCCGGGCTGAAGGCGGCCATGGTGGCGAACTTGTTGAAGAAGCCGTCGCCCTGGCCGAACACCACCGAGGGGCGGACGATGACGGCGTCGGGATAGATGGCGCGCACGGCGGCCTCGCCCCCGGCCTTGGTGCGGGCGTAGCCCGACGGGCTGTCCAGATCGGCCCCGAGGGCCGACATCTGCACGAAGCGCGTAACGCCCATGGCCTTGGCGGCCTGGGCGACATTGCGGGCGGCGTCCACATGCACGGCCTGGAAGGTCTGGCGACCGACTCCGTAGAGCACGCCCACCAGATTCACGCAGGCGGTGGCCCCCTCGAGGGCGCGGCGGGTCGAATCCTCATCGCGGATATTGGCCTGGACCACGTCGATCTGGCCGACGTCGCCCTGCAGGCGCATGGCGTTGGCGAGGCTGGGGTTGCGCACGGCGACCCGGATCCGCCAGCCGGCCTTGGCCAGCCGCCGCACGACCTGGGTTCCCACGAAGCCGGAGCCGCCGAAGACGGTGACGAGATTCTGCATGCGGCCCGCTTAGACGAAGCGCGCGGCCCTTACAATGCGCAGCCGTTGACCCCGGCGGAACGGGGCCTTATGGAAGCGCCCTCGCGCGATCCGGTGGGTCGGGCCCAGGTGGCGGAATTGGTAGACGCGCTGGCTTCAGGTGCCAGTGGCTTAACGGCCGTGAAGGTTCGAGTCCTTTCCTGGGCACCATCGTGAGGGGGTGTTCTTCTACTACCCGCCCTTTCTGGGGGCCGCCCCCGCCTCTATGGTGGAGGCGGAACGCATCGCCGGAGTCCGCCGTGACCATCTTCCAGCATCAAGGCGACCTGCCAGACGGCGCCCTGGCCGGGGCGAGCGTGGTGGCGATCGATTCGGAGACCATGGGCCTCCGGCTCGGCCGCGACCCGCTTTGCGTGGTGCAGCTCTCGGACGGCGGCGGCGACGCCCATGTGGTCCAGCTCGACCGGACGACCTATCGCGCGCCCAACCTCAGGGCCCTGCTGACGGACCCGGCGGTCACCAAGCTGTTCCACTTCGGGCGCTTTGATATCGCCATGTTCTGGTTGCACCTTGGGGTGGTGACCGCCCCCGTCTATTGCACCAAGATCGCCTCCAAGCTGGCCCGGACCTACACCGACCGCCATGGCCTGAAGGACATCACCCGCGAGCTGCTCGGGGTGGAGATCTCCAAGGTCCAGCAGAGCTCGGACTGGGGCTCGGCGGCGCTTTCCGAGGACCAGCTGACCTACGCAGCCTCCGACGTCCTGCACCTGCACGCCCTGCGCGCCCGGCTCGACGAGATGCTGGCCCGCGAGGGCCGGGGGGCCTACGCCCAGGCCTGTTTCGACTTCCTGCCGCACCGCGCCCTGCTGGACGTGGCCGGTTGGGAAGACACCGACATCTTCGCGCACGCCTGACATGTCCCTGGCCGACACCCCCCTCGCCCCCCGCGCCGACTTCGAGCGCTGGCGGCGGCGTTCGCGGGCCATCCGCACGCTGCGGGTCGTGCTGCCCTCGCTGATCGCCCTGATCTTCGTGAGCCTGATCGGGTCGGTGGCGATCTCGACATTCCGCGCCCAGCCGCGCCAGACCGCCAGCCAGGACGAACCGATCCGGCTGATCAACTTCCGGGCCATCGGCCGCGACAACAAGGGCCGCGGCTTCGTGCTGACGGCCGATTCGGCGGTTCGCGACCCCAAGGACTACGGCAAGGTCTATCTGGAGAAGCCGGCGCTGGTCCTGGACGAGCGTGGCCCCGACGAGATGCGGATCCGCGGTTCCACCGGGGTGTTCCGCGACGGCAAGCTGCAGCTGACCGACGGCGTGCGCCTGTCCGATTCCGACAACGCCTTCCAGACCGCGGCCTCGATGTTCGACACCGAGACCGGGGAACTCAGCGGTTCAGGTCCCATTCAGGGCTCGGGCGCTCTTGGAGAAGTCCAGGCGAAGTCCTATGGCGTATACGACAAAGGCGAGCGTCTGGTGTTCAAGGGCGGCGTCCGGATGAAGATGGACCCGAAGAAGTAGACGTCAGGCAAGCATGAACTGTCTCATCCCGTCCGCGGTTCTCGCCGCCCTGCTTCTGGCGGCGCCGGCCCAGGCCCAGCTATCGAGCAATTCCGATGCGCCGGTGGAGTACGCCGCCGACACCATGGAAGTGTTCAACACCCAGTGCCGCTGGATCCTGCAGGGACGCGCCGAGATGCTGCAGGCGGACGCGCGCCTCCGGGCCGAGACCATCCGCATGTTCCGCGAGACCAAGCCCGGCCGCCCAGGCGGCGGCGCCGACGGCGGCGGTTGCGGGGAGCTCTCCCGCGCCGAGGCCGAGAAGGACGTCTATTACGTCACCCCCCAGCGGCGGGTGCGCGGCGACACCGCGGTCTATGACGCCGCGGCCGAAACCATCGTGGTGAGCGGCGACGTGATTGCGATCGAGGGCGAGAACGTGCTCTCCGGCTCGCGGATGACCATCAACCTGAAGACCGGCCAGGGAAACCTGGTGGGCGGGGCCAAGGGCCTGGGGCAGACGGGCCGCCCGCGCGGGGTGTTCTATCCCAAGGCCCGGGCGGGCGCGGCGCAATGAGCCTGCTCAGGCCCCAGCGCGGCGCCACGGCGGCGGCGGTCTCCACCGAGGGCCTGGTCGTCGACAATATCGGCAAGTCGTTCCGCGGCCGCGCGGTGGTCAAGGGCGTGTCCCTGCACCTGGAGCGCGGCGAGGTCGCCGGCCTGCTCGGCCCCAACGGGGCGGGCAAGACCACCTCGTTCTACATGATCACCGGCCTGATCCCGGTGGACTACGGCGCGATCTATCTCGACGGTGAGAACATCACCGCCCAGCCCATGTACCAGCGGGCCCGCATGGGCGTCGGCTACCTGCCGCAGGAAACCTCGATCTTCCGCGGCATGACGGTCTGGGAGAACGTCATGGCGGTGGTCGAGCTGCGCCAGAGCGACGACAAGGCCGCCCGGGCCACCGTCGCCCAGCTGCTCGAAGAGCTGCATATCGAACACCTGAAGAACGCGCCGGCGGTCTCGCTCTCCGGCGGCGAGCGGCGGCGGGTGGAGATCGCCCGGGCCCTGGCCTCGGAGCCGTCGTTCATGCTGCTGGACGAGCCGTTCGCCGGCATCGATCCGCTGGCGATCGCCGACATCCGCCAGGTGATCGGCTACCTGAAGCAGCGCGGCATCGGCATCCTGATCACCGATCACAACGTGCGCGAGACCCTGGACATCATCGACCGGGCCTCGATCATCCACGCTGGCGAGGTGCTGTTCGAGGGCAAGCCCGACGAGATCGTCGACGATCCGGAAGTGCGCCGGGTCTACCTGGGCGACCGCTTCAGCTAGATTTCTTCCTCGTCCCGGCGATGCCGGATGAGCTGTGTTTGAGCGGATTAACCGTTCAGGCGCCATCGCGCCCTTAGCCTGAAGCAAGTTTCAGGCCAGGGGACGAAAAAAGTTGGGCCTCAGTGCGCGTCTAGAGCTTCGGCAGGGGCAGGGGCTGGTCATCACGCCCCAGCTGCAGCAGGCGATCAAGCTGCTGCAGATGTCCAGCATGGAGCTGGAATCGTTCGTCGAGACCGAGCTGGAGCGCAACCCGCTGCTCCAACGGGACGAGCGCGAGTTCGAAACCGAGGAGGCGCCGGCGGAGGCCGCCGCGCCCATCGAGGTCGCCGCCGATTCCGATGCGCGCGCCGACCTGGACTCCAGTCCCGACCAGGCCTCGCCAGGCGAGCACGCCACCGGGGACGCCCCGGAGGGCGCGGCCGACGCTGGCGGCGCCATCGACTGGTCCAAGGCCGGGCGGGGCGGCGGCGGGTTCGACGGCGATCCCGACACGCTGGAAAACGCGCTTTCCCATGAGAAGAGCCTGGTCGACCATCTGCACGACCAACTGGCCGTCGCCGGCCTGACGCCGGCCGAGACGGCGATCGCCGATGTGCTGATCGACGGGATCGACGAGGGCGGCTACCTACGCGTCGAGCTCGCCGAGGTGGCCGAGCGGCTGGGCTGCGCCCTGGACCTCGCCGAGCAGGTGCTGGCGGTGGTGCAGGGCTTCGAGCCGGTGGGGGTCGCCGCCCGCGACGTCGCCGAGTGCCTGGCCCTCCAGCTGAAGGACAAGAACCGCTACGACCCGGCCATGGCGGCGCTGATCGAGAACCTGCCGCTGCTGGCCCGTAGAGACATGGCGGCCCTGAAACGGGTCTGCGGGGTCGATGACGAGGACCTGAAGGAGATGGTCGCCGAACTGCGCGGCCTGACCCCCCGGCCGGGGGCGGCCTTCGGGGCCGAGCCGATCCAGCCCGCCACCCCCGACGTCTTCATCCGCGAAGGCCTGGGCGGCCTTTGGCATGTGGAGCTGAACACAGACGCCCTGCCGCGCCTGTTGGTGGACCAGCGCTACCACGCGCGGGTGAGCGCCGGCGCCCGCTCCGACCAGGAGAAGGTGTTCGTCGCCGACTGCCTGTCGCAGGCCAACTGGCTGATGAAGAGCCTGGACCAGCGGGCCAAGACGATCCTCAAGGTCTCCTCCGAGATCGTCCGCCAGCAGGACGCCTTCCTGGCCTTCGGCGTGGAGCACCTGCGCCCCCTGAACCTGAAGACCGTGGCCGAGGCGATCGGCATGCACGAATCCACCGTCAGCCGGGTGACCTCGAACAAGTACATGGCCACCCCGCGCGGGCTGTTCGAGATGAAGTTCTTCTTCACCTCGGCCATCGCCTCCTCGGAAGGCGGAGAGGCGCACTCGGCCGAAAGCGTGCGCCACAAGATCCGGCACCTGATCGAGGCCGAGGCGGTGGAAACCGACGTCCACTCGGACGACAGGATCGTCGAGATCCTCAACGAGGCCGGCGTCGACATCGCCCGCCGCACGGTGGCGAAGTACCGCGAGGCCATGCGCATTCCCTCATCGGTGGAGCGCCGGCGGATGCTCAAGGAAGCGGTCTAGCGCCCTCAAGGGAAGCTCTTGGCCCCCTTCGGCGTTCACCCCCTTGGCGCGACGCGCGTCTAGGTCCAGATGACAGGTGATGGCCGAGGTTCCCGACGACAACCGACCCCTGTCCGACCTGTTGGCGGACATCTGCCATCACGATGGCGACTGGATATCGGTCGACGAACTGAGGCATCGCTTTGGGGCGCGGGCCCTGGGCGCCCTGCTGCTGTTCTTCTCATTGATCTGCATGCTGCCCCTGCCGCCCGGGGCGACCACTGTCTTCGGACTGCCCCTGCTGCTGCTGGCGCCGCAGCTGGTGATCGGCAATCGCGAACCCTGGCTGCCGCAGGCCCTCAAGCGGCGTTCAGCGCCGATGCCGGCCCTGCGCAAGGGCTTGCCGAAGCCCATCGCCTGGATAAGGCGCGTGGAGGCCCTGTCGCGCCCCCGCTTCTCCCTATTATTCGGGCCGGTCGGGGAACGCGTGATCGGAGTGGCCTTCACCGCCATCGCGATCGTCCTGATCTTTCCGATCCCGGGCGGGAACTTCCTGCCCGCCACCGCCGCCGCCCTGTTCGCCCTGGGCCTCGTCCTGAGGGACGGCGTGCTGGTGCTGCTGGGGTATGCGGTGACCGCGGCTAGCGCCACGGTCCTGGTCCTGGCGGCCCACCTGATCCTGGCTTTCGCCGGCCAGGCGATCACTTTCCTGCAAAGCGCTTGGGCAGGTTTACCCCTCACTTGACACCAAGTCGGGCCAGGCGCGTTCATCCCTCATGCAAGTCCAAGTCACCGGCAAACATGTCGATGTCGGCGAGGCGCTCCGCTCTCGCGTCACCGACGAACTCTCAACCTCCATCGCGAAATATTTCGACCGAGGCGGCGGCGCCGACGTCGTGGTCAGCCGAGAGGGGAATTCCTTCAAGGTGGACTGCGCGGTGACCCTGGCCTCGGGCCAACAGCTCACCTCGCATGGGGTCGGCGGCGACGCCCACGTGGCCTTCGACGTGGCGCTGGAGAAGATGTCCAAGCGGGTCCGGCGCTACAAGAACCGGCTCAAGGACCATCACATCCAGGCCCACGCCAAGCAGGCGGAGAGCGCGGCCTACACCATCCTCGCCCCCTTCGAGATGGAGGACGAGGAGGACGACACGCCGGCCGACGGCCAGGCGTTCTCCGAGCCCATGGTGATCGCCGAGACGGAAACCGCGGTGAAGCGGATGACCGTTTCCACGGCGGTCATGGAGCTCGACCTGACCGAGGCTCAAACAATCGTGTTCAGGAACGCTGCGCACGGCGGCCTGTCGGTGGTATATCGCCGGCCGGACGGGAACATCGGCTGGATCGATCCAGAGCGCACCGCGGGCCGCGCAGACGGCGACGGGCGGAACGGATCGTCACATTAGGTCTCTATCGATCCGCCGCGCGGCGATCACGAACGAGTAAATCCGACACACCATGCACATCGGCGACTTCCTGGATCGCACGGCGATCTCGACGCGCGTGAACGCGTCCTCAAAACGCCAAGCCCTGGCGGTGATCGCGGAGATCGCCGCCCGGAACTTCGCCCTCGACGTGGGCGAGGCGCTGGACGCTCTGGTCGAGCGCGAGGCCGCCGGCTCGACGGGCGTGGGTCACGGCGTCGCCGCGCCGCATGCGCGCCTGGCCGGCCTGCAGCGGATGCGGGGCGTGTTCGTGCGCTTGGAGAACCCGGTGGACTTCGACGCCGTCGACGACCAGCCCGTGGACCTGCTTTTCGCCCTGTTCGCACCCAAGGACGCCGGGGCCGAGCATCTGCGCGCCCTGGCCCGTGTCTCGCGCCTGCTGCGTCACGGCGACCTGCGCGAGCAGATCCGCAAAGCCAAAAGCGCCGACGCCATCCACGCCCTGCTGGTGCAGGACGACGGCGCGGCCCGTGTCCCGGCGGCCGGAACGGAAAAGGCCGGCGTCTCCGCCGGCCTCCTCAATCTCGGGGGATGACCGCCGAGCGCTAGTGCACCGACACCGGCGCCAGTTCGTGAGCGAGCGCCGCGGCGACGGCGGATTCGCGGTCGGTCAGCACCGCCAAGCGTTCGCCGTCGGCACGGTGGACCGCGTAGAGGGTCTGGTCAGGATCGAGCTCGAAGCCCTGGATCTGGGCGGACGGGACGCTGGCCAGGATCTCGGCGGCCTTCACGGGACGCACATAAACCAGGTGCGGCGCGCCAAGGGCGGCAAAGGCTTCAGTCGTTAGAACGGGCGTCATCATGACCACCTCCGTAAAACTCAACGCTTCGAAGGCTGACCGGTTCAGCGGGACCTTCATTGCATCTGCCGTCTATTGTCACGGCGCCACATGAACTAGGGCTGACGGGCGCCGTTAATCGGGATTTTCTGCACTCTTTTCTCAGGCTCCGGCCGGATCAGGTCGATGTGCAGAAGGCCGTGTTCGAGGCTCGCCCCACGCACCACCATCCCGTCGGCCAGGACGAAGCTGCGGATGAAGCCGCGCGCGGCGATCCCCCGATGCAGGAAGGCGTCGTGGGCCTTGTCGGGTGGCCCGTCGCGGCGGCCGGCGATGGTCAGCTGACGATCCTCCAGCGTCACCTCCAGCTGGTCCGGCGAGAAGCCGGCCACGGCCAGGGTGATGCGCAGGGCGCCCCCGCTCAGATCCTCCACATTGTAGGGGGGATAGCTATCGGCCGCCTTGGCCGCCCGCTCGATCAAGGCGCGGGTGTGGTCGAAGCCCAGCAGGAACGGGCTGTCGAAAAGCAAAGTCCTGGTCATCTCGTAATGAGCCCTCACATGAAGCGACTCTCCGGTCGTTCCGCCCGTCGTCGGCGCGGCCTGATCGGATAGGCTCAATGTGGGAACCCGGCTTGGCTTTCGCAACGCCGCGGGTTAGGCCGGCTGGATGGCGCTCCTGGACCTGCACTTCGCCCCGCAGCTGGCCGAGATCGAGGCCCGACTAGCGAAGGGGGCCGATCCCGCCGAGGCTTTCCGAGGCCTGGACGACGACCTGTTCGCGCTGATCTCCGGCAAGGACTATGCCGGCCACGACGCCGTGAAGGCCGCCTTGCCCGACTACCCGGACAACCATTGGATCAGCAACTGCACGGGCAACCACACCCTCCATGACGCTGTGCAGGAGGCGAGCCTTTTCTGGCGCCTCGCCAAGGAGGCCTATGCGGCCCACGGACGGCGCGGACCGCTCGCCACCGCCACCGTGGCCGACTATGGCGCCGGCTGGGGAAGGATCACCCGCTTTTGTCCGAAGGACGCCGGCCGGGTCGTCGCCATCGAGCCCAATGAAACCTTCCACGAGATCTGGCGGCAGACCCGGGTGCCCGGCGAGCTGGTCGCCTCGGATTTCCTGTCGAAGAAAAAGCTGCCTGTCAGCGACATCGATCTGCTGATCTGCTTCTCCATCCTGACCCACGCTTCCGACGCCCTGGCGAAGAATATCGCCAAGCGCTGGGCCGAGATCGTCGCGCCCGGCGGCGTGGTGCTGTTCACCGTCCGGCCGGGGACCTACCTCGACCTCGACGGCGGCGAGATCGACCGCCTGTCGCCGGCCGACAAGGCGGCGGCCCGCAGCGCGTATGAGGCCGGACGTATCGCCTACTGGCCCTATCCGGAGTGCCCTTCCGATTGGGGGGTCACCGTCATGCCGATGGCCTACCTGGAGCAACTGTTCGGGCGGCATTTCGAGATCATCGGCCCGCGCTACTTCCTGCAGAACCACACCCAGCTCCCAATCGTTATGGTGCGACGGCAGGGGGGCTGGTTCGGGTCTTGACCTAGACCGGCCCGGGATGCTCCTTCCCGGCGGGGCCAGTTCTAGGTGTGAGGACCGTTTCCTTGCGTTCGTTGCTTAAATTCCTTCGGCTGCAGCCCGCCGCCAAGGCCGTCCTCACCGCCAGCGCGGCGGCTGAGGCCCGCCCCACCTCCGGCCTGCTGGTGGTGGAATACACAGCCCGCGCCGCCGAACCGCTGGCCGCGACGCTCCAGGTGCAGGTGGAGGGGGTCGATGGACCGCCTCTGCATCGGGACCTGGCCCTGACACCCGAAACCCAGGCCGGATGGGTCGCCCTGCATGGGCACCTGCTGCCGAATGGGCCCGTCAGGGTGCTGTTGGAGCTGCGGGACGCGCACGGGGCGCTCGTGGCCGAGAAGGCCCTGACCCTGCAGGTCCGCAACGAGGGTGAAGTCGCAGAGCTGGTGGCCGGCAGCCTCCGGTCGCGGGGGACACCGGTGCTGCTGGAGGGCCTGTTCGACGCCAGCCTCTACGACTACGCCGACCCTCGCATGACGGCCTGGTTCGATCGCGAGCCCGAAGCCGCCGAGGCCCACATCGCCGGCCTGCTGGAGCGCCGGGAGATCGACGCCGGCGAGGCGGCCGCCCTGCGCCACTTCGTGGAGAACGGCTTCCTGACCCTGGACGGCGCGGTCGCGCCCGAGCATCTGGAGCGCCTGGTCGCCGCGCTCGACGACGCGGTCGACAAGCGCGTCGAAGGCTACGAGTGGGGCGCCAGCCAGCGGATCCACAACCTGCACCTGCGCTATCCGGCGATCCGGGAGCTGTGGCTTCACCCCAAGGTGCTGCGGATGCTGGGCCTGATCTTCGGCGAGCGGGCCAACCCCTGCCAGTCGCTGAGCTACGTGTTCGGCTCGGAGCAGCAGTACCACCAGGACACCATCCACCTGACCCCTTTCCCGGCCGGCCGGATGTGCGGGGTGTGGACGGCGCTGGAGGACGTGCAGCCGGACTCCGGAGAGCTGGTGGTGTTCCCGGGCAGCCACCGCCTGCCGCGGGTCTATATGCAGGCGTCCGGCGCCGCCAAGGTCGTGGACGAGGACTGGGCCGAGTTCGGCGAGAAGGTGGTGCCAATCTGGACCGAGATGCTGGAGGCCGGAAAGTTCAAGCGGGAAATCTACCGCCCCAAGGCCGGCGCGATCCTGATCTGGCACGAGAACCTGATGCACGCGGGCTCGCCGCGCCGGGACCGCGAGAAGTCGCGTCGTTCCATCGTCGGCCACTATTTCGCGGACGGGGCGGTGGTCTACTACGACTCCAGCGGCATGCCGGGGGTCACCCACCAGGGCGAGGCGGCCTGAAGGCCCACAGGCGGGACAGGCCGAAGGACATGGCCGGGACCGCCGCCGCCACCACGGCCAGTCCCGCCCAGAACGGCCAGCTCAGGCGCATAACCAGCAGCCAGGTGAGCGCCTGGGTGAGCCCCAGCCCCAGGAGCGAGACGGTCAGGAAGCGAGCGAACTGCCCGCCCTGCCAAGCCCGCCGGCGGAAGGTCAGCCGGGCGTTGCCGAGATAGGAAATCCCGACCGCGGCGAGGTAGCCGGCGAGGTTGGCGGCCAGGGGCGACAGGCCCGCCGCCTCGCGCCCGCCCAAGGCCACGGCGAGATGGGTGACGGTGGCCGCTACGCCGACGAGCGCGAACAGCGGGACCTGCTGATGCAGCGGACGGTCGCTCATCTTTGGGGGCGCTCGGCGATCAGCAGGATCGACACTCCGAAAGGCAGGTCGATCCACCGGAGCAGCCCGGCCTCGGCGCCGAAGACCAGCTTGAAGACCGCGTTCACCGGGGCGGGCGGCAGGGCCTCGTCGTCACCGTCGCGGGCGCCGACAAGGCCCCTGGCCAAGCGAACGGCGGCGATCGGGGGAAGCAGCAAGGTGTTGAAGTGGGTGGCCTTGCGGACCTTCAGGCCCGCCCGTTCCAACAGCGCCCGGTAGGCCGGCAGGGTGTAGCGGCGTTTGTGGTGGTGCTGCTCGTCGTGACGGCCCCACATCCAGGGACAGGCTGGGACCGTGGTCACCAGGAAGCCCCCCGGGCGGGTGAGGTCCCGCAGCGCCGCCACCGCGCCGGCGTCGTCGTCCACGTGCTCGATCACGTCGAAGGCGGCCACGAGGTCGAAGGGCTCAGGGAAAGCGGGCAGGCCGTCCGGCAGCAAGCCATCGAGCACCGGGACGCCGGTCTCGCGGGCGGCATAGTCGCGGGAGGCGGCGTCCGGCTCGATGGCCTGGACCGCGCCAAACCGGCCGAGCATCCCGATGTTTCCGCCCGGGCCGCACCCGGCCTCCAGGATCCGCGGGGCGGCCGGCAGCGGGAGGCGCGAGATCTGGTCGGCGAGGATCTGGCGTCGAGCCACGAACCACCAGTGGGTCCCCTGCTGTAGCCGCATGCGGTCGTAGATGGCCCGATCCATGGCTAGCTGTCGAAGCCGATGCGCTCGCGAACCAGGTACACCGGCCGGCTTTTGACCTCCTGATACAGGCGACCGACATATTCGCCGAGCACGCCCAGCGCGATCATCTGCAAGGCGAATCCGAACAGGACGACGACCATGAGCGAGGCGTAGCCGGGGAGTTGGCGTCCATACAGCAGCACCTGCGCCACGATGACCGCCGCATAGGCCACGGCGAGCACCGCCGCCAGCACGCCCACCGTCGTCCATATGCGGAGCGGCAGGGTGGAGAAGGCGGTCAGACCGTCGAGCGCGAAGCGCCAGAGCTTGAAGTAACCCCAGGAGGTGGCGCCCGCCGCGCGGATCGGGCGCACATAGGGCACGCCCGCCTGGCGGAAGCCGACCCAGGCGAACAGGCCTTTCATGAAGCGGTTGCGCTCCGGCAGGGCGTTAAGCGCCTCCACCACCGCCCGGTCCATCAGGCGAAAATCCCCGGCGCCGGAGGGGATGGGATAGTCGGAGAGCAGGTTGAAGAAGCTGTAGAATAGGCCAGCGGTCAGCCGCTTGAGCCGCTTGTCGCTGGAGCGGTCGGCGCGCACGCCATAGATTACGTCGTAGCCTTGCTCCCAAAGGGCGACGAATTCCGCGATCAACTCCGGGGGATCCTGCAGGTCGGCGTCGAGGGGCACGACCATGTGACCGCGGGCGGCCTCGATGCCCGCGGTCAGCGCCGCCTCCTTGCCGAAGTTGCGGGTGAGCGCCAGCAGCCGCAGCCGCCGGTCGGACCGCGCGCGGGCCGCCAGCCGCTCGAACGTGTCGTCGCGGCTGCCGTCGTCCACGCAGACGATCTCGACCTTCACACCCAGGTCGGAGGTCGCGGCGTCCAGCCGGGCGAACAGGATGTCGAGCCCTTCGGCCTCGTTGTGCATGGGGATGACCACGGACAGGGTCTTGCCGCGTCGTCGACGGCCCGGGCGAGGCGCCGCACTGGCGAGGCGCGTGTCGATCATGATGGGGCGTCCCGGCGTTCGAGCGCCGCAGCCAACGCCCAGGCGATCAGGAACGCGCAAACCACGTTGGAAGGGAAGATGTAGCGGGCGTCCGCCGCCGGCCCGATCAGGAACAGCAGCGCGACGTTCGCGAAGGCCCCGCCCAGCAGGGCGACCGCGAGCAGCCATTGCGGGTGACGCCGGGCCAGCAGCAGGAGCATCGCGAGGGCGGCCAGAAGGTAGAGCAGGGCGGGGCGCCGCCAGGGATCCGGCGAGGTCCGCGCGACATAGTCGGTCAGGGCGTTGGACAGCGCCGGATGGGCCAGGGCCAGGCCATGCGGATTGGGATCGATCCCGCCGTGCACCGGGTAGAATACGTCTCGACGCACCATTCCCATCTGCTCGAGAAAGACGGAAAATCGGTGGGTGAGGTAGCAGCCCGGATCCTCGCCGATCATCCGCACCCAGTTGTCGTGCACGACCCCATGGGCGTCGGTGGAAAGGATCGCCGGCTGGTCCGGGATCTCCCGGAAAGCCATGTTGAGGTGCCTGGGGTCATAGGCCTCACGCACCTGCGCCACCGTGATCGGCCATCCTTCGGTGACGCCGGCCGGCAGGCGGTTCACCCCGCTGCAGGAGGTCACGCCGAGCAGGTCGAAGAGCTGGATCGCAGCCGTGGTCTGCGCCGCCGGCACGTGCTTCAGGTCCGGCAGCCGCCAATGGGTCGAGGCCCACGCCAACCCCAGCGACACCACGAGGGCGGCCGCGGCGACCAAGCGAGGCCTCGCCCCGGCCGGCCGGCCGAGCCAGGGCCGCCACAGCATGAGCGGCGCCGTCAGCAGAAACAGCGGGAAGGCGTTGTAGCGCAGGGCGACGTCCAGCCCGACGCACGCCGCCGTCGCCACTAGAAGCAGAAGCGATTGGCGGCGCGCCGCCAGCAGCCAAAGGGCGAGCCCGCCGAGCGCGAGGGTGGCGGTGGGCACGTCGCGCCAGAGCGACATGGCCACGCCCAGGAGGGGTGGGATTGCGACGAAGGCCAGGGCGAACAGGCCCATGGCCAGTAGGGCCAGGCGACGGGAGCGGACGAGCAGGCTGATCGAAAGGCCAGCCGCCAGGAACAGCAAGAAGGTCTGGGTCGCGAAGACCCCGCCGGCGCCAAGGCCGACCTTACGGCTGAGCCAGAACATGTAGGCGTGGAGCGGCGGCCACGTCATGGTCGAGATGCCGGTTATGGATTCCTGGTAGGCGAACAGGGGATCGTAACCCATGTGTCCAGGCCAGGCCGGCCAGCAGATGAGCACGGTCGCCAGAGCGGCCTGGAGGGTGCTCGCCGCCCACATGGGCGGGGCAAGCCCCGGTCCTTGATCCATTGGCCCGGAGCCTCGTGTTGAGCGCCCCACCCAGGATCGATCAGAATTCGAGATGGCCGAGCCTGCAGACCGCCTTACCGTCGGCGATCACGCCGTAGGTGTCGACCGGTCCGGAGGTCAAGGGGCTGACGGCGCCCCAGCCCGTCTGCCCTGAGGTCACGTCCGCGCGGGCGGTGGGAACATCGGGCCGGTCGAGACCGCCCTCGCCAGCGCCGGCGATCTTGAAGTCGCGGTCGACGAGCACGACCCGCGACACCGGGGCTTTCGTGGCCGGATCCCAGCCCCAGCCGATGATCTTCACGCCAGGCGAGCCCCCGGTGTAGCGGGACTCGACGATGTCCGTGTTGCCGATGCACTCAGCGTCCGCGGTGAACACCTCTCGCAAACCCCGGCCCATGAGCGGCGTCGCCCAGTCGGGGAGCGCGGGAAGGGGGTCGGCGGTCTGCGCCGGGCCGGCGGGTTTTTCAGCCGCCGCATCGCGCGGCTTCGGCTGGTCGCAGGCGGTCAGCATGGCGCACGTGGCCAAGGCGATCGCGCCTGCCTGAAACAGCAGACTTCTGGCCATGTGTGGACCGTCCCCTCAAGCTAAGCTGGCCGTCGCATCCTTCTTACAGCGCGCCGTGGTGCGATATCAACGCAGGAAGCGGCCTGGACGGAGGCCCTCCGAGGGACACCTCACGAAGGCCTTGTCTCAGACCAGACGGATCGGGACCTCCGCCTCAGTGAAGACCAAGGCGCCCGCCGTCACCGGCGCCGGTGTTTGCGGACGAACTCCAGGATCGCGTTGTTGAAGGCGATGGGTTGCTCCCAGTAGCCGGAGTGGCCGCATTCCGGGAGAATTCCGGTCTCGACGTTCTGGAGGTGGCTGGCCATCTCCAGCATCAGGGTCGGCGGGGCGTAGAGGTCGGCGGCGCCAGCCAGCACCAGGGTGGGCGTGGTGATCTTCTGAATGTCCACGAAGTCGCAGCGGTTCTTGGCCGGCAGGCGCACCGCGGGGCCCGACACAGCTTCGTGCTCGTTGTGCTCCCACTGCGCCAGGCCCACGGGGTTGGCGGCGCGATAGGAGGGTCCGACCTCGCGGAAGCTGCTCGGAGTCTGCATCACGGGCTCGGGGGTGAGCCGGGTGATCTTCGCGCGGTAGCTAGCTTCAGTCAGACCGCCCTGACTGCAGGTGATGGTCATGCTGAGCAGCCGGGCGCCGTAGCTTTGGGCCAGGTCCGGCAGGATGAAGCCGCCGCCCGCGGTGCCGACGATGTGGAATTTATCGAGCTTGAGGTAGTCGGCCACGCCGATGACGTCGTCGGGCGAGTTGTGGCCCGCGGGGATCGGGAGGGGCCCCGGCGGCGACTTGTTGTGGCCGCGCCGGGAGAAGGCGATGACCCGATAGCCAGCCCTGGCGAACACCGGCTGCTGATAGCCCCAGGTCAATGCGCTGCCGGTGAAGGCGTGGAGCAGCATGATCGGCTCGCCGGACCCGCCGGTGTCCCAGAAGTAGAGCTTCACGCCCGACGGGAGCTCGGCCATGCCTTCGCGCGCCGGAACCTGCGCGGGCACGGGATCCCACGACCACTGCGCCGGCCAGGCCTTGGGGGGAGCCTTGGGACCCCGCTGGGCCAGCGCCGGCGTCGCGGCGGTCGCCAGGGAGAGGGCGCCGGCGCCCATCAGCGCCCCTTGCATCAGGGCCCGCCGATCGATGCCCGTGTCGCTGATGCTCATCCGAAAATCTCCCCGCGCAACGCGCCGAAGTGAACAGCCAAATTAGTGGAGTTGTCCAACGATTCGGATCGCCGCGGGTGGACCCGCGGCGACCCGCTCCGTCGATTAGAACCTCAGGCGGAGGCCCACCGTGTAAGTGCGGCCCAGGGTCTGGTAGAAGTTAGAGCCCGCCTGCTGGTTGCCGGTCGAGGTCCCGGGGGTCAGCGGCGGATCCCGGTCGAAGATGTTCTCGACCTTGAGGAAGCCCACGACGCCCTCGCGCACCTCGTAGCTGGCGGTGCCGTCCAGGTAGTGCCGCGAAGCGACGTCGTTCTCGTTGATGTCGACACCTTCCACGTATTGGGAGTCGAGATAGGTGCGGCCGACGAAGCGGTAAGACAACTGCAAGGTGAGCGGATCGTTGCTCCACAGCACGCTGCCGTTGACGCGCCACTTCGGCACGCCGCGACCGGCGTCGCGCAGGTTCTCGATCGTCACGTTGTTGGCGGTGGTGGTCAGGGTGTCGACGTAGGCGACCACCGCACGCAGCGTCAGCCGCCCCGGAATGAACTCCGGCGTGAAGTTGTAGACGCTGTCGAAGTCGACGCCGCTGGTGTGCAGTGCGGAGAAGTTGATCGGCGTCGCCTGCACCTGGGTGATCCGGTTGGTGGCCGGGTCGCGGGTGATCTGCGGGCAGAAGATGGTCTGTCCGGCGAAGCAGTTGTCGGCCACCTGCTGGGCGCCGACGGTGCCGATCGCGTTCTTGATGCGGATGTCGTAGTAGTCCAGCGACAGCTGTAGGCCGGGGGCGAACGTGGGCCTGAAAACCACGCCGTAGGTGTAGGTCTTGGCGATCTCGGGCTGAAGGTTCGGATTGCCGCCGCCGATCTGGGTGAAGTTGCTCTGGGTGTTGGTCGCCCGGTCGATGATCGTGCTGGTGCCGGTCGTGCGGGTCGTGAAGAGCTCCGCAAGGTTAGGCGCCCGGATGTCCCGCGAGAGGGTGCCGCGCAGGCGGATCTCCTCGATCGGCTGGTAGGTCAGGCCCACCTTCCAGGTCGTGACCGTGCCGCTGGTGCGGTAGTCGGTGATCCGGAAGGCGCCGTTCGCATCCAGCGCGTAGGCCCACGGCGCTTCCGAGGCCAGCGGGACCGCGACTTCGGCGAAAGCCTCCTTGACGTTCTGCGAGCCGCTGAAGGCGTTCGGGTTGAAGGTCCGGAAGCCGTTGGCCTGGGAGAGGGGGTCGGCGGTGCCGCTGACCTTGTCCTTGCGATATTCTGCGCCGGCCGCCACCGAGACCGGACCGGCCCACAGCTCGACGGGCTCGCCGGAGATTTCGAAGGCGGCGCTGGTCGACGAGTTGTCGACCCACTGGATGGACTCGCCGAAAGCGTAGTCGAGGAAGGCCGGGCTGAGCGAGCCGTAGCCGAAGACGTTGCCGGCCACGCAGCGGGGATCGTCGTTCGTGGTGATGGCGTCGGCGTTGATCCGGCAGGTCGGCTGGCCGTTGACCAGGACGGAGTCCACCCCGTTGCGCCAGTTCGCGACAATCTCGTTATCGGCGTAGATCATCTTGAAGTCGGTCTTGCCGTACTGGACGTGGGCGCTCCAATCCCAGGCATCGCCGAGCTTGCCGCGCAGGCCGCCGGCGTAGCGGCCGGTCTTGGTGTCGGTGATCGCCTGGGTTCTGCCCAGGGTCTCGAAGTTCACGTCGAGGTTGGACCTGCCCATGGTGAAGCTGGTGATCGCGTTCTGGTCCATCAGCTGGCCCAGCCAGGACGGCAGGAAGGCGTTCTGGCGCGTGATCGGGACGTCGGCGTTGCGGTAGTTCGGAAGGCCGAGCAGCCGGCCTTCATTCCGCGCATAGCTGGCGTCCGCCCAGGCGGTCACATTGGGCGCGACTTCGAACTCGACGCCCGCGAACAGGCTCTTGCGCTTCTGCGGCGCGAGCACGTTCACCCATTCGGCCCAGTTGGAGCCGTCTCCCCCCAGGGCCCAGGTGCCGCTCTGCAGCGTCCCATAGTTGAAGACCTCGCGCGTGCCGCCCGGCCCGAACTCGATCCCACGCAACGCATTGGTGGCGGCGGTGGTGGGGCCGCCGGTGATCACCCCGCCCAGGGTCATGCGCGAGTGGCGCGTGCCGGGCGTGAGGACCAGGCGCGTCCCGGTCGAGGAGTTCCCCGCCACGTAGGCGGGGTTCTGGATGATGCCCCACTCGTCCCGGGACCAGTCGCGGCGCCCGGCGAGTTCGGCGCCCTTGTTGTCGTACCATTCGCCGGCGATGACGAAGTGGCCCCGGTCGCCGGCGAAGTCATGGCCGTAGGCCGCGCCGAGCTGGAAGTTCTTGGCGTCGCCGACCTGGGTTTGCCCGGTCTGCGCGAGGCCTTTGAACCCGTCCAGCCGGCGATCCAGGATGAAGTTGACGACGCCGGACACCGCGTCCGAGCCGTAGGCCGCCGACGCGCCGCCGGTCACCAGGTCGATGCGCTGGATCAAGAGCGGCGGGATGATGCCGATGTCGGTGAGCCCGTTGGCCTGGGTCGCCGGCATGCGCCGGCCGTCCACGAGAACCAGGGTCCGGGACGCCCCCAGGCCGCGCAGGTCGAGGTTGGACTGACCCGCGCCGCTGGTGAGGCTGTTGGTGTTCAAGTTGGGCTTGAACTGCGGAATGTCGTCCTGCAGCTCCACGATGCTCCCCGGCGCCCGGGCTTCGAGTTCCTCGATCGTCAGGGTGGTGACCGGGGTCGGGGCGGTGAACCCCGGCCGCACGATGCGCGATCCAGTGACCACCACGGCCTCGACCTCGTCCTCCTGGGCCCGCGCCATCGAGGCGCCCCCCAGTACGGTGCCGGCGAGCAGGGTAGGAATCAGAAGGCGTGACAGGCTCGCGCCGCCGCGGCGGCCGCGCCCAAGCGCCGTCGTAAGAAGTTGAATATTGCGTTGCTTGATCGGACCCATGTGTTTCCTCCTTGGTTTTTTGTGGACCCGAATGGCTTTGAAGACGCCTGGCGGCGACATCTCAACTTGCGGGACGGCTTAGTCTGTAAAATGGACTGAATTCTTCCCCGCGCTTGGGTCTCTTGCCCCCACGTCATTCCCCCGCCTGGAGGATGAGTCTCGGCACTCCTTGCTGTCAACCGCCGGTATTCTGAATTGACCTTTCGTCGATTAATCCAGCTTGACCCCCCGGCGGCCGAGTAGGAAGCTTACGCAGTAAGACCGCCGCAGGCGGAAGACTTGGGGAGATGAGATCCTATGCTTCGACGCAGCCTAATCATGATGACCGCATTCGCCGCCGTATGTGCGGACGGCGTACGGCGGGTGGCGCACGCCCAGGGCGTTGGAATACCGACACCAGCGGGTCGGCGTCTGCCGATGGCCGACTACGTCGAGCTCCAGCAACTCTACGCGACCTACTGCCATGCGCTGGACAAGGGCGACGGGGAGCTTTTCGCCTCTGTTTGGACCGACGACGGCGAATTCGTCGGCGGCCGCGGTCCCGGGCGCGGCGCCGAGGCTCGCCCCCCGCTCAAAGGGCGGGACGGCCTGCGCAACATGGGCAGCACCAGCGGCACCCGCCATTTCAACACCAACCTCGTGCTGACGCCGACGCCCGGCGGCGCCCGCGGGTCGGTCTACCTGATGCTCTATTCCGCGCGCACCAACCCGCCTTCGTTCGTCGAGACGGCGATCTACGACGACACGCTGGTGAAGACGGCGGCGGGATGGAAGTTCAAGCGTCGCGTGGTGTGGCGGGACGACGACGACGTCACCCCGTTCAAGCCGAGGCCCATGCCTGCCCGACCCGCGCGCTAGGCGCGGCCCAGAAATGGAGAACCCCGCCAGCGCGTGCTGGCGGGGTCCGTGGTGGAGCTAAGCGGAGTCGAACCGCTGACCTCTTGAATGCCATTCAAGCGCTCTACCAGCTGAGCTATAGCCCCGAGGTCTTTCGGGTCCCGGTCCCCCCGGGAGGCGCGGAACCTATTCAATCGCCCTTCGCCGATCAAGACCGGCTGAAGGGCTTTTTTGTCACCCCGGCCCGATCAGGCGTTGTCGTCGTCGGCCCCGGGCAGGCCATCGATCTCGGTTTCGTCGAATTCGTCCTCGTCCTCGTCCTCCAGGAACGGCACGTCGGCGTCGTCCTCGACCTCCTCGTCGTCAGTGAATTCGCCGAGGTCGTCGGCGACCGGGCTGAGCGGGGGCTCGGCGGTCTCCTCGTCGTCGTCGCCGGCCAGCGGCGGCTCGTCGACCACCTCGTCCAGCTCCGGCGTGACGGCCTCGTCCTCTTCCTCGTCCTCGGCCTCGGCGGCTTCGCGGACCTGATCCTCGCGGTCATCGTCCGCCTCGGCCTCCGGCACCACGGCCCGGGCCCGGACGCGGCGGTTGCGCACCGCTTCGTCGGGATCGAATTCCGTGTGGCACTTAGGGCAGTGAGCCGGGCGTTTGCCCAGATCGTAGAACTTCGCCTGGCAGTTGATGCAGATCTGCTTGGCGCCGAGTTCGGGAATGGCCAAAGGGAGCGGCCCTCTCAAGAGTGGGGTTGGGCGTAAGGCGGGCTCCCTTGCCATGCGGCGGCGGCGCTGTCAAAGCACGCGGCGTGAAGTCCCCCAACCATCTGATCGCCCGGCGCGCGGGGCCCCTGAAGGGCGTCGTTCGGGCGCCCGGCGACAAGTCGGTCAGCCACCGGGCCCTGATCCTCGGGGCGCTGGCCACGGGCGTCACCGAGATCGAGGGATTGCTGGAAGGCGACGACGTCAAGCGGACGGCGGCGGCCATGGCGGCGTTCGGCGCGGGGGTCGAGCGGCTGGGCGAAGGCCGCTGGCGGGTCGAGGGCCGGGGCGGGCTTTCCGAGCCGGCGGACGTGATCGACTGCGGCAACGCCGGCACCGGCGTGCGGCTGATCATGGGCGCGGCGGCCGGCTTCGACATGGTCTCCACCTACACCGGCGACGCCTCCCTGCGCGGCCGGCCGATGAACCGGGTGCTGAAGCCGCTGGGCGAAATGGGCGCGACCTGGCTCTGCCGGGCCGCCGGGCGCCTGCCGCTGACGCTGAAGGGCGGGAACCTGAAACATATCGTCTATCGCCTGCCCGAGCCCTCGGCGCAGGTGAAGTCGGCGGTGCTGCTGGCCGGGCTGCACGCGGCCGGGGGCGCCGAGGTGATCGAGCCGGAAGCCACACGGGACCATACCGAGCGCATGCTGCGCGGCTTCGGGGCCGAGATCGAGGTGCGGGAGGCGGGCGCGGGGCGCCACATCCTGCTGCCGGGCGGCCAGAAGCTGAAGGGGACCGCGATCCATGTGCCGGGCGACCCGTCGTCGGCGGCCTTCCCGCTGGTGGCGGCGCTGGTGACGCCGGGATCCGAGGTGACGGTCCTGGGCATGCTGCTCAATCCGCTGCGGATCGGGCTGCTGGACACCCTCGGCGAGATGGGCGCCGACCTGTCGGTGACCAATGTCCGGGAGGAAGGCGGCGAGCTGGTCGGCGACGTCACCGCCCGCCACTCGGCGCTGGAAGGCGTGGAGGTCCCGGCCGAACGCGCGCCCTCGATGATCGACGAATATCCGATCCTGGCCGTCGCGGCGGCCTTCGCGAGCGGTCGCACGGCGATGCGCGGCATCGGCGAGATGCGGGTGAAGGAAAGCGACCGGATCGCGTTGATGGCGGCTGGGCTCACGGCGTGTGGGCTGGCGGTGGAGGAGGAGCCGGAGGCCCTGACGGTGGTCGGGTCCGGCGGGCGGGTGGATGGCGGCGGCAAAGTGGTCACCCACGGCGATCACCGCATCGCCATGAGCCACCTGATCATGGGCCTGGCCACGGAGCGGCCGGTGAGCGTCGACGAGCCGGGCATGATCGCCACCAGCTTCCCGGGGTTCGTGGAGCTGATGCGCGGCCTGGGCGCGGAGATCGAATGACGTCCGGCTTCGTGATCGCCGTCGATGGCCCGGCCGCCTCGGGCAAGGGGACCATCGCCAAGCGGCTGGGCGAGGCGTTTGGCCTGCCGGTGCTGGATACGGGGCTGCTCTATCGCGCGGCGGGGGTCTTGGTTGAGCGCGCCGGGTTGGACGCCGACGATCCGATGGTGGCCTCGCGGGCGGCGCGGGCGGTGACGGCCGAGGGGCTGGACGATCCGATGCTGCGCACCCGAAGCGCCGGGGAGGCGGCGAGCCGGGTAGCGGTGCATCCGGTGGTGCGGAGCATCCTGCTGGATTTCCAGCGCGCCTTCGCGGCCCAGCCGGAGGGCGGGGTGCTGGACGGGCGCGACATCGGCACGGTGATCGCCCCTGACGCGCCGGCCAAGCTCTACGTCACCGCCAGCCCGGAGGTCCGCGCCGAGCGGCGCTGGAAGCAGCTCACAGCCCAGGGCGAGCCGGTGTCGCTGGAGGATGTGCTGGCCGACATCCGCAAGCGGGACGCCCGCGACGGGGGACGCGAGAGCGCCCCCATGCGGGCCGCCGAGGACGCCGTCTTGCTCGATACGTCCCAAATGACTATAGAGCACGCCTTCGATGTGGCCCGCCGCATCGTCGAGGCGGCGCGCGCGCGCTGGGAAAGCTCCCAGTAAGCAAATCCAACCGCGCCTTACCCTCTGACGGCCGCGGGCAGTTCCAGAACCCTTCAACCCCGACGTGGGGACTCCGTCCGTAGCCGATGGCGCGGACCCCTCAGGTCATTCGAGACGAAAGAACACCATGGCTGACGATATGAGCCTCAATCCCACCCGCGACGATTTCGAAGCCCTGCTCACCGAGTCCCTGGGCGGACGCGACTTCATGGAAGGCCAAGTGGTCCAAGGGAAGGTCGTGGCCATCGAGAAGGACATCGCCATCATCGATGTCGGGCTGAAGACCGAGGGCCGCGTGCCCGTGAAGGAATTCGCCGGCGAGGATGGCAAGGTCACCCTGGCCGTGGGCGACAACGTCGAGGTGTTCCTGGAGCGCGTCGAGAACGCCATGGGCGAGGCGGTGCTGAGCCGCGAAAAGGCCCGCCGCGAGGAAGCCTGGACGCGCCTGGAAGCCGTCTACGAGAAGAACGAGCCGGTGATGGGCGCCATCGTCGGCCGCGTGAAGGGCGGCTTCACCGTCGACCTGGGCGGCGCCTCGGCCTTCCTGCCCGGCTCGCAAGTCGACATCCGTCCCGTTCGCGACGTCGGCCCGCTGATGGGCCGCGAGCAACCCTTCGCGATCCTCAAGATGGACCGTCCGCGCGGCAACATCGTCGTCTCCCGCCGGGCCATCCTGGAAGAAGCCCGCGCCGAGCAGCGCACCGAACTGGTGTCGCAGCTGCAAGAGGGTGAAGTCCGCGAAGGCGTGGTCAAGAACATCACCGATTACGGCGCGTTCGTGGACCTGGGCGGCATCGACGGCCTGCTGCACGTCACCGACATGAGCTGGA